>NZ_DASWVV010000189.1:0-5211 GCF_036406155.1 Devosia sp. | reverse complement strand
CGCTCCTGCGCGCTCATGCCGGTGGAAGCGATGTACAGGGCCTTCATGGGCTATCTCCTCACGCCGTCGCGTCGCCGAGGCGCTGGATGGCGCTGCGGCGCATGTCGTCCTGCCGCGTCAGCAGCGAGGCGAGGCTCTCGTAGGACCGCGTGACGCGGATCATTTCGGTCATTTCGCGCACGCCGGAAACGTTGGAGCGCTCGACATAACCCTGCGACACGGTGGTCGCCGCGGCCGCCACGGGGGTGCCGCCGGAAAACAATCCGCTGCCTTCGCGCGCCAGCTCCTGGGGGTTGGCGAACTCGACGAGGCGCAGGCGTCCCTTGGTGCCCGCGGCGGTCGAAACCGTCCCGTCCGCGGCGATCGCGATCTCGTTTTCCCCGGGATCGAAGGTTAGCGGCCCGTTCTCGGCGAGCACCGGATGGCCGTCGAGGGTGACGAGGGTGCCGCCGGCGTCGAGCTGCAGGGCGCCCGCCCTGGTCCAGCGCTCGCCGGCGGGCGTCGTGACGGCGAGGAAGCCGTCGCCGCGCAGGGCAATGTCGAGCGGGTTGCCGGTGGGCACGATGTCGCCCCCCGAAAGATCGTGCAGCGTCCCCCAATCCTGGGTGAAAGAGAGCTGCTGGTCGGACCAGGCGAAGTCGCGGTCGCCCGCGACCGGCATCAGATACTCCTCGAACAGCATCTGCTCGGCCTTGAAGCCGGTCGTGTTGATGTTGGCCAAATTGTTGGCCACCACGTCCATCTGGCGCTGCAGGGCGATCTGCCGCGACAGGCCGATGAGCTGCGCATTTTCCATGGCGCGAGAGTCCCCGTTGTTCCCCGGACCTGCGCCGCTTCCCCAAGCCGGCAGGCCCGGACTTAACAGTGCAGAAACCATGCCAAGGCGAAAAATGCTGTAGAAACAGCTACCTGTAGCGTTTCTCCGGGCTGGTCGCGGCGGCAGCAACGGCGCAGGGCGGCAAATCCTGCCCGGCAGATTCTGCCGTTCGTAACCAATCGTTAACCATCGGGCGCTTAGCTCGAACGACAACCGGAATCGCCGGGCGCGCAAGGGCTTGTGGGGGCATGGCGGCAGAGGCCGAAATCGACGACGGCGCGGATGCGGCCAAGGGCAAGGGCGGCCGACGCCGGCTCGTCATCGGCGCCGCGGCGGCGGTGGTGGTGCTGGCGGCGGCGGGCGCCGGCAGCTATTTCCTGTTCTTTTCCGCGCCGCGCGACCTGGCGGCCGAGCTGCGCCTCGCCGAAATCCCCGACACCTTCATCTTCAACCTGCCGACGATGACGGTGAACCTCAACAGCGACGGCGGGCGCGAGCAGTTCATGAAGCTCACCGTCGCGCTCGAGGTCGCCGACGAGGCGATGATGGCGGAAATCCAGCCGCGGCTGGCCAAGGTCATCGACGCCTTCCAGGTGTACCTACGCGAACTGCGCAGCAGCGACCTCGAGGGCTCGGCCGGCATCTACCGGCTGAAGGAGGAATTGCGCCGGCGCGTCAACGTCGCGATCTTTCCGGCGCAGGTTGAGAGCATATTGTTCAAGGAAATCCTGGTGCAATAGGAGCCGCACATGGCCGGTCCGAACGACCAGGACAAGCTTTCTGACGATTGGGGACTGGACGAGGTCCTGGCGGGCGCCGGCGCGGGCGCTGCGGCCGCCGCGGCCGATGCGCCCAACGACGACGCCATCTCGGCGGAATGGGCGGCCATGCTCGACGCCGACAACGGCAAGGACGGCAGCGGCGCGCCGGACCGGGTGCTGAACCAGGACGAGATCGACAGCCTGCTCGGCTTCGACCCGAACGCGGGCGCCAATGTCGAACTCACCGGGGTGCAGGCCCTCATCAACTCGGCGCTGGTCAGCTACGAGCGCCTGCCGATGCTCGAGATCGTCTTCGACCGGCTGGTGCGGCTGGCGACGACGTCGCTGCGCAACTTCACCTCCGACAACGTCGAAGTGTCGATGGAGTCGATCTCCTCGGTACGCTTCGGCGACTATCTCAATTCGATTCCGCTGCCCGCCATCCTGTCGGTGATCAAGGCCGAGGAATGGGACAATTTCGGGCTGCTGACGGTGGACAGCAACCTCATCTACTCGATGATCGACGTGCTGCTCGGGGGGAGGCGCGTCGGCGGTACCATTCGTGTGGAGGGACGCCCCTACACCACCATCGAGATGGCGCTCGCCCGCCGCATGATCGAGGTCATCCTCGAAGACACGCACAAGGCATTCGAGCCGCTCACCCCCGTCACCTTCAAGATCGAGCGGCTGGAGACGAACCCGCGCTTCGCCGCCATCTCCCGGCCGGCCAATGCCGCCATCCTCATCGAACTCCGGATCGAGATGGACGAGCGCGGCGGCAAGATCGAGATCCTCTTGCCTTACGCCACGATCGAACCCATCCGCGAGCAACTGCTGCAGATGTACATGGGCGAGAAATTCGGCCGCGACCCGATCTGGGAAGGCCACCTCGCCACCGAGATCTTCGCCGCCGACGTGGAACTGGAAGCCATCCTGCACGAGTTCGAGCTGCCGCTCAGTCGTGTACTCGCCATGCGCCCCGGGGACACGCTGATGTTCGACCGGGCGCCGACCGATCCGGTCAGGCTGCGCTGCGGCGAGGTCGACCTCACCGACGCGATCATGGGGCACATGGGAGACAATGTTTCGGTGCGGGTGGCGCGGCCGCTCAATCCGCCAAAGGTAACGATGGCTGCGTTCGAAGCCATCGACGAGACCACAGAGGGGCGCTGATGTTTGGGCTTTCATTGGGCATTATTGTCGAGTCGGCAGTGGCAATACTGCTCGCCACGACAATCGGATACTGCATCGTATTGAACCAGAGGCTGAAGAACCTTCACGCCGACCGCGATACGCTGCGCAAGATGGTGGCGGACCTGGTCCAGGCGACGGCGCTGGCCAACGCGGCGGTGCACGAGCTCAAGACCGCGGCCCTCGAGGCGGACACGGTCCTCAACGGGCGCCTGGAGGAGGCGGAGAAGTTCGGCATCGAACTGGCCAACCACGTGACGGCCGGCCAGCAGCTCATGGACAAGATCGCCCGGATCACGAAGGCGGCGCGGGGCCCTGCGCCCGAGGACGACCGGCTGGTCGAACCCAACAAGGTGCAGTCCGCGCTGCAACAGCTGGCGATGCGTCCGCGCACGAGGGGTCGGGCTGCGTGAGACCGGTCAGGCTGCTCCCTGTCGTCATCCTGTCCGCCGCAGCCCTGCTGGTGTTCAAGGGGCTGGGGCTGGTCACCACTGGTGGCTACATGCTGACCGGGACGACGCTGGTGGCCGCCGCGGGCGGCGGTGGCGAGGGCGACGCCGTGGCCGAAATGCCCCGGGAGACGCTCGCCGCTGATCCGAGCCCGACACTGCAGGATACCGCCCCCACCGTGCCGCTGCCGGGCAAGGATGCCGAAGGCGCGAAGATTGCTCCCGAAGTCGAAAGCGCGCATGGCAGCGGCAGCGCTGCCGCGGGGCCCGATAGCGTCGTACCGGGCGCGTCGGCGCCATGCCCGCCCGGCGATGCCACGGTCGCGGCCGGACACGGTGCGGCAGGAACGGAACCCGCGCGCGCCGCCGGCGATTGCGCGCCCGGCCTGGCTGCCGGAGGCGACGCCTTGCCGACTCGGCTGGACGGCAATGGCAACGTCGTGCCGCTCGCCGGCACCGCTGTCGACAGCCAGGGGGCCGTGATCGAGCGGCTGGGGGAGCGCCGGGTGGAGCTGGAGGCCCGGGAGGCCGAAATCGAGATGCGCCTGGCGCTGGTGGAGGCCGCCGAGAAGCGGATCGCGGAGCGCACGACCGCCCTCGAGGCCCTCGAGGCGCGCGTCAACGCCCTCGTCGAGGCCAAGAAGGCCAGCGACGACAGCCAGTTCAATGCGATCGTCGCCATGTACGAGACGATGAAGCCGAAGGAGGCCGCCGCCATCTTCGACGAACTGGAGATGCCGGTGCTGCTGCGCGTGGCGAGCGCCGTGACGCCGCGCAAGATGGCTCTCATCATGGCACGCATGCGCCCCGAGAAGGCCAAGCAGCTCACGGCCAGCATGGCGTCGGACAACGGCGGCGCGGGTGCCGGCTCCGCCGAGCAGGACCTGGCCGCCCTGCCGCAGATCGTCGGGCAGTAGCGGCGGCGGCGCAGCCGGTTCCGGCAATTGGGCGGGCCGGGTTCATGAGCCGTTAAACACACCGCCGCTATGTTGCTGGCCAGAATGCGGTAACAGTCAGCAGAAGCCGACGATGAATGTGTCTCCGGCCTATTGGCAACGGGCGGTTGCAGTCCTGGTGCGTGCCGGAGCGCTGGCGCTGCTGCTGTTGTTGCCGGCTGTCGCCGCCGCGGCCGATGCAGCCCAGCTCGCCGCCACGAGGCAGGACGGGTTCGCGCGGATGGTGCTGTCCTTTCCGGAGCGCCTCGACCTGCCGCCCTACAAGCTGAGGCAGGAGAACAACGTCATCATCCTCGAGTTCGAGGAGCCGATCGCAGCTGCGCTGCCCGACCTCCCGGTCAGCCTGCCCGAACACGTTGCCGCCGCCAAGGTCGACCCGGATGGCCGGGGCATCCGTTTCGGGCTGCGCGGCAAGTTCATCCTCAACAGCATGGAAGCGGGCGAGCGCCTGTATATCGACCTGCTGCCGCCGACCTGGCAGGGGCTGCCGCCCGGCCTGCCTCCCGAAGTGGTGACCGAACTCGCCGAGCGCGCCAAGCGGGCCTCGGTCCTCGCCGAGCAGCGGCGCAAGGCGGAGCAGGCAAGGCTGCTCAACCCCGCGTCTACGCTCAGGGTCGGGCACAATCCGACTTTCCTCAGGCTGCAGTTCGACTGGAGCATCGATACAGAAGCCCGGTTCAGCCTCAACGAGGGCGGCGGCTACGTCGAGTTCGACTGGCCGGTGCCGGTCGACGTGTCCGAGCTCAAGGCCGCCATGCCCCAGCAATTGCGTGCCGTCGACAACCGCGTCAGTGCGGCCGGCTCGCGCGTCTCGTTCAAGCTTGCGGACGGCATCGTGCCGCGCTTCTATGCCAACTCGAAGCGGCAATACGTCATCGACATCGACCTTCCCCGCGAGGAGGGCCTCGCCGCGGCGATTGCCGCCGGCGATGCGGCCCGGCTGCAGGCCGAACTGGCAGCGGCAGCCGCGCGACAGGAGGCGCAGGACGTGGCCGACGCGTCGGCCACACGGTACGCATCGCTTTTCCGTTCGACCG
>NZ_DASWVV010000188.1:0-6433 GCF_036406155.1 Devosia sp. | reverse complement strand
GGCACCATTGGGCCAAGCGCACCGGGGGACACCCTCCCCCTTGTGGGGAGGGTTGGGGAGGGGGCGCCCGCCCGCCGCGCGGGAGAACAGTCGCGACCGCACGATCCGGCCCCAACCACCGGGCCCGGGCGGTCCCGCCGTCCCCCGGCAGGGAGGGTGCCGACTGCGGCACCCGTGTCCCGCGGCACCACCCCCTCCCCGACCCTCCCCGCGCTTCGCGGGGGAGGGTGAAGAGTGCGTCGCGGCCGGTTCCGGCGGGTGAGGCGAGCGTTGCGGCTGGTTCCGGCTGGTGAAGGTGGCCGCTGTCGGCCTTGGTGGCACCATTGGGCCAAGCGCACCGGGGGACACCCTCCCCCTTGTGGGGAGGGTTGGGGAGGGGGCGCCCGCCCGCCGCGCGGGAGAACAGTCGCGACCGCACGATCGAGCCCCAACCACCGGGCCCGGGCGGTCCCCTGTGGCGCGACGGCGCCCCCACCGCCAGAGGCGGCCCCGCTGCAGGCAGCGGAAGTGAGGCGCGGGTGCCCCTACCCTGCCGGCTTCCTGCTCGCCGCGATAATCACCGCGATGATGATCAGGCCGGTGAGCAGCAGCCGCACCCCGGCGCTGGCGCCGTAGGTGTTGAGCATCGACACGACGAGAAACAGGAACAGCGACGCGCCCCAAATGCCCGGCACGTTGCCGAAGCCGCCGGCCACGGCGGTGCCGCCGATGACCACCACGGCGATGGAGGTGAGCAGGTACTCGGCCCCCATGTTGAGGGCCGCGCCGCCCGAAAAGCAGCTGAGCAGGAACCCGGCCAGCGCCGCCAGCAGCGCGCACAGCACGTAGGTGGCGAAGCGCACGCCGTCGACTGGCACGCCCGCCAGCCGCGCCGCCCTCAGATTCTGGCCGATGGCGGACACCCAGCGCCCGTAGAGGCCCTTTTCCAAGAGCACCCAGGCGAGCAGCGAGACGGCGAGCGCCACGAGCGCCACGTTCGGAATGCCGAAGCTCGAGGCGACGGCGAAATCGGCCAGCACGCCGGGCGGCTTGATGCGGATGCCGCGATTGTACCAGATCGCCGTCGACTGCACGATGAAGCTCGAGGACAGCGTCGCGATGATCGGCGGGATGCGCAGCAGCTTGATCAGGGCGTAGTTAGCGACGCCCACGGCGATGCCAATGCCGGAAGTGGCGGCGAGCCCGAGCAGGATGAGGCCGTTGTCGGTATCCATCAGCTTGAGCGCCACTGTGCCGGCAAGCGTCATCGTCGCCGGGATGGACAGATCGATATTGCCCGGCCCCAGCGTGATGACGAACATCTGCCCGAGCCCGACGATGACGGAGAACGAGGCAAAGGTCAGCGCCGCCTGGGTGAGACCCAGGGTCGAGGCCCCGCCGGTGAACAGGATGGTGGCGAGCCAGACCGCGAAGGCGGCGATGAAGGCCCAGATCCAGGGGCGGGCGAAGAGGGTGCGTAGCGCGCTCATCCGGCCCGCTCCGCGGCCTCGCGGCGGTTGAGCAGCAGCCGCAGCGCCAGCACGATGATGAGGATCGCCCCCTGCGCGCCGATCTGCCAATCCGGCGAAATCCTGAGGAAGCTGAGGAACGAGCCGGCCAGCGTCAGCGTCAGCGCCCCGATCACCGCCCCCACCGGCGACACCCGGCCGCCGACGAACTCGCCGCCCCCCAGGATCACCCCGGCGATGGACAGCAGCGTATAGCGCAGCGCCACGTTGGCGTCGGCGGAGGTGGTGAGGCCGACGAGGCTGATGCCGGACAGCACCGCGAAGAAACCGGCGAGCGCATAGGTGGCGGCGCGCGCCCTGAGCACCGACCAGCCGGCGCGGGCGACGGAACGCTCGTTGCCGCCCACGCCGCGGATGACGACGCCGAAGGCCGAGCGCATGACGATGAAGTGGGCGACGATGGCGATCAGCACGCTGGCGACGATGGCCATCGGCACCAAGGGCGGCCTGGACGTCATCAGCCAGCGGATCCAGTCGGGCGCCACCCCGCCCGGCGCCGGCAGCAGCAGCACGGCGAGCCCGCCCCAAACGAAGCTCATCCCCAGCGTCACCACGATCGAGGGCAGGTTGCGTAGGTAGATGATCACGCCCAGGGCGGCGTAGACGGCGATGGTGGCGGCGAGGACGAGGACGCCGAGCAGCGGCGCCGACTGCAGGAAGGTGGCGGTGACGCAGGCGACGAAGCTCACGAACGTGCCCATCGACAGGTCGAGGTCGTTGACCGTCATGATCAGCATCTGCGCGACGGTGGCGAGCGCGATCGGCACGGCGAGGTTGAACAGCAGGTTGAGCCCGGTATAGCTCATGGTGCGCGGCTGCAGCCAGAAGACGGCGGCGAGCAGCGCCGCCAGCGACAGCGCCGGCACCAGCAGGCGCAGGCGTTCGGCCGACAGCCAGTTCATGCGGCCTGCTCCGCGAAGGAGGCGGCGAGCACGCGCTCCTCGGTGATGTCGGCGCCCGTGAGTTCGGCCGCGATGCGCCCCTCGCGGAACACGTAGACGCGGTCGCACTGGCAGATCTCGTCCATCTCGGTCGAGTACCACACGAAGGTGCGGCCCTTGTCGGCCTCGGCCCTGAGCATGTGATAGACCTCCTGCTTGGTGCCGATGTCGACGCCGCGCATCGGATCGTCCATGAGCACCACCGGCGCCCGCGTCGCCAGGGCGCGGGCGAACAGCACCTTCTGCTGATTGCCGCCCGACAGCGACAGGATGGGATTGGCCAGGTCCTGCGTGCGCACGTCGATGCGCTCGCGCCAGGCGCGGGCGACCGCCTGCTCCCGGCGCTCATCCACCAGCCCGAAGCGCGTGAGGTCGGGCAATAGCCCGATGGTCATGTTCCGCAGGATGCTCCACAGCGGCAGATTGCCGTCGACGTGGCGGTCGCCGGCGACGAAGGCGACCTTGCCGTCGCGCGGCGCCAGCCAGTCGCCGCCCTGCGCCATGAACAGGCTGACCAGCGTCTGTGTCTGGCCATGCCCGCCCAGGCCGGCAAGCCCGACGATCTCGCCCGGATAGGCGACGAACTCGATGGCCCGGGCGCGCGGGCGCGCCTTCTGCCTGAGCACCGGCGCGAGCCCGGTGACATCAGGCCCGTGCCGGGCGGCATCGCGCGCCCGCACCACGCTGCCCATGGCGCCGACCAGGGTGTCGATGGAGAACTCGCCGGCCGGGCGCTCGGCCACGACCTTGCCGTCCTTCATCACCACCACCCGGTCGGCGGCGGACAGGATCTCGCCCAGAATGTGCGAGATCAGCACCACCGCGCCGCCCCCGCCGACGAAGCGGCGCACATAGGCGAGCAGTTGCGCGGCGAGGCTGGCATCGAGCGAGGAGGTCGGCTCGTCGAGGATGACGAGCTTCACCGGCGCATCCGTCTCGGAGAAGGCGGTGGCGATCTCGACCATCTGCCGCTCGGCGATGCTGAGCGTCGAGATGGTCTGCCGGCAATCGATGCCGTGGCCGGGAAAGATGTCGTCGAGCGTGCCGCGGATCAGCGCCTCGGCCCGCCGCCGCCAGCCCGGGCCCCGGAGCGCGGCGTGGCTGATGCGGGTGTTCTCCGTCACCGTCAGGTTGGGGCACAGCGACAGCTCCTGGAAGACGCAGCGCACCCCGTGCGCGTGCGCCTCGCGGATGGCGTAGCGTGCGGTTTCGTCCTGCCCGGCAAGGCGGATGCTGCCGGCGTCAAGCCGGAGGCCGCCGGTGATGACGTTGACCAGCGTCGACTTGCCGGCACCGTTGTGGCCGACGAGCCCGACGCATTCGCCGCCACGGACCGAGAAATCGACGCCGGCAAGCGCGCGGACGGCGCCAAAGCTCTTGCTGGCGCCGTCCACCGCAAAGACAGGGATGTCCTGCGGATCCTGCATGATGGCGGAGCCGCGGCCGCTACTTGGCCGCGGCGATCACCTTCTGCGCGTCCTCGAGCGTATACTCGACATTGGCGACGCCACCCGACGGCGTCGTCTCGAGGGCGGCCTCGAGCCCGTCCTGGTCGATGCGCAGGAACGGCACCACCAGGTCCTTGGGCACGTCCTGGCCGTCGAGGATCTGCTGCGCCACCCAGAAGGCGAGCGTCGACACGCCCGGGGCGATGGAGACCGACATGGTCTTGTAGCCGGAGGCGTCCTTCTGCTGCTTCCACCAGGCCAGTTCGTCCTGGCGATTGCCCATGATGATCAGCGGCGTCGGCCGGCCCGCCGCCGCGAAGGCCTGGGCCGCGCCGTACCCGTCGCCGCCCTGGGTGACGACGCCGACGATATCCTCGGGCAGGCTGGGCAGGATCCCGGCCACCGCCTTCTGCGCCACGTCCTGGGCCCAGTCGCCGTGCACCGAGCCGACAATCTCGAATTGCGGGTTCTCGGCCACGCCTTCATGGATGCCCTTGGAGATCTCGTCGTCGACGAAGACGCCGGCGAGGCCGCGAATCTCGAGCAGCTTGCCGCCGCCGGGCAGGGCCTCCTTGAGATAGTCGATCTCGGCCTTGCCCATGGCGGCGAAATCCACCGCGATGCGCCAGGCGCACGGCTCGGTGACGATGCCGTCGAAGGAGACGACGACGATGCCGGCGTCGCAGGCTTCCTTGACGGCCCCGTTCAGCGCCGTCGGCGAGGCGGCGTTGATGACGATGGCGTCGTAGCCCTGCAGGATGAGATTCTGGATCTGGGCGGCCTGCTCGGTGGCCTGGTTCTCGGCCGTGGTGAAGGCGTCGGCGGCAGCGACGATGCCCTTCTCGACGGCCGGCTTGGTGATCGTGTCCCAGCTGGTGAGCATGGCCTGGCGCCAGGAATTGCCGGCGTAGTTGTTGGACAGCGCGATGCGCTTGGCCGAGGTGTCGGCGAGCGCGGTGCCCGAGGCCAGGACGACCGCGAGCGTGGTGAGTAGCAGAGCCTTTCGCATTTCGATGGTTCTCCCTTTTCGCCCTTTCGGGGTCAGCGTCCGGTCCCCCGCACCGGTCCGATGAACTGGCATGTTAGCATGCAGCACGCGGAGAGTTGCACGGGCGGCGACAATGCGCAACGGGCGCGTGGGTCCCCTTCCCGGCGGCACGCCGCGGCTGCCGCAAAGCTAGGAGACGCCCGGCCCGAACGCTTGATCTGCGTCAAGCGGGCGGCCGCCGCCGGCCGGCGAAGGGCGCGGGGGTGCGGCCCGCTCACCGATCTGTCAAGACGCCGAGGCTTGCCTTGCCCGGCGGGGCGGTCGATGATGCCGCCACGATGCGCCGGGTCTTCCGCCTCCCTGCCGCCCTGCTCGCCGCCCTGCTGCTGGCGGCGGCGGTGCTTGTCGCACCCGCCGGGGCCGGCGAGGCCGAGGACCGGGCGGCGCTCGAACAGCTCTTCGCCCAGTTGCGGCTCGCCCCCGACGCCGAGACCGCGCACCGCATCGACCAGCAGATCTGGATTCACTGGACGACGCCATCCGACCCGGTGCTGGCGGCACGCATGGCCGACCTGCTCGCGGCGCGCCGGGCCGGCGAGATCCTCGCCGCGCTCGAGATGGCGGACGGCCTCGTGCGCGACTACCCCGACTATGCCGAGGCTTGGAACCAGCGCGCCACCCTGCACTACATGACCAACACGCTCGACGCCTCGCTCGCCGATATCGAGGAGGTGCTCAAGCGCGAGCCGCGCCATTTCGGGGCGCTGTCGGGGCGTGCCCTCATCTATCTGCAGCAGGGCAAGCGCGCCCTCGCGGTCAAGGACATGGCCGCTGCCCTCCAGGTGCACCCCTTTCTCAACGAGAGGTTCCTCTTCCCCGAACTCTCGCAGGACATCACCCGTACTTGAACCCGTTGATGCACAAGGAATATTCGAATGATCGAAGACCACCCCGTCGAGCGTGAGCACCATGCGGCCCATGGCGGCCGCTATTTCGTTCGCCTGCCCGACGGCTCCGAAGCCGAGCTGAACTATCGGCACCTCGATCCCAAGACCGTCATCGCCGAGCATACCGGCGTGCCGCCGCAATACCGCAACCACGGCATTGCGCTGCAGCTGGTCGAGGCGTTGATCGCCGACGCGCGGGCGGAAGGCTTCAAGATCCTGCCGCAATGCGGCTACGTGGCGGCGCAGTTCCGCCGGCATCCGGGCTGGAGCGAGCTCAGGGCCTGACCCCCAAGGCCGGCATCCGCGGCGTCGCGGCGCGACCCGGCCGGGAGCGCCGCGATGACGCGCATTTTACGCAAATGTTAACCATGGCCGACGGAACCGGGGGGCGGGCAGCGGCGTCGTGCAACTTCCCTTGCCGCAGCGGTGTTTTGCCGGCGGGGACAGCGTCTCAACCCACGCCGAAAATCGCCATGACCAGTTTCGCTCTCGCCTTTGCCAGCAACGTCCGCACCGCCCGCGCGCCGTCCCGGTCCAAGCCGGAAGCGGCAGCGGAGGCGACCGTACCGGCAGCCCCGGACGCAAGCGACGCGGGCCGGGA
>NZ_DASWVV010000187.1:0-5437 GCF_036406155.1 Devosia sp. | reverse complement strand
GAGGCGCGACGCCGCCGGGCGCCTGCAGCCGCTGCCGCCGGTGGGCCACCTCGTCCTCGAACCGGGCGAGACGGTCGTCTCCATCGGGACCGGCGGGGGCGGCTACGGCCCGCCCGCCGCCCGTGACCCGGAACGCGTGCGCAAGGATGTCCGCGCCGGGCTGGTGAGCCAGGAGCGTGCGGCTTCGGTCTACGGCGTCGTGCTGCGCGCCGACGGCACCGTGGATGACGCGGCGACCCGCGCACGGCGCGCCGACATGAGAGTTCAAGAGGGGAACGCGGAATGAAGCTGCAGGGCAGGGTGGCGATGATCACCGGGGGGAGTTCCGGGATCGGCCGGGCGACGGCCGAGCGCTTCGCCCGGGAGGGGGCCCGGGTCGCCGTGCTGGCCAGCAACGATCGGGCCAAGGCGGAGGCCGTGGCACGCGCCATCGTGGCGGCAGGCGGACACGCGGAAGCGTTCGCCGCCGATGTGCGCGACGTTGCGGCCCTCGCGGCCGTCACCGCCGAAGTGACGCGGTCGCTCGGCCCCATCGACATCCTGGTCAACGCCGCGGGCGTCTACTATCCGACGCCCATCGGCCAGACCACGGAGGAGGATTTCGACCGCATGGTCGACATCAACCTCAAGGGCATGTTCTTCGCCATCAACGCCGTCGCGCCGGGCATGAAGGAGCGCCGCCGCGGACGCATCATCAACGTCGCCTCGGTGGCGGCGTTCCGCGGTTCCGCACGGTTTCCGTTGTACAGCGCCACCAAGGCGGCTGTGGTGATGCTGACCAAGGCGCTGGCCGGCGACCTCGCGCCCTATGATGTGCACATCAACGCCATCGCGCCCGGCAATACCGCGACGCCCCTCAACGAAAACGACCGCCTTGGCCCGGACGCTGCCGCGACGCAGGCGGCGAAGGCGGCGGCGACACCCAGCACCCGCATCTATTCGCCGCCCGAGGAGATGGCGGCGGCGGCGCTGTTCCTGGCAGCGGACGAGGTGCGCGCCATGCACGGCGCCACCATCCTGCTCGATGAAGGCCTGTCCGCCTGCGTCTAGCTTCGTCGCTTTCGCGGTGCGGCGCCACGGCGCCCGGTGCCGCGAGGGAGGCCGACTTTCGCCGGGCCTGCAGAGGATGTGCCGCGAGAACGGCCGGCTCCTGCACAAGCCCTAAACTGAGGAGGAGGAGAAGTTGACGAAACGTCCAACGACCATGCAGCGGACCGTTGCCGCAGCCGCGGTGTCGGTTCTCATGCTAGCCGCGGGCGGCGCTGCCCGCGCCGACGCCACCAAGGACTGGATGCAGCACAAGATTCCACAAGCCGAGCCGAACATCACCTATGACGGCGAGCCGATCGTGTGGAAGTTCGCCCATCCGGTGCCGCCGGCCTCGGTGGTGCCGCCGGTCTGGCAGGGCGCGCTCAAGTGGTTCACGGAAGCCACCGACGGCAAGTTCATCATCGAGGAGTTCGGCGCCGGCACCTTGTTGGGGACCAAGGATGGCTTCAAGGGCGTGCGCTCCAAGATCGCCGAATACGCCACCTGCTACGTCGCCCAAGAGGGCCGCGGCTTCGACCTGAGCAAGGTCTGGCAGCAGCCCTTCGTGGCGCCGAGCAACATGGCGGTGCTGTCGCGCGTCACCGCCGAACTCGCGCCGAAATACTTCAAGCCGGAGTTCGAGCAGCAGGAAGTCTATTTCGCCTACCAGGCGATCACCAGCGCCTATGACCTGATGAGCAAGAAGCCGGTGCGCCGGCTCGAGGACTTCAAGGGCCTCAAGATCGGCATTCCGAGCGGCGATCCGGAAGTCGGGGCGGCGCTGGGCGCGGTGTTCGTGCAGATTCCCTTCCCGGACCTGTACGTGTCCATGCAGCAGGGCATGATCGACGCCATCGCGTGGACCAACTCGGCCTTCATTGCCTACAAGATCCCGGAGTTGGCCAAGTACCACACGACGCTGAACCTCACCGTCGCGACCATCGATGCCTGCGTCAACCGCGCCGCCTTCGACGCCCTGCCGCCGGACATGCAGGACGCCTTCCTGCACTTCCAGCAGCTGGTGTCGCCCGCGCTCACGCAAGTGGTCGGCATCAATGCCGTGAACGAGGCCAAGGCCGCCTACGCCGCTGCCGGCGTCGAAACGATCGTCATGGAGCCCGCCGAAATGGATCGGGTGCGCAAGGCGGTCGAGCCGCTGGTCGAGAAGTGGGCGGCCGAGCAGGAGGCTGCCGGGCGGCCGGCGCGCGCGCTGCTCGCCGACATCCGTCGGCTCGAGGAGAAATACGCGGGCATGAGCGACGACGAACTGTTCATGCTGGCGGTGACGGACCCCGTCCCCGGCTTCATCGGGGACTGAAATGAGCATGCCCACCCCTGACAAGGAAGCGGCATCGGTTTCGAACCGACTTGCGGCAGCACTGCATGCCATCGGCACGCTGGTTTTCATTCCGGCCCTCATGCTCCTCGTCGGGGTGGACGTCGTGCTACGCTACTTCTTCGACGCTCCGCTCTCGTGGAGCGTCGATGCCGGCGGCCTGCTGCTGCTGACGGTGTTCCTGTGCAGCCTGCCGTCGGCGACGGTCACCGGGCATCACGTGCGCATGGAGCTGTTCTATCTGCGCACCACCGGCCTCGCCCGCCGGATTGCCGACGCGGTGTCGGCGCTCGGCGGGCTCTCGCTGTCGCTGCTGCTTACCTACCAATCCATCGTCAGCGCCTGGGAAATGTACCGGTTCGACGAGCGGCCGGTCTACCTCGACGTCCCCTACTGGCCGTTCTCCGTGATCATGGCAGCCTCCGCGCTCTTCCTGTGCGTGCACTATCTCCACCAACTCGTGGTGCCACCGTCGGCTGTCCCGACGGCGCCGCCCGCGCTCTGACAACGGCGAACACGGTCATGGAACTTCTCACTCTCGGTGTCATCGGCGTCATCGTCATGATGGCGCTGATCTTCGCGGGCATGCCGATCGGCTTCGCCCTCGCCTTCGTCGGTGCCGGCGGCAATGTGCTGCTCATGGGACTTGCCCCGACGGCGGCCCAGGTGGGCCTGATCACCTGGGAAAACGGGTCGAACTTCCTGCTGATCTCGGCGCCCCTGTTCATCTTCATGGGGCTTCTCGTCTTTCACACCGGCATCGCGTCCGACTTGTACGATTGCGTGTACAAATGGTTCGGGCGCCTGCCGGGCGGGCTTGCCGTGACGGCCACGGCGACCTGTGCCGGGTTCGGCGCGGTCACCGGGTCGAGCATTGCCGCCGTGGCGACGGTGGGCGCCATGGTCATGCCCGAGATGCGCAAGTGCGGCTACCACCCGCGGCTGGCAGCGGGCAGCGTGGCCGCCGGGGGGACGCTCGCGATCCTCATCCCGCCAAGCTTCATCATGATCCTGTATGGGGTGTGGACGGAAACCTCGATCGGCAAGCTGTTCATTGCCGGCATCATTCCCGGCCTGATCCTCACCTCGGCATTCATCGCCCTGATCACCGTCCGCAGCATGCTGAACCCCGCCCTCGGGCCGAAGGGGCCGCGGTTCAGCTGGCACGAGCGCCTGACCTCGCTGTGGAAACTGGTGCCGACCTTGGCGGTGTTCCTGCTGGTGATCGGCGGCATCTATGGCGGCATCTTCACCGCCACGGAAGCGGCGGCCATCGGCGCCATCGGCGTCATGGTCGTGGCCGCGGTGATGGGGCGGCTCAGCTGGAAGGCGCTGAAGCTCTCGCTCAGCGAAGCCGGCCACACCTCGGGCATGATCTTCATCATCATCATCGGCGGCGTACTGGTCAGCCGCTTCCTCGTGCAAACCGGGCTCACGCCGGCGCTCGTTACCTGGATCAGCGAGCTGGGCATCGGGGCGACCGGCGTGCTGCTCCTGCTGATCGTGCTCTACCTGATCCTCGGCTGCATGCTCGACACCATGGGCACGCTGATCCTCACGCTCCCCTTCGTCATGCCCGTCGTGCTCGAACTCGGGATCGATCCCGTCTGGTTCGGTGTGTTCGTCACCATCATGATCGAACTGGCGCTGGTCACCCCGCCGGTGGGCCTCAACGTCTATGTCCTCAACAACATCGCCCCCGAGGTCGATGTCATGGAGATCTTCCGCGGCTGCTACCCGTTCGTCGCGGTGATGATCGCCGTGGTCTTCCTGCTGATGGCGTTTCCCCAACTCGTGCTCTGGCTGCCCGAAAGCATGGGCAAGTGACGACAGGGGCGGGCGTCGACGCGATGCCGCTCGCGGGCACGTGCGACTCGGGCTTTGCCCGGGTCGCGGAGGCGTTTGCGGAGAATTTTGCCGTTCGCGACGAAATCGGTGCGGCGGTCGCCGTCTATGTCGACGGCGAGATCGCCGTCGACCTGTGGGGCGGCCGCGTCGTGCGCGACCAGAAGCCGGCCGAACCCTGGGGCCGGGACACGATCGTGCGCATGATGTCGATCAACAAGGCGGTGACGGCCATCTGCGCACATCGCCTCGCCGATCACGGCCTGCTCGACTACGAGCGCAGGGTCGCCGACTACTGGCCGGAATTCGCCCAAGCCGGCAAGGAATCGATCACGGTGCGGACGCTGATGGCCGGCCGGGCGGGGCTGGTGTTCCCCGACGCGGTGCCGGACGGGGCCGCCTTCGACTGGCCGGCGATGGTCGATGGCCTCGCCCGCCAGGCGCCGATATGGGCGCCGGGCACGCGCGGCGCCTATCACTCCTCGACCTACGGCCACCTGGTGGGGGAACTGGTGCGGCGGCTGACCGGCAAGCTGCCGGGGGCGTATTTCCGCGAGGAGATCGGCGAGCCGCTCGGGCTGGACTACTGGTTCGCCCTGCCCAGGGCCGAGCAGCACCGGCTTTCCGAGATCCTGCCCAACCCGGACAGTGCAACCTACGCCGCGCTCAGCGGGGGCGGGGCCGGCAACAACCTGGCGCGGGCCTGGCGCATCCTGCCCGGCGCCAACCCGCTGATGCGCGATCATCCCGACTACCTGGGCAAGGAGATGCCCTCCGCCTTCGGGCGCGGCACTGCGCGGGCCATGGCGAAGCTGTTCGCGGCGCTGGCCCGCGGCGGCGACATCGACGGCGTGCGCGTGCTCTCGCCGCAGGCCATCGACGCCATGACGACGCTGCAGTGGGACGCGCCGTGCGCCCTGACCGGCCGGCGTTTCCGCTACTGCCTCGGCGTCTACAAGAACACGCCCGGCCTGCGCCCGATGGGCCGGAACCCCGATGCGTTCGGCCACATGGGGGTAGGCGGCTCGTTCGTCTTCGCCGATCCCGAGCGGCGGCTATCGTTCAGCTATTGCACCAATTTCATGTGCGCCGGCGACGGTATAGGCGAGCGCTGCACGGCCCTGGTCGAGGCGGTGGACGCAAGCGGCCGGTGACCGGTCAGCCCTCCATCCCGCCGGTGTCGGACATCTGCGCGACGCTGTCGCGGACGATTAGCGAAAAATCCAG
>NZ_DASWVV010000186.1:0-4349 GCF_036406155.1 Devosia sp. | reverse complement strand
AGCCAGGCGGCGCCGGCGAACAGCGCGAGGAGCGCGGCGAGCCCGGGAAGCGATCCGGCCCGGGGCTGGCGCCGCCGCCCGGAATTGCGCGCATTTCCGGTCGTCCGGCGAGCCACCGTTTCACTCTCCCTTAACCACGATCCGGCTAGGCTGCCAAACAGCGTAGCGAAAGCGTTCGACCTTCGCATCCTGGTAACACGAGTACTGCGTAATGCCGTTCACACCGGCTGCTACCAATGGCGACGCGCGCGCGCAAACGGGGCGTGAGCCGCGGCGCAGTTCGCAGCGGGCGGTGTTCGATGCGCGCCAACGCCTGACCTCGACCTCGGGCACGCGCGCCGCCTTCGATTTCGAACTGCTCGACGAGTATGCCGGCTCGCGCATTTCCGGCGAACTGGCGCTGCCGGCGATCCTCTTGATCCTCGCCCTGTTCGCCAGCCTGTGGGTGCCCGTGCTCGCCGCGGCGGCCTGGGTCGCGACGGTGATTGCCGCCAACACCGTGGTGGTGCTGCTGTGCCGCCGCTTCAAGCGCAGCGAGCCGCAGGAGTACAGCGCCGGCTACTGGACGATGCGGTTCATCCTTGCCGAGACGGCGTACGGCATCGCCTGGTCGCTGCTGTCGCTGTTCACCCTGACCGGGGCGGCGGCGCACGACCTCGCGGTCGCCATGTTCGCCATGGTGCTGGTCGGGGTTGCCGCCAATGCCGTGTCCACCCGCACGCTGCCGGGCGCGACGCTGATGAGCACACTGCCGGTGACCCTGACCGTCGGCCTCAACCTCATCGTCAGCGGCGGCACACTCAATTATGCCCTCGCGGCCGTCACCCTCGGCGGCGAAGTGTTCTTCGTCTACCTGGCGCGCCAGATGCACGGCTCCGAGCTGGAATCGGTCAAGCACCGGGCCGAGAAGGACGCCCTCATCTTCGAGCTGGAAGAGGCCCGGCACATGTCCGACGAGGCCCGCCGCCACGCCGAGCAGGCCAACATCGCCAAGTCGCAGTTCCTTGCCACCATGAGCCACGAGCTGAGGACGCCGCTCAACGCCATCATCGGCTTTTCCGAGGTGCTGCAGTCGGAACTGCTGGGGCCGCACGCCGTGCCCCAGTACAAGGAATATGCCGGCGACATCCACCGCTCCGGCCAGCACCTGCTCAACCTCATCAACGAACTGCTCGACCTGTCCCGCATCGAGGCCGGCAAGTACGAGCTCAACGAGGAGGCGGTGTCGCTCATCGACATCGCCGAGGACTGCCGCCGGATGATGGAAATCCGCGCCCAGGCCAAGGGCATCGAGCTGGCGGTGTCCTATGCCGCCGGCCTGCCCAGGCTGTGGGGCGACGAGCGCGCCATCCGCCAGGTGGTGCTCAACCTGCTGTCCAACGCCATCAAGTTCACGCCGCAGGCAGGCAAGGTGCAGATGGCGATCGACCGCAGCGCCGACGGCGGCCAGCTGGTGTCGGTGCGCGACAATGGCCCCGGTATCCCCGAGGACGAGATCGCCACCGTGCTGTCGTCCTTCGGCCAGGGCAGCCTGGCGCACAAGACCGCCGAACAGGGCGCCGGGCTCGGCCTGCCCATCGTGCAGCGGATCATGGAACTGCACCAGGGGCGCTTCGACCTGTTTTCCAAGCTGCGGTTCGGAACGGAGGCGATTGCCACCTTCCCGCGGGCGCGGGTGATGGACGCGCTCGCCCCGGTGGTGGCAAGGACGGAGCGCCTGCGCATCTATTCCGACGCCGGCTGACGCCGCCCGCCGGCGGGCGCCGATTGACCCACCTCAAGGACGGCCGCGTCCCCGGCGCTAGCATCGGGGCGGACTACCCGGAACCCTCGCCATGCTCAGGGCCACAGTCATCATCGCCTTTGGCCTGCTTGCCGCGCTGGCGGGCGGTACCGCCCTGTCGTGGCTGGCCTTCAGCCGGGCGATAGACCGCGAAACGGCGGCCCTGGTGGCGGCGGCAAGGCCGGTCGGCCGGACCGTGACCGAGGCAGCGGTGGCCCGGCTGCCCCCGCCGGTGCAGCGCTTCATGCGAAAGGCGGGCGTGATCGGCAGGCCTATCCCATCGATCGTTCGCCTCAGGCAGGTCGGACGCATGCGCACCGCCCCGACCGCCGCGTGGATGAACTTCGAGGCCGACCAGGTCTACACGGTCGACCCCCCGGGGTTCGTCTGGCGTGCCTACTTCGTGTCGCGCAGCCTGCCGTTCGTGTTTGGACGCGACACCTACTCGGGCGGCGGCGCCAGCATCCTGATGAAGGCGCTGGGCGTCGTCCCCGTCGCCGATGTCGGCGGCAGCGAACTGGGGGCGGCGGGGCTGATGCGCTACCTCAACGAGATGATGTGGTTTCCCGCCGCCTATCTGGCCCCGAACGTATCCTGGCGCGCCATCGATGAGCGTTCCGCCGAAGTGTCCGTGACGGACAGCGGCCTCACGGCGAGGGCCACGCTCGTCTTGGATGGCGACGACCGCATCGTCGACTTCCGGGCGCAGCGCTTCAACACCGACACCCGCAGCCTCGAGACCTGGGAGACCCCGATCAGCGGCCACAGGGAGCTCAACGGCCTGTTGCTTCCCGCTGGCGGGCAGGGCGTCTGGAAGCTTGACGGCGGCAGCTTCGCCTATATCGAGCTGGACGTTGTGGCGCTGGCTTACGACTAGCCGGCGGCGACCGGCCTCAGTCGATCTTGCCGCTCACCCTGGCCTCGGCGAACGTCGCCATGTTGTTGTGCAGATGCAGTGCCGTCTTGACCAGCACGGCCGCCAGCGCCGCGCCGCTGCCCTCGCCGAGGCACAAGTCGAGCTGCAGCAGGGCGGGCTTGCCCATGGCGGCAAGCGCCCGCTGGTGTCCCTGCTCGGCCGAGACATGGGCGAAGATGCAGTGGTCGATGGCGGCCGGATTGACGGCGTGGGCGATGGCGGCGGCCGCCGTGGCGACGAAGCCGTCCACGATCACCGGAACGTGCTGGTGCCGGGTGGAGATGATGGCCCCGAGGATGGCCGCGATCTCGCGGCCGCCGAGGCGCGCGAGGATGGCCAGGGGATCGATGAGCGCGTCCCTGTGCAGGGCGAGCGCCGCGTCGACGGCGGCGGCCTTGCGGGCGAGGCCGGCATCGTCGACGCCGGTGCCCCGGCCCACCCAGTCGGCACCCGATCCGCCGTAGAGCGCGGCAAAGATGGCGGCGGCCACCGTGGTGTTGCCGATGCCCATTTCGCCGACGCAGAGCAGGTCCGGGTTGCCCGCGATCGCTTCCATGCCATAGGCGATGGTGGCGGCGCACATCTTGTCGTCCAGCGCCGGCTCCCTGGTGATGTTGCCGGTCGGCAGTTCGAGCGCCAGTTCGAAGACGCGCAGATTGAGCTCGTGCATGGCGCAGATCTGGCTGACGGCGGCGCCGCCATTGGTGAAATTGGCGACCATCTGCGCCGTCACCGCCCGCGGATAGGCGGAGATGCCCTCGTCGGTCACGCCATGGTTGCCGGCGAAGATCGCCACCATCGGGTCGGCCACCGTCGGTGCGGCCTTGCCCTGCCAGCGCGCCAGGAATTCCACCAGCCCCTCGAGCTTGCCCAGCGAGCCGGGCGGCTTGGTCAGCGTCAGGTCGCGGGCGCGCACGGCGGCCACGGCGGCCTCGTCGCCGTCGGGTGGGAGCTTGAGCAGGTCGATGATGTCGGCGTAGGGGGAAGTCATGGCGGCTCCGATGCGGGCCTGCAGAAAACAGGAATGGACGGCGAGTCGCCAGTACCCCTCCGCGGCGGCGGTTGCAATGGCCCGCCGGCCGGACCAGAAGTGCACGGCTCCATCCGGGACGAGGAAATGCAGGTGAACGACGAGCAGAAACGAGCGGACCGGCCGCGCCAGGACAACGGGGCGGGCGGCGGTGGCGGGCGCCTCGCGGACGACCTCGTCATGGGGCTGCGCTTCTTTTCGCGCCTGCCCACCGGGGCGCGAAGGCACGAACGCCCCGACCTGTCGCGCATGGCGCGCGCCCTGCCCTTCACCAGTCTCGTCATCGGCCTGCCGCCCGCGGCACTGCTCGTTCTGGCCTGCTGGATCGGCATCCCGGCCTACGTCGCCGCCGCGCTGGCCACGGGCGCGCTGGTCGTCGCGACAGGCGCCATGCCCGAGGATGCGCTCGCCGACGCGATGGACGGCCTGTTCGGCGGCGCCTCCGCCGCGCAGCGCCTCGAGATCATGAAGGACAGCCGGCACGGCACCTACGGCGTCGTGGCGCTGTGCCTCTACCTCATGGTGCGGGTGCTGGCGCTGGGCGCGGTAGCGACGGCCGCGCCCCTCGCCGCCGCCGCGCTCTGGCTCGCCGCCGGCCTCGTCGCGCGCTCGGGGGCGCT
>NZ_DASWVV010000185.1:0-41126 GCF_036406155.1 Devosia sp. | reverse complement strand
GTCCAAGAATGTCGGCAAGCGCTTTGCCATCGTGCTCGACAACCAGGTGATCACCGCGCCGGTCATCCAGCAGGCGATCACCGGGGGCTCGGGCCAGATCTCGGGCAATTTCACACCGCAGACCGCCAACGACCTGGCGGTGCTGCTGCGCGCCGGCGCCCTGCCGGCCAGCCTCGACGTCGTCGAGGAGCGCACGGTCAACGCCAGCCTGGGCGCCGACTCCATCCGCGGCGGCGCCATCGCCGGCGTCATCAGCGCCATCACCACCATCGGCTTCATGCTGGTGGCCTACGGACTGTTCGGCGCCTTCGCCAACATCGCGCTGGTTCTCAACGTCGTGTTGATCGTGGGCCTGCTGTCGATGCTCGGGGCGACGCTGACGCTGCCGGGCATCGCCGGCATCGTGCTGACCATGGGCATGTCCGTCGACGCCAACGTGCTCATCTACGAGCGCATCCGCGAGGAGCGGGCGGCCGGCAAGTCCATCATCGCCTCGATCGAGGCGGGCTTCGAGCGCGCCATGAGCGCCATCCTCGACTCCAACGTGACGACGCTGATCGCCGCGGTCGTGCTGTTCTTCCTCGGCTCGGGCCCGGTGCAGGGCTTCGCCGTCACGCTGGCGCTCGGCATCCTGACGACGCTGTTCACCGCCTACTTCGTCACCAAGTTCATCGTCGCCACCTGGTACCGCCTGCGCCGCCCGAAGCAGATTCGCGTGCAGCTGGTGAAGTTCATCCCCGACGACACCAAGATCCCGTTCATGTCGTGGCGGAAGTATGCCATCGGCCTGTCCATCGTGGCCTCGGTGGTGTCGCTCGGCTGGTTCGCCGTCCACGGCATGAACCTCGGCATCGACTTCAAGGGTGGCTCCGCCATCGAGGTGCAGTCGCTGCAGGGTCCCGCCGACCCCGCCTTCGTGCGCGAGACCGTCGGCGCCCTCGACCTGGGCGACGTGCAGGTGCAGGGTTTCGGCGAGGAAACCAGCCTGCTCATCCGCATCGAGTTGCAGCCCGGCGGCGATACGGCGCAGGCCGCGGCGGTGGAGAAGGTTCACGAGGCGCTGGGCGCCGACCAGTACGAAATCCGCCGCACCGAAAGCGTCGGCCCGACGGTATCGGGTGAACTGGTCATCGCCGGCTTCCTCGGCCTCGGTATCGCCTTTGCCGGTGTGCTGGCCTATCTGTGGTTCCGCTTCGAGTGGCAGTTCGCCGTCGGCGCCGTGGTGTCGACCTTCCACGACGTGGTCCTCACCATCGGCCTGTTCGCCTTCACCGGCATCGAGTTCAACCAGTCGAGCATTGCCGCCGTGCTCACCATCGTCGGCTACTCGCTGAACGACACCGTGGTGGTGTACGACCGCGTGCGTGAATATCTGCGCAAGTATCGCAAGCTCTCGCTGACAGCGCTGCTCGACCTGGCCATCAACTCGACGCTGACCCGCACCGTGCTCACCGGCCCGACCTCGTTCCTGGCCCTCGGCGCCCTGGTGCTGTTCGGTGGCGAGGTGATCCGCAGCTTCACCATCTCGATGCTGTTCGGCGTTCTGGTCGGCACCTATTCCTCGATCTTCGTCGCCGCCCCGATCCTGCTCTATCTCGGGCTCAAGCCGAGGGCCGAGGTCGCCGAGGACGCGGCCAAGACCAAGCGGGCGGACGGCGCCGCCGTGTAACGACGTGGACGGACACTATCCCGATCAGGTCCCCATCGAGGCCTACGGCAATGGGGGCTTCCGCTTCGCTGGGATGTCGCATCGCGGCTCGCTGCTGTGCCTGCCGACGGGAATGCACTCCTGGGAGGTGACGCAGGCCTCGGAACTGACGCGGGACAGCCTCGCGGCCGTCTTCGCCGCCGCCGCGGGCATCGACGTCCTGCTGATCGGCATGGGCCGGGAGATCGGCGCCCTCGACCCGCAGTTGCGCGCGGCGCTGCGCTCGGAGCGCATCGTCGTCGAGGCCATCGGCACCGGCGCCGCGACGCGCACTTACAACGTTCTGCTCGCCGAGCAGCGCGCGGTGGCCGCGGCGCTGATTGCCGTCGAGAGCGCGCGGTGAGACGATGACGAGCGCCAGCGCCGCCCACGCCGCCGAGTTCTTGAAGGGCAACGACCGCGACCGCTACTTCGCCAGCCTGTTGCTGCCCGAGCCGGCACGACCGGCCGTGCAGGCACTGCTCGCCTTCAATGCCGATGTCGCCAGCGTCCGCGAACGCGCGCGCGAGCCGGCGGCGGGAGAAATCCGCCTGCAGTGGTGGACGGACGCGCTCGAGGGCGAGGAACACGGCGCGGTGCGCCAGAATCCGCTGGCCGACGCGCTGCTCGATGCCATGGACGCCTACAAGCTGCCGGCCGAGCCGCTGCACAAGCTGATCGCGGCGCGGCGCTTCGACCTCTACAACGACCCGATGCCGGACCTGCCCACCTTCGAGGGCTATGCCGGGGAAACGGCCTCCGTGCTCTACCAGTTGGCGGCGATGGTGCTCAACGGCGGCAAGGAACTCGCCGGCGGTGACGCGGCCGGACACCTGGGCGTCGCCCACGCGCTGGTCGGGCACCTGCGCGCCTTCGGCTACAACGCTTCGCAGGGCCGCATCTTCCTGCCGTGGTCGGTGCTCGCCGCCAACGGCGTACGCGAAGGCGAGGTGCTGACCGGCACGGTCAGCGAGGGGCTGCTGGCCGCCCGCGCGCAGTTCGTCGACCTGGCGCGCGAGCATCTGGCCAAGGCGGAAGCGGCGATTGCGGCGTTGCCGGCGTCCCTGCGCCCCGCCTTTGCGCCCGTGGCCCTGCTCGGACGCTATCTGGTGCTGGTGGAGGCGGCCGAGGAGGCGCCGTTCGCACCGCCCCGCGACGTCGCCGACTGGCGAAAGATCGCCGCCATGGGCTGGTGGAGCTGGCGGCAGCGCTGAGCGTCAGGCCCAGCGCATGATGTCGGCAAGGGCCCGGGTGGTCATCGCGCGCTTCTTCGCGATCTGCTTTTCCGCCGACTTCCAGCGCCCGACATGGCCTTCGGGCTTGCTGATGGCCACGGGCGGCATGAGGCCGAAATTGACGTTCATCGGCTGGAACGAGCGCGGCCCGGGCTCGCCCTCGGCGGCAAGGTGTCCCCCGGTGATGTGGCCGAGCAGGGCGCCCATGGCGGTGGTTTCCGCAGGAGGCGACAGGCTCTCGCCGCGCCCGTCGGCGGCGGCCATGCGGCCCGCGATGAGGCCGATGGCGGCGCTCTCGACATAGCCCTCGACGCCGGTGATCTGGCCGGCGAACCTGAGCCGCGGGTCGGCCCTGAGCCTGAGCGAGCGGTCCAGCACCCTGGGAGAATTGAGGAAGGTGTTGTGGTGCAGGCCGCCGAGGCGGGCGAACTGTGCGTTCTGGAGGCCCGGGATGAGCCGGAAGATCTCGGCCTGCTTGCGATATTTGAGCTTGGTCTGGAAGCCGACCATGTTCCACAGCGTGCCCAGCGCGTTGTCCTGCCGGAGCTGCACGACGGCGTAGGGCTTGACCGTGGGATTGCGCGGATTGGTGAGCCCGACCGGCTTGAGTGGACCGTAGCGCAGCGTCTCGCGGCCGCGCTCGGCCATCACCTCGATGGGCAGGCAGCCGTCGAAATAGGGGACGTTCTCCCAGGCGTGGTAGACGTGCTTCTCCCCGTTGAGCAGGGCGTCGACGAAGATGTTGTACTGGGCCTCGTCCAGCGGGCAGTTGAGGTAGTCGGCGCCGGTGCCGCCCGGGCCGGGCTTGTCGTAGCGCGACTGGGCCCAGGCGATGTCCATGTCGATGCTCTCGGCATGGACAATGGGGGCGATGGCATCGAAGAAGGCGAGGGCGTCCTCACCGGTGAGCTGCCGGATCGCTTCGGCCAGGGGTCGCGAGGTGAGCGGGCCGGTGGCGACGATGACGTTGGCCCAGTCGGCGGGCGGCAGGCCGGTGATCTCGCCCCGCTCGACGGTGATGTTGGGGTGGCCGTGCACCGCCGCGGTGACGGCATCGGAAAAGCCGACCCGGTCCACGGCGAGCGCGCCGCCGGCCGGCAGCTTGTGGGCGTCCGCGGCGCGCATGATCAGCGAGCCGCAGCGCCGCATCTCCTCGTGCAGGAGGCCCACCGCATTGTGCTCGTGGTCGTCGGAGCGGAAGCTGTTGGAGCAGACAAGCTCGGCCAGGCCCTGGGTGAGGTGCGCCTCGGTCATCTTGAGCGGGCGCATTTCGTGCAGCACGACGGAGGCGCCGGCCTCGGCGGCCTGCCAGGCGGCCTCGCAGCCGGCGAGCCCGCCGCCGATGACGTGGAGGGGATGGTAAGTGGACATGCGGGCGAGATAGCAGGCTGCTCCCGGCCCCGCAACCGACGAGCGCGTGAGGCGTCAGGCGGCGCGGCGCTGGTGCCTGCCCTCGGCGATCTCCTCGGCCACCTTGAGGCAGAAGCTCTCGAGGTCGGATGGCTTGCGGCTGGTCACCAGCCCCTGGTCGACGACGACATCGCTGTCGTGCCAGACGCCGCCGGCATTGATCACGTCCGTCCGGATCGAGTGATACGAGGTGACGTTGCGGCCGCGGACGATGCCGGCCTCGACGAGCAGCCAGGGGGCGTGGCAGATGGCGGCGACGACCTTGTTGCCGGTCCAGAAGGCGCGGATCAGCTCGATTGCCGCCGGTTCGACGCGCAGGTGGTCGGGATTGATGACGCCGCCGGGCAGGACCAGCGCGTCATAGTCGCCGGCGGAAACGGCGGAGAGCGGCCTGTCGACGTCGACGGTGCGGCCCCAGTCGCCGTGATGCCAGCTCTTGATGACGCCGGCCTTGGGCGACACGATATCGACCTTCGCGCCCGCTTCCTCGAAGCGGGCCAGTGGCACCTCCAGTTCGGCCTGCTCATAGCCGTCGGTGGCGAGGATGGCGATGGTCTTGCCCTTGAGGTCGTGCATGGCAATGCTCCCTGCTGCATCGCGTGCAGAACGGAAAACCGGCCTTGCGGGTTCCGCCCATGCCGCCGCGGGGCGCGGGCGTGTTCGGTCAGGGCGGGGAGGCGGGGAAGGCCGGCCCCCGAAAACAAAACACCCGCTCGTCCTTGAGGAGAGCGGGTGTTCGGAGCGCGGTCGCGGAGGACGCTGGTGCCGGCCTGCCTTTACAGCGAGCGGGCATGGTCGCGGGCGATGCGCTGGATGTCGTGGCGGGTGATGCCCAAGTCGTTCAGCTGGCGGTTGTCGAGAGCGGCGAGCTCGCGGACGGTCTGCTGGTAGGCGGCCCACTTCTTCAGCGTCTGGCGGATACCCATGGTGTTTCTCCTTTCCTCTTGCACGCTCTATCTAGGGAGTGCCGGCGACAATGAGCAGATGGTGTTCGTTCAGAACAGTCATGCGTCTGGCGCAAGGCTCTCGCAAAATGCGTTCATCCTGGATTCAGCATTCCCTGCCGTGTGGGGAACGGGCGACACCTCCGGCCACGCAGCCGGAGCCGGCGCGGGGCGGCGGCGGAGGGCAACGGTCAGCGGTTGAACAGGCCGCTCGTCATCTTCTGGAAGTCCGTGCCCGAAATCCCGAGTGCATCCCGGCTGGTGGGGGCTTCCATCTGGCTGGTCGTGTGCTTGACGTCCACCAACCGCCTGCACCGCCATACGGCCCGAACGAACATCCTGCGTTCCCTTCTGCAAGGTCACCTGGGACGAGAAGATGGGCCGATTTGTCGGCGTCGGCCATGCCGCCAGCGTCAGGGTTGCCATGCACTCAGCGCATGGAAAAGGGGAGGCGGGGGAGGGCTACTCCGCTGCCTCGCCGACCTTGCCGGGCCGCCGGTGCATGACTGCCGCGAGGAAGCGGCCGGTATGCGAGCGCGGGTTCTGCACGATGTCCTCCGGCGTGCCGGTGCCGACGATCTCGCCGCCGCCGTCGCCCCCCTCCGGACCGAGGTCTATCACCCAGTCGGCCGTCTTGATGACGTCGAGATTGTGCTCGATGACGACGACGGTGTTGCCGTTGTCCACCAACTCGTGCAGCACCTCGAGCAGCTTGGCCACGTCGTGGAAGTGCAGGCCCGTGGTCGGCTCGTCCAGCATGTAGAGCGTGCGCCCGGTGGCGCGCTTACTGAGTTCGCGGCTGAGCTTGACGCGCTGCGCCTCACCGCCGGACAGCGTGGTGGCCGGCTGGCCGACCTTGATGTAGCCCAGCCCGACGCGCTGCAGCGTGGCGAATTTCTCGCGGATCGAGGGCACCGCCGAGAAGAACTCGGTGGCCTCGTCGATGGTCATGTCGAGCACGTCGGCGATCGACTTGCCCTTGAACTGCACCTCGAGCGTCTCGCGGTTGTAGCGCTTGCCCTTGCATACCTCGCAGGTGACGTAGACGTCGGGGAGGAAGTGCATCTCGATCTTGATGACGCCGTCGCCCTCGCATTTCTCGCAGCGCCCGCCCTTGACGTTGAAGGAGAATCGGCCGGGGCCGTAGCCGCGGGCCTTGGCCTCGGGCAGGCCGGCGAACCACTCGCGCAGCGGCGTGAAGGCGCCGGTATAGGTGGCGGGGTTGGAGCGCGGCGTGCGCCCGATCGGGCTCTGGTCGATGTCGATGACCTTGTCGAGGAATTCGAGGCCGGTCAGGTGGGTGTGCGGTGCCGGGTTGACGCGGGCGCCGTTGAGGCGGCGGGCGATGGCCTGGTACAGCGTGTCGATCATCAGCGTCGACTTGCCGCCGCCGGAAACGCCGGTGATGGCGACGAACAGGCCGAGGGGCACGTCGACCGAGACGTCCTTGAGGTTGTTGCCGGTGGCGCCGTCGAGGTGGAGCCGGCGCGCCTTGCTCGGCTGGCGCCGTTCGGCCGGCACCGGGATGGCGAGGCGCCCGCTCAGATACTGTCCGGTGATACTGTCGGGATGCCGGCAGATGTCCTGGGGCGTGCCTTCGGCAACGATGTGGCCGCCGTGGACGCCGGCGCCCGGGCCGATATCGACGACGTAGTCGGCGGCGAGGATCGCGTCCTCGTCGTGCTCGACCACGATCACGGTGTTGCCCAGGTCGCGCAGGCGCCGCAGCGTCTCGAGCAGGCGCGCATTGTCGCGCTGGTGCAGGCCGATCGAGGGCTCGTCGAGCACGTAGAGCACGCCGGTGAGGCCCGAGCCGATCTGGCTGGCGAGGCGGATGCGCTGGCTCTCGCCGCCGGACAGCGAGCCGGACTTGCGCGCCAGCGTCAGATAGTCGAGGCCGACATCGTTGAGGAAGCCGAGGCGCTCGCGGATCTCCTTGAAGATGCGCTCGCCGATCTGGCGCTGCGTCTCGGTGAGCCGCGCCGGCAACTGCTCGAACCAGGCGGCGGCGGCGCGGATGGATTTCTGGCTGACCTCGCCGATATGCAGCCCGTCGATCTTGACCGCCAGCGCCTCCGGCTTCAGCCGGAAGCCGTTGCAGGCGACGCACGGGGCCGAGGACATGTAGCGCTCGATCTCCTCGCGCATGCCGGCGGACTCGGTCTCCCGGTAGCGCCGCTCGAGATTGCCGATCACGCCCTCGAAGGGCTTGGTGCTCTTGTAGGTCCGCAGCCCGTCGTCATAGACGAAATTGATGGGCGTCGACCCGGTGCCGAACAGCACCGCGTGCTGTACCTCGAACGGCAGCTCCTCCCACGCCGTGCCGGTCGAGGCGCCGTAGTGCTTCACCACCGCCTGCAGCGTCTGCAGGTAGTAGGGTGCGCTCGTCTTCGACCACGGGGCGATGGCGCCGTCGCGCAGCGACAGGGTACCGTCGGGGACGACCAGGTTGGGGTCGATCTTCTGCTCGGTGCCGAGCCCGTCGCAAACCGGGCAGGCCCCGAACGGGTTGTTGAACGAGAACAGCCTGGGCTCGATCTCGGCGATGGTGAAGCCGGAGACGGGGCAGGCGAACTTCTCCGAGAAAGTGATGCGGCGCGGCGTGCCGGCCTCGTCGAGTTCGTCGGCGAACTCGGCGAAGGCGATGCCGTCGGCCAGCTTCAGCGCCGTCTCGAAGCTCTCGGCGACGCGCGCCGCGATGTCGGGGCCGACGACCAGGCGGTCCACCACCACCTCGATGTCGTGCTTGATCTTCTTGTCGAGGGCCGGGGCATCCTCGATGTCGTGGAAGGTGCCGTCGATCTTGACGCGCTGGAAGCCCTTGCGCATCAACTCGTTGAGCTCGCGCTTGTATTCGCCCTTGCGGCCGCGGGCGATGGGGGCGAGCAGATAGAGGCGGGTGCCCTCGGGCTGCGCCATCACCTTGTCGACCATCTGCGAGACGGTCTGGCTCTCGATGGGCAGGCCGGTGGCCGGCGAGTAGGGGATGCCGACGCGGGCGAACAGCAGGCGCAGGTAGTCGTAGATCTCGGTGACGGTCCCGACCGTCGAGCGCGGATTGCGCGACGTCGTCTTCTGCTCGATCGAAATGGCCGGCGACAGGCCCTCGATGTGCTCGACGTCGGGCTTCTGCATCATCTCGAGGAATTGGCGGGCATAGGCCGACAGGCTCTCGACGTAGCGACGCTGGCCCTCGGCGTAGATGGTGTCGAACGCCAGCGAGGACTTGCCCGAGCCGGACAGCCCGGTCATCACGATCAACTTGTCGCGCGGCAGCCTGAGGTCGATGCCCTTGAGGTTGTGCTCCCGCGCGCCGCGAATGACGATTTCACGATTGGGGCTGGGCGTATCGGCCATGAGAGATCCATCGGCTGGCGCGCGGGCAGGAGCCGCGCGCCCAATTGCTGGAGAAATGTGTCGGAAAGGGAGCTGTCCGCACCGGCAAAATGGGTACCGCCCGCTCGGGTTGCAAGCAGGAGGCGACCTAAGCACGCCGGCCGCGTCCTTGTCACCGGTGCGGCAGGCCCCCGATTCCTTCCCTGGAACATAAGCGGAACGAGCGGCGTTCCGTCAACAGCGCAGTGGCCGGCACCGGCCGGCGGCCCCGCCGGAGGAGCGAACGCACCATTGACGCGGGCATCGCGATAGAACATAAAGAGAACAAGATTGGTGTGGGTGAACGGTGGTTTTTCCAGCCCCCGGTGGGCGAACCCGCTAGAGTGCGCCCCTCGATAGCAGCGCCCGCAGCGGCGGCAGAAAGTATGGAAGGAGTTCGCCATGGCGGGCAGCGTCAACAAGGTCATCCTGGTCGGCAATCTGGGAGCGGATCCCGAGGTGCGCACCCTGCCCAGCGGCGGCAAGGTGGTGAACCTGTCGGTGGCGACGTCGGAAAGCTGGCGCGACAAGAACACCGGCGAGCGCAAGGAAAAGACCGAGTGGCACCGGGTGGTGATCTTCTCGGAAGGGCTGGCCCGGGTCGCCGAGCAGTATCTGCGCAAGGGCAGCAAGGTCTATGTCGAGGGCCAGTTGCAGACGCGCAAGTGGCAGGACCAGTCCGGCCAGGACAAGTACTCGACCGAAGTGGTGCTGCAGGGGTTCAACTCGAACCTCACCATGCTCGACGGGCGGGGTGAAGGCGAGGGCGCCGGCGGCGGTTTCTCGGGTCCGCGCGACGTGCCGGCCGGTAGGCCGGAAGGACGGCGCCCGGCGGCGAACGCCCCGGCGTTCGAATCGGGCGGCATGGACGACGACATCCCGTTCTGAGTGGGTCGCACGGGGGCGCGCGGCGCTGCGACAGGTGCCGGAAACAGCTCGGGCGGCCCAAAGGCCGCCCGTTCGCATTTTCCGGGGCCGGCGGAGCCGGTTACCGGCTGAAGGGCACCGAGGCCTTGAGGGTGTTGCCCGTCGCGTTGAACACGACGTTCATGTCGACGTGGATCTTGCCGGGGTGCAGCGCGATCTGGGCCGTGATGGTCATGTCGTTGCCGTCGTCGTCCCGGCCCTGTTCCTTGAGGCTGAAGACGATGCCGTTGCCCTGGCGCTTGCCGACGGCCGGCTGCGGCGAGAAGCCGGCATTGCTGGTCATCGCCGCCTCGAAACGGCGCGCGGCGTCGATATAGGCGATGGTGCCGTTCAGGGAGAACGGGCTTCCCGCAATGACGCAGCGGCCGTTGTAGTTGACCTTGTCATTGTTGCCCGCGGTCAGCGACAGGCGGCACTTGACCGTTTCCGACTGGGCCCCGACCAGGACGCCCTTGCCATCCCAGGTGCCGATGTAGGAGCGCAGCAGTTCGACGTCCGCCTTCGCCGCGTGGGCCGGTGCCGCGGCCACCAGCGACGCAGCCACCAGCCCTGTGGCCGCGAGGGTTCGCGACAGGGGTCCGAACAGTGTCATTTAGTCTTGTCCTCCAAGCTCTGAGAGTATCGCCCCCCGGCGATCGCGTCGGCAGCACAGATCGATGGGCCGACCGGCACGGCTCACCACGCTTCTAGCGTGACTTCGGCTGCGGGCGCAACGTCCTACGCGGCGGCGCCCCGCCGCCCAAAAGCCGCAAATCGGAGGTTAGATGCCTCCGCCCGATTTCGGTGGAAGAAGCTGCCTGCCGGCCCGCCCCCGGGGCCGGCAAAATGGCCTTTCTCAACGGAATCGCATAGAGCAGTCCCAGTTCGAACAATCCGCAGAACCGCCCAGTGACCGACAACACCCAAGACGAGGCCGGCGGCCCGCTTCCGCCGTCCGACATCGCGCCGATTTCCATCACCGAGGAGATGCGCAAGTCGTATCTCGATTACGCCATGAGCGTAATCGTGAGCCGGGCGCTGCCGGATGTCCGCGACGGGCTGAAGCCGGTGCACCGCCGCATCCTGTTCTCGATGAACCAGCAGGGCTATGAGTGGAACAAGCCCTATCGCAAGTCGGCCCGCGTCGTTGGCGACGTCATCGGTAAATACCACCCGCACGGGGACGCCGCCGTCTACCTGTCGCTGGTCCGCATGGCGCAGGATTTCTCGCTGCGCGTGCCGCTGATCGACGGGCAGGGCAATTTCGGCTCGATCGACGGCGATATGCCGGCGGCCATGCGCTACACCGAAGTGCGCATGGAGAAGGTGGCCGGCGAGTTGCTCGAGGATCTCGAGCGCGACGCCGTCGACTTCAAGGACAACTACGACAATTCCGAGCGGGAGCCGACGGTCCTGCCGGCGCGCTTCCCGAACCTGTTGGTCAACGGCGGCAGCGGCATTGCCGTGGGCATGGCGACCAACGTTCCCACCCACAATCTGGGCGAGGTGATCGACGCCACCCTGCTGCTGATGGACCGGCCGGAGGCCACCGTCGACGACCTCATGGGCGTGCTGCCGGGACCCGATTTCCCCACCGCCGCCGTCATCCTGGGGCGGGCGGGCATCCGCGCCGCCTACGAGACCGGGCGCGGCTCGATCATGGTCCGCGGCCGGGTGCACGTCGAGGAGATCCGCCGCGAGCGCGAGGCGCTCATCATCACCGAGATTCCCTACCAGGTGAACAAGGCGGTGATGATCGAGAAGATCGCCGAACTGGTGCGCGACAAGCGCATCGAGGGCATCTCGGACGTCCGCGACGAGTCCGACCGGCACGGCATGCGCGTCGTCATCGAACTGAAGCGCGACGCCGTGGCCGACGTGGTGCTGAACCAGCTCTACCGCTTCACGCCGCTGCAATCCTCGTTCGGGTGCAATTTCGTGGCGCTGAACGGCGGCAAGCCGGAACTGATGAACCTCAGGCAGATGCTCGAGGCCTTCATCGGGTTCCGCGAGGAAGTGGTCACGCGCCGGGCCCGCTTCCTGCTCAACAAAGCCCGCGATCGCGCCCATATCCTCGTCGGCCTCGCCGTGGCGGTGGCCAATGTCGACGAAGTCATCGCGCTCATCCGTACCTCGCCCGATCCTGCGGTTGCCCGCGAACGGCTGATGCAGCGGAACTGGCCGGCCGCCGACGTCGCCCCGCTGATCGCGCTGATCGACGACCCGCGCCACAAGATCAATGACGACGGCACCTTCCTGCTGTCGGAGGAGCAGGCCCGCGCCATCCTGGCGCTGACGCTGTCGCGCCTCACGGCGCTGGGCCGCGACGAGATCGGCGAAGAGCTCAACGGCCTGGGCCGGGACATCGAGGATTACCTGGACATCCTGCGCTCGCGCGAGCGCGTGCTGCAGATCATCCGGGACGAACTCAATGCCGTGAAGGAGCAGTTTGCGACGCCGCGCCTCACCGCCATCGAGGACGCCGCCGGGGATTTCGAGGACGAGGACCTCATCGCCCGCGAGGACATGGTGGTGACGGTCACCTACGAGGGCTACATCAAGCGCGTGCCGCTGTCGGCCTATCGCACGCAGGCGCGCGGCGGCAAGGGCCGCTCCGGCATGTCGACCCGGGACGAGGACTTCGTGACCCGCCTGTTCGTCGCCAGCACCCACGCCCCGGTGCTGTTCTTCTCCTCGCTCGGCCAGGTCTACAAGCTCAAGGTGTGGCGGCTGCCCGTCGCCGAGCCGCAGGGCCGCGGCCGGGCGCTGGTCAACATGCTGCCGCTCGACGCCGGCGAACGCATCACGTCCATCGTGCCGCTGCCCGAGGACGAGCACGAATGGGACGGCCGCGACGTGATGTTCGCCACCAATACCGGCGGCATCCGGCGCAACCGGCTGTCCGACTGCGTGCCGCGCACGACGCTGGGCAAGCGCGTGATGGAGTTCGACGAGCCGGGGCAGGCCATCATCGGCGTCGAACTCAGCCACGAGACCGACGACGTGCTTCTGACCACGGCGTTGGGGCAGGCCATTCGCTTCCCCAGTGCCGACATCCGCGTCTTCGGAGGAAGCGGCTCGACCGGCACCTCGACCGGCGTCCGTGGGATCAGCCTGGGCGAGGGCGACAGCGTCATCTCGATGTCGATCCTGCGCCATGTCGACGCGACGCCGGCGGAACGCGAGGCCTATCTCAAGCAGTCCGGCGCCATCCGGCGGGCCGCCACCGGCGAGGACGCCGAGGCCGACACCGCGGTCGACGACGGCGGCGAGGAGGCCGAGGAGGTGACCGAGGGCGCGGTGGCGCTGAGCGAGGCACGCTACATCGAGATGGGGGCGGCGGAGCAGTTCGTGCTCACCATCACCGAATTCGGCTTCGGCAAGCGCTCGTCGTCCTACGAATTCCGCATCTCCCACCGCGGGGGCAAGGGCATCAAGGCCACCGACCAGAGCAAGACCGACGAAATCGGCCGGCTGGTCGCCGCCTTCCCCGTCGAGGATGCCGACCAGATCATGCTGATTTCGGACGGTGCCCAGCTGATCCGGGTGCCGGTCGCCGGGATCCGCTTCACCAGCCGCGCCTCGAAGGGCGTGCGGGTGTTCCGCACGGCGGAAGGCGAGAAGGTGGTGGCCGTCGAGCGCATCAGCGAGCCGGAAAACGACGACAACGGCGGCGACGAGGCCCCGCAGGGTCAGGCGGACGCATAGGCCCCGGGGCGCGCCGGCCTCTTCGGCGCCGCGCGCTCCGGCTTGCCATGCACCACCGGCCGTGACACAAACCGGCGCGCGCGCTCAGGAGGCTCCATCCCATGGCCAGACTTGTCGGATTCTATCCGGGCTCCTTCGACCCCCTGACCAACGGGCATCTCGACGTCATCGAGCGCGCCTGCAAGCTGGTCGACCGCCTCGTCGTGGCGGTGGGCACCCACCACGCCAAGAACCCCATGTTCTCGCATGAGGACCGGGTGGCGCTGCTACGGGCCGCGCTCGACCCCATCGGCAGGCGCACGGAGACCGAAATCGAGATCGTCGATTTCGAGGGGCTGATGGTGCAGGCGGCGCGGGTCCATGGCGCCAAGCTGATCATCCGCGGGCTGCGCGACACGACCGACTACAATTTCGAGATGCAGATGGTGGGCATGAACGCCCAGATGGCGCCCGACCTGCAGACCGTGTTCCTTCCGTCCAGCCCGCATGTCCGGCACATCTCCGCCACACTTGTGCGTCAGATCGCCGGGATGGGAGGCGATATCAGCGCCTTCGTCCCCGCCATCGTCCTGAAGGCACTCAACAAGCCATGAACTCACCAATGTCCCGCGCCGGGCTGATCCTCGGCATCATTCTCGCCGCCATCGGCATCCTGTTCGCCGTTTCCCTGGTGACGCCCCGCAACGCCGTCGCGCAGGAGGGCAAGCCGCATCTCATGCTCGAACTCAAGGACGGCACGGTCGACATCGAACTGCTGCCCGAGGTCGCGCCCAAGCACGTCGAGCGCGTCGAGACCCTGACCCGGCAGGGCTTCTACGACGGGGTCGTCTTCCACCGCGTCATCGAGTCCTTCATGGCCCAGACCGGCGACCCGACCGGAACCGGCATGGGCGGGTCGGACCTGCCGGACCTGCCGGCCGAGTTCTCGGACGTGCCGTTCGAGCGGGGCGCCGTCGGCGCCGCCCGCACCAACGATCCCAACAGCGCCAATTCGCAGTTCTTCATCATGTTCAAGGCGGCGCCGCACCTCAACGGCCAATATACCGTGTGGGGCAGGGTGGTCGCCGGCATGGAGCACGTCGACGCCATCAAGAAGGGCGACGACGCGCAGAACGGCATGGTCGCCGACCCCGACAGGATCATCTCCGCCAGGATCGAACTCCGCTAGCAAAGGAAGCTGCCCGATGGCTTACGCCGACCCCGAGAATACGCTCATCATCGAGACCACCAAGGGCAGGGTGGTGATCGCCATGCGCCCCGACCTCGCCCCCAACCACGTCGCCCACATCAAGAAGCTGGCCCGCGAGGGGTTCTACGACGGCATCGCCTTCCACCGCGTCATCGACGGCTTCATGGCCCAGACGGGCTGCCCGCACGGCACCGGCACGGGCGGCTCGAAATATCCGAACCTGAAGCAGGAGTTCAACGCCGAGCCGCACGTGCGCGGCACCGCCTCGATGGCGCGGGCGCAGAGCCCCGACAGCGCCAATTCGCAGTTCTTCATCTGCTTCGACGACGCCCGCTTTCTCGACAAGCAGTACACCGTGTGGGGCAAGGTCGTCGAAGGCATGGAGAATGTCGACCAGATCAAGCGCGGCGAGCCCGTGCGGGATCCCGACCGGATGGTCTCGGTCAAAGTCGCGGCGGACGTCGCCGCATGATCAGGACGGCCGCCATCGCGGTGGCGCTCGCCGCGCTGGCCACCCCGTCGCTGGCGACGGAGTGGGTCAATTGCAGCGACGCCCAGGGCGAGGCGAGCTTCGACTACCTGGCCGGGGCCATGGACGTGCTCGCCGTGGTCGGCCTGACCATTACCGTGGGTGAGCAGGTCTGGGCGAGCGACGTCGCCTACGGCCCGGGCGAGCCGGTTGCGGTCGGTCAGGCCTTCGGGGATGAAGACGCCGTGCGCATCGACGTCATGGACCAGAACCTCATGTCCCGGGTCGCCGAACTGAGGCTGTTCAAGGCCAGCGAGGGCGACCGCGTCGCCCTCGGCGGCACGCTGCGCATTCCGGGCCACGGCGCCTGGGCGGTGAGCTGCACCGGTCCCTGATGCGCGTCGACGCCTTCGATTTCGAGCTGCCGGCCGAGTTGATCGCGCTGCATCCGGTCGAGCCGCGGGATGCGGCGCGGATGCTCGTGGTCAGGCCCGGCGCGCCGCTGGACGACCGGCGCGTCACCGACCTCGTGGAATTGTTGCGTCCCGGCGACGTGCTCGTCGTCAACGACACCCGGGTGCTGCCGGCCGAACTCGCCGGCATCCGCACGCGCGGCGAGCATCGCGCCGCCGTCTCGTTCAACCTGCACAAGCGCGTCGATGCCGCCACCTGGCGCGCCTTTGCCCGGCCGGCCAAGCGGCTGCGGCCTGGGGACCACGTGAGCTTCGGGCAGGAAACCGACAATGCCTGCCTGCTGGCGACGCTCGATGCCACGGTGCAGGCGGTGGCCGAGGGCGGCGAGGTGACGCTGCGCTTCGACCTGTCCGGCGCCTATCTCGACGAGGCCGTCAAGGCGTTCGGGGCGATGCCGCTGCCGCCCTATATCGGGCTGCGGCGCCCGGCCGAGGCGCGTGACCGCACCGACTACCAGACGGTCTATGCCGAAGTGGACGGGGCGGTGGCCGCGCCTACCGCCGGCCTGCATTTCACCGACGCCTTGCTCAGCCGCCTCGCCGACGCCGGCGTGGGGATCGAGCGGGTGACGCTGCATGTGGGGGCGGGCACCTTCCTGCCGGTCAAGGTGGAGGACACCGATGACCACGTCATGCACGCCGAGTGGGGCGAGATCACCGCGCCGGTCGCCGAGCGCCTGCGCGCGGCGCGCGCCAGGGGCGGGCGCATCGTCGCCGTCGGCACCACGAGCCTGAGGCTGCTCGAGAGCGCCGCCCGCAGCAGCGGAGAAATCGAGCCCTTCGTCGGCGAAACCGACATCTTCATCACGCCCGGCTACCGCTTCAACGCGGTGGACATCCTGATGACCAATTTCCACCTGCCGCGCTCGACCCTGTTCATGCTGGTCAGCGCCTTTGCCGGGCTCGACATGATGCGGGCCGCCTACGCCCACGCCATCGCCAGCGGCTACCGCTTCTATTCCTACGGCGACGCCTCGCTGCTGTTCCGGGCCGGGTGATACTTAAGTGATCGCTTGACAATGCCGCGCGCGCCTTGATACTTAAGTCACTGCATAAGTGATGGAGGGCTCGATGCGCCGGCTGATTGCCTGGAACGTGATGACGCTGGATGGCTATTTCGAGGGACCCGAACCCTGGTCGCTCGACTTCCACAGCCTGATTTTCGGGCCGGAAGTGCAGGCATTGAGCGATGCGCAGCTGCGCGACGCGGGGCTGCTGCTGTTCGGTCGCCGGACGTTCACCGGCATGGCGGGCTACTGGCCCACCGCCGAGGACGAGGGCGACACCGCGCGGCAGATGAACAGCCTGCCCAAGGCCGTGATCTCCAACACCCTCGAGCGCGCCGACTGGAACAACTCGACCCTGCTCAAGGGCGACGGGGTGGAACTGGTGCGCGGCCTCAAAGCCGAGGCCGGCCGCAGCATATATGTCTTCGGCAGCGCCGAGCTGCTGGGGAGCCTCTTGCCCCACGGCCTCGTCGACGAATACCGCCTGTGCATCGCCCCCGTGCTGCTTGGGCGAGGCAACCCGCTGTTCAAGACGGCCGATGCCCGGATCGGGCTCGAGCTGCGTGAAGCGAGGGGCTGCAGCAATGGCGGCGTGCTCCTCACCTACGCGCCCCGGACCTGATGCTTTGCGCCATATCCGTGCCCGGTCGAAGAGAATACAGTATTGTTGCGAAGTAATCGCTTCGCGACACAGAGGAGCGACCAATGTCCAAGTACATTTTGCTGCTCAACTGGACCGAGCAGGGAGCGAAGAACGTCAAGGACTCGGCTAGCCGCTACGATGCGGCCAAGGAAATTGCCAAGAAGGGCGGGTGCACGCTCGAGTCCGTCCATATGACTTTCGGTGCCTACGACCTGGTCATCATGCTCGATGCGCCCAATGACGAAGCTGCGGCCACCTTCAACCTCAGGGTCACCTCGGCCGGCAACATCCGGGGCGTGACGCTCAAGGCCTTCCCCGAAGCCGAGTATCGCCGGATCGTTGCCGGCCTCTGACGCCAGGCAGGGTGACAGGAGCCGATCGGCCCGCTAATTAGCCGCGCATGACCGATTTCTCCTTCACCCTCCTCGCCACGGACGGGATGGCGCGCCGTGGCCGTATCGACACGTCCCGCGGCGACATCCGCACGCCTGCCTTCATGCCCGTGGGTACGGCGGGCACGGTCAAGGCCATGTATCCCGAGCAGGTGCGCGCCACCGGCGCCGACATCGTGCTCGGCAACACCTACCACCTGATGCTGCGGCCGGGCGCCGAGCGGGTGGCGGCGCTCGGCGGGCTGCACCGCTTCATGGACTGGGAGCGCCCGATCCTCACCGATTCGGGCGGCTTCCAGGTGATGTCGCTGGCCAAGCTGCGCAAGCTCACGGAAAAGGGCGTCACCTTCCGCTCCCATATCGACGGCAGCGCGCACGAACTGACGCCCGAGCGGTCGATCGAAATCCAGACCCTGCTCGACAGCGACATCGTCATGCAGCTCGACGAATGCATCGCCCTGCCGGCCGGGCGCGCCGAGATGGAGCGCGCCATGGAATTGTCGCTGCGCTGGGGCGAACGCTCGCGGGCAGCGTTCGGCCGCCGGCCGCATCGCGCCCTGTTCGGCATCGTGCAGGGCGGCGACGACGCCGGGCTGCGCGCCCGTTCGGCGGCGGGGCTCATATCCATCGGCTTCGACGGCTACGCCGTGGGCGGCCTCGCCGTCGGCGAGCCGCAGGAGACGATGTTCCGCGTCCTCGACGAGGTCACGCCGGAACTGCCCGCGGAGCGGCCGCGCTACCTGATGGGCGTCGGCAAGCCGGACGACATCCTCGGCGCCATCGCGCGCGGCATCGACATGTTCGATTGCGTGCATCCTACCCGCGCCGGCCGGCACGGCCACGTCTACAGCCGCTTCGGCGTCATCAACCTCAAGAACGCGCGCCACCGCGACGACCCCCGCCCGATCGACGAGCAATCGCCGAACGAGAACTGCCGCCGGTTCTCGCGGGCCTATCTGCACCATCTGGTGCGCAGCGAGGAAATTCTCGGTGCGATGATCCTTTCGCAGATCAACCTTGCCTATTATCAGGAACTGGTCGCGGGGGCGCGGGATGCCATCGCGGCGGGCACTTTCACCGATTTCGCGGCCGAAACGCGCGCCGGCTGGGCGCGGGGCGACCTGCCGACGCTCTAGGGGAAGACATATGGCGACTGCGCGCAAGACTGCCCTCAATGCCCTGATGGAGCACCGCCAGCGCCTCGCCGAGACGCCGATGCGCGTCCTGTTCGAACGGGACCCGGGCCGCTTCGAGCGCTTCTCGGCCAATGCCGGCGAATTGCTGCTCGACTACTCCAAGAACCGCATCGATGCCGAGGCGATGGACGCCCTGCTGGCGCTGGCGCGGGCGGCCGGCGTCGAGGCGCGGCGCGACCGCATGTGGGCGGGCGAACACATCAACACCACCGAGGACCGCGCCGTCATGCACATGGCGCTGCGCTACCGCGGCAGCGACCCCGTCATGGTCGATGGTGCCGACGTCATGCCGCAGGTGCGCGAGGTGCTGGAGCGCATGCGGGCCTTTACCGGGCACGTGCGCGACGGCTCCCTGCGCGGCGCCACCGGCGAGCGGTTCGCCGACATCGTCAATATCGGCATCGGCGGCTCCGACCTCGGACCGGCCATGGTGACGCTGGCGCTCGCGCCCTACACCCGCCCAGACCTGAGGAGCCATTACGTCTCCAACGTCGACGGGGCCCATATCGGCGACACGCTGAAGGGCCTCGATCCGCGCCGCACCCTGTTCATCGTCGCCTCCAAGACTTTCACCACCGACGAAACCATGACCAACGCTGCGACGGCCCGGGCATGGGTCGCGGCGGCGCTGGGCGAGGCGGCGGTCAAGGACCATTTCGCTGCCGTCTCGACCAATCTGCGCGGCTGCGATGCCTTCGGCATCCGCTTCGATCGCATCTTCGGCTTCTGGGACTGGGTCGGCGGGCGCTACTCGGTGTGGTCCGCCATCGGCCTGCCGGTGGCACTCGCCGTCGGCTTCGACAATTTCGAGGCCTTCCTCGCCGGCGCCTACGAGATGGACCGGCATTTCCTCGAGACGCCGCCCGCCCGCAACCTGCCCGTGATCATGGGCCTGCTCGGCGTCTGGTACCGCAACGCCTGGGGCTTCTCGACGCACGCCGTGCTGCCCTACGACCAGCGCCTGTCGCGTTTTCCCGCCTACCTGCAGCAGCAGGACATGGAGAGCAACGGCAAGTCGGTGACGTTGGCCGGCCAGCCGGTGGATTATCCCACCGGCCCGATCATCTGGGGCGAGCCGGGCACCAACGGCCAGCACGCCTTCTACCAGCTGATCCACCAGGGCACCGACGTGATCCCGGTGGATTTCCTCGTCGCCGCCAATCCGCATGAGGACCTCGTCCCGCACCACGACAAGCTCGTCGCGAACGTGCTGGCGCAATCCGAGGCGCTGATGCTGGGCAAGACCAGGGAAGAGGTCGTTGCCGAGCTGCGCGCCGCGGGGCTGGACGCGGCCCGGGTCGCGGCACTGGCCCCGCACAAGGTATTTCCCGGCAACCGGCCGTCGAACACGCTGCTCTATCCCAGGCTGACGCCCGACCGGCTGGGCAGCCTGATCGCGCTCTACGAGCACAAGGTGTTCGTGCAGGGGACGATCTGGGACATCAACTCCTACGACCAGTGGGGAGTCGAACTCGGCAAGCAACTCGCCAAGGCGCTGCTGCCCAAGGTGCAGGGCACGGAAGAGCCGGTCGGCCACGACAGCTCGACGCGCGGGCTTCTCGAATACTTCCACAAGCTCAGGGAGTGAGGGCAGGAAGGCAATGCGGGCGGAGTCAGGGCTCGTCTGCCGTTTCGTTGGCCGGCGCGGGAAACCGGAAAAATCGCGCCGTTCCCATGGTGCCGCCGTGTCCGGTTGACACGCACCGCCTTCCCTTGCGGCAAACGGCCGGCGGGCGCTGCGGTTCCCCGTCACTTGCTCGGGAATTTCTTCTCGATTTCGGCCAGCGTGGCGGCGGCCCGGTCGGGGTCGACTTTGCGCATGATCGCCTTGAGCATTTCCTCCGAGCGGTCCTCGCTCTCCTTGGATTGCGGCGAGCCGACATAGAGCAGCAGCGTCAGCCCCACGACCTGCCAGAGCAGCTGCAGGAACTCGGACTGCCAGTTCTCGAAGGTATCGCGCAGCATCTGGATGACGAAGGCGCCGGCCTCGACCGGAGCGCCCACCGCCTGCTGCTCGTCGACGAAGGCGAGCCAGCCGAAGATCCAGTGGCCGATAAGGCTGAACAGCAGGAACCCGATGGTGACCCAGGCGAACCCGTATTTCTTCCAGAGGGACATGCGGTCGGCTCCCCGTTTGCTGTGGGAAGCTAAACGTCGCCTCGGGTGCGCGGTTCCAGCGTGGAGGAGGCGGGCCGGGGCTCCTGGCGAGGGGCCCCGGCCGCGAGATCAGAAGTCGAGCTTGACGCCGACCAGGGCCGCGCCCACGCCGATATGACCCGTGTTCGTCTCGCTGTCGCTGTCGACATATTCGACCGGCGAGAAGCTGTTGGCGTAGCGAAGTTCGCCCACGAGGCTGACATTGTCGGCCACCTGCGCGGTGACGCCGGCCTTGAGCAGATAGCCGAGGCCCCAGCTATCGATATAGAGGTCGCCGTCGTCCGCATCCTCATCGCGCAGGTAGAAGCCGCCGAGGCCGGCAGCGCCGTAAAGCGAGAAGGTCTCGTCGAGATCGACAGTGTACTTGAGCGCGGCCATCGCCGTGCCCGTGGTCAACGTGTACAGGCCATCCTCATAGTCGCGCTGCGAGATGAAGACGTCGCCTTCGACCGACAGGCCGCCGAGGCCGGTGTCGAAGCCGATGACGCCGGCCAGGGCACCCCCGAGCGGGATGTCGTAGGGATCGTCGGGGCCGTCATACTCATACGTCCCGGGGAAGGCGACGCCCGCCAGGAGTTCGATGTAGAGGCCGTTAGCGGCCGGTGTCGCGTAGTCGACCGCCTTGTCGACGATCAGGTCGGCGGCGAGGGCGGAGCTGGCGAATGCGCATGCGGCAACGCCGGCAGCGATAGCGATTCTGGTCAATCGGATCCCCATGATGTCGGCACAAGCACCGTATCGTCGCTTGTCGCCGGTTCGACGCGCGAAGACAACCGCTGCGGGCGGCGCCAAAGCGCTGATATTCAAAGATTGTTGCCGGGTTGCCACAGCGTGACGGGCCCTCGGCGCCCCTTCCGATCGGGTCCGGCCGTCGCAGCCGGCAAGATGGATGGGCGCGACATTGAGATGATATCAACTATGTCGGCAAGGAAAGGATTCATGTGAATTAACAGTGAGTTAATAGGCTAGTAAAAAGTGTGTCCTTTTCAGCACGGTATCAAGACGAAGTCGTGCCTTGCACTGCAACACGGATTGCCATGCGCCCAAAGCAACAGCATCCTGCGCAACGGGGGCAGCGAGGAACCCAAGGGGAAGAATGATGATGCGTCATGTGACAGGCGCCGTATCTATCGCGGCCATGTGCCTGGTAGCGCCGCAGGCGTTCGGGTCTGACGTCCTGCAGACGATCGACTATGGTCCGACCATGATGGCGCCAACCATGTATGCCAGTGTCTTTGCCGGCTTCACCGCACCGACGACGATCTCCGGGCAGTACTTCGGTTCGAGCACGATCGAACTCGATGCGGGCTGGGGCTTCGCAGGTGGCGTTGCCGTCGGCACCAACATCACCTCGAATCTGCGCGGCGAGTTCGAGTTGTCGTTCACCCATCGCAACATCGATGATGAGGACTTCATCCCGCAATGGGAGTGCGCTCCCGGCGACTGTACAGCCACCGGCTCACTCTCGACGATCTACATGTTGGGCAACGTGTGGTGGGACCTCGACATGGGCGGCGGCTTCAGCCCCTATGTCGGCGGCGGCGTCGGTGCGGCGTGGGTCATGCCCAGCGTAACGATCTACGACGATCCGGACTACATGTGGGATGTGGCGGGACTCGCGCCTGCCGCCCAACTCGGCCTCGGCGTGCGATACGACTTCTCGGACAACATGAAAGTCGATCTCGGCTATCGCGCCAAGGCGGTCCTCGGGGCGAACTTCAGCGACAGTACCGATCCTTGCGGCTATCCTGGTGGCAGCGGAGCTTGTGCGGCGGACGACATCATGTATGTCGAGCACGTCCTGCAGGCGGGGCTCACCTTCGAGTTCTGAAGTCGAGGGTCAGTCGTTCAACACGAGGGGCGGCTTGCCGCCCTTCGCCTGTTCGTAGCAAGCTTCCCACATGGCCCAGACGACCACCGGCGTTTCACGCAAGACCAGGGGCGTAATGGAACGCGGGCTGGCTCTGCAAGAGCAGGGCCGGCTGCGCGAGGCCGAGGCCTCTTTCCAGGCCATCCTCCACCACGATCCGGCCCATGCCGATGCCAACAACGCCATGGGCACGCTGGCGGTCGCTGCCGAACGCATCGACGTTGCCATCAACTATTTCACCAAGGCACTCGCCGCCGCGCCGCGCGAGGTGCGCTACCTCAACAATCTCGGCAACGCGCTGGCGCTCGGCGGCAAGCCCGAGGAGGGCGTCCCCTACCTCGAGCGCGCGCTGCAGCTTCGCCCCTCGATGTACGAGGCTTTGTGCAATCTCGGGCGGGCCCTGCGCAAGCTCGGCCAGGCGGGCAGGGGCTTGCCCTATCTCGAGCGCGCCGCCGCGCTGCGGCCTGCCGCTCCCGAGGCGCATCTCGCCTGGGCCGAAGCGCTCACCGACCTCGGCCGGGGCGAGGAGGCCGAACCGCTCTACCGGGCGGCCATCGACAAGGGCGGCGGCCGCGCCGCAGCGCTCTACGGACTTGCCAACTGCGTGCGCCAGACGCCCGACAAGAACGTGCTGGCCGAGATCGAGGCGGCAGAGGCGCAACTCGGCGCCGCCGAGGCGCGGGCGCAACGCGCACTGCTGGGCTATGCCGCCGCCAAGACATGCATGGATCTCCAGCGGCCCGACGCGGCCTTCGCCCACCTGCAACGGGCCAAGGCGGCATCACGCGCCCGCTACGACATGGCCCAGCACGAGGGCCGGCAGAAGCGCCTGACCGGCCTGTTCAACCCAGGGTTCCTCAAGTCGCGCGCCGGCTGGGGAGAGCCGAGCGAACTGCCCGTGTTCATCGTCGGCATGCCGCGTTCCGGCACGTCGCTGGCCGAGCAGATCCTCGCCAGCCATCCCGAAGTGCACGGCGCGGGCGAGCTCAACTACCTGCACGACATCGCCAACCAGTTGCTGTTCTCGCTGGGCGACGGCGGCCTGTTTGTCGAGAAGATCGTCGGGCTCGGCCCCGCCGAAACCAAGGCACTTGCCTCCACCTACCTCGACAAGCTGGCGGCGCTCGCGCCCGGCACGCCGCGCCGCATCACCGACAAGATGCCGCACAATTTCACCTTTGTCGGGCTGGTGGCGCTGCTGCTGCCGCGGGCCCGCGTCATCCACATGCGGCGCAACCCGCTCGACAACTGCTTTTCGATCTACTCCAACATGTTCTCGACCGCGCACGCCTATGCCGACGACCTGGCGACGCTGGGCCGCTACTACCGCACCTATGCCGCGCTCATGGACCACTGGCGGCGCGTCTTGCCCGGCATGATCCTCGACGTGCACTACGAGGACCTCGTCGCCGACCAGGAGGCGGTGACGCGCCGGATGCTCGACTTCATCGGCCTCGACTGGCACCCGGCCTGCCTCGAGTTCTTCGCCAATGCGCGCAGCGTGTCGACCATCTCGCGCTGGCAGGTGCGCCAGCCCATCTACAGGACATCGATAGAGCGCTGGCGCCCCTACGAGCGCCATCTCGGCCCGCTCGTCGAGGCGCTGGGAGACCTCGCGCCGGCCTGACGGGCGCCGCTACAGCAGGCCGAGCATCCACAGGACAGGCACGGCGATCAACGTGCCGATGAGCAGCGCAGCAAGCACCGCCGAAATGATGCTGTCGAGCATGGTCACGGTCCCCCGGAACTCGCTGGCGCATCTGAAGCGGGTGGCTCATCTGGCCAGCGAGTGCCGACATTGGAGGTCAGCGCGGGAAGAACGCGGCTGCTGCCCACCTGGTTCCGCCCGCCGGACGCAGGTTGCGGGACTTGCGTCTGCCCGCCGGCGGATCAATAGTGGCGGGCATTACTAATGGGGGATATTTTGATGAACTGCTTGTGGCTGTTGTTGCGATCGGGGCTCTTGCGTTGCCGGGGATGGCCGTTGCGGCCGGGAATTCCACCCCGGGCGGTGATCGTTACAACAACAATCCGGGGCGCATCCAGGCCGAGGCCGTTGGGGCGCAATGCGACACCGGCGCCGGTTCGGGCACGTTCGGCTATCTTGGCCAGGACCTGAACATGGGGATCAACTCCGATCCCGGCGATCCCGGTGCCAATGGCACCCAGACCGGCCTCAACAACTCCGCCGTGTGCGGGAACAGGTAGCTCGATAACGCCCGGGGCGGGAACCTCGCCGCCCCTGGCGCCGACCGGGATACGACACTGCCGGAACCTGAAATTTGGTACGCCCGCCGGGATTCGAACCCGGGACCATCCGATTAAAAGTCGGATGCTCTACCACTGAGCTACGGGCGCAGCCTGGCGCTTGGCGCGCCGGCGCGGAACATAGTCCCTCGCCCCTTGCTGTCAACCGCAATTCCGGGCCGCCAGCACCGGCCGGGAGCCGCGGTGGGCCGCATTCCCGCGGCGGTTCGGGGCGTCGGCCTGGCCTAGTTCAGCAGCGGCAGGTGGTCGCCGGCATAGGGCGCCGGTACGCACGGAATGCCGACGCGATCCATGCGCGCGCACAGTTCCTCCGCCGCGGAGCGGCTGGCGAGCGGGCCGGCGACGATCTGCCGGCTGCTGCTGCCCTCGACCGGCGCCAGCAGCGGCGCGAGCCCGATCAGCAGCGTGCCGACCCGGGCCGTGAGGCTCTGCCACTGCGCCTCGGCGTCGTCGGCCTCCACCGGGAAAGCCAGGGCCAGGCCGAAGGCGTTCGGATCGGCGCGCGCCGGCGGCTCCTGCGTCGCCACCGTCGCCGGGCGCAGGCCGGGCTGCACGGCGTCGAGGGGCTTGTGCTGCACGCTCACCGTGCCGCCTTCGGCATCGAAGCTCAGCACGGCGCCAGCGCCGATGGCGCCGGTGAGAGTCCGGTCGAGCCGGGGCCCGGCCGCCGCAGCGTCGCTGAGCAGCGGCACGGCCACCTCGAGCGCGCCGACCCGGCGGGCCACTTCGCCACTCGCCTGCTCGGCCATGGTGAAGCGCTGCAGCAGCTGGTTGTTGTCGCGCCGCAGGCGCTGGGCGTCGAGTTCGAGCGCGGCCACCTGCGCGCGCAACTGGTTCACCGTCGCCCCCTCGAGCCGCGAGGCATGCAGCGCTCCGAGTGCGCCCGTCGGGACGAGGGCGGAGACATTGGCGGCGAGCACGGCGAAGGCCCAGCAGCCCAGCGCCACCAATCCCCAGAAGGTCACGTCCGACGCGCGAACCTGGTCTGCTGCCCGTGCCAAGCGATCCCCCACCCACGGCCTGTCGAATCAGGCCGGCCCTGTGCAGTTTATCACCGCGGGCGGCGCGTTATCGGAATGCCAACAACTTGCTGCCATAAAAGTGCTGGAAACCTCGCCGCAAAGAGGGCGTGCATGGCTGAATTGTTGTCGATCATCCTGGCCGCGGGGGAGGGCACCCGCATGCGTTCGGCCACGCCCAAGGTGCTGCACGAGGTCGGCGGCCTGCCGATGGTCTCGCATGTGCTTCGCGCGGCGCTGGCCGCCGGCGCCGGCGAGATGGCCGTGGTCATCGGGCCCGGCCACGACGACATCCGGGCGGCCGTCGCAAGGCAGGCACCGTCGGCGATGGTGTTCGAGCAGGCCGAGCGCCTGGGGACGGCGCATGCGGTGCGCACGGCGCAGGCCGCCTACGCCAACGCATCGGGCAATGTCGTGGTGCTCTACGGCGACACGCCGCTGGTCACGGCGCAGACCGTCGCCGCGGTGACGGCCAGGCTGGACGACGGCGCGGACCTGGTCGTGGTGGGCTTCGAGCCCGAGGACCCCACGGGCTACGGCCGCCTGCTCACCGCCGGCGAGCTACTGCTCGCCGTCCGCGAGCACCGCGACGCGACCGAGGCAGAGCGGGCGGTGCGGCTGTGCAACTCCGGCATCATGGGTTTCAAGGCGGCGACGTTGCGGGCCGTCATCGACCGCATCGGCAACGACAACGCCAAGGGCGAGTACTACCTCACCGACGCGGTGGAACTGGCCAATATCGACGATCTCGCCGTCGCCTTCACCGTCGTCGACCCGCGCGAGGTGATCGGGGCCGATGACCGCGCCAAACTGGCGCTGGCCGAAAGCTACTTCCAGGAGCGCAGGCGCCGCGAGCACATGGCCGCCGGCGTCACCCTGCACGATCCCGGGAGCGTGTATTTTTCCTGGGACACCGAGATCGCCCAGGACGTCGTGATCGAACCCAACGTGGTGTTCCGCCCCGGCGTGCGCGTCGGCGAGGGTGCCGTGATCCACGCCTTCTGCCATCTCGAGGGCGCGCAGGTCGGGCCTGGGGCGACGATCGGGCCGTTCGCCCGGCTGCGCCCCGGCGCCGAACTCGAGGAGGGCGCCAAGGCCGGCAATTTCGTCGAGGTCAAGAACGCCCGCATCGGCCGCGGCGCCAAGGTCAACCACCTGACCTATATCGGCGACGCCGATATAGGTGCGCGCGCCAATATCGGCGCCGGCACCATCACCTGCAACTATGACGGCGTGAACAAGCACCGCACCGTCATCGGCGCCGACAGCTTCATTGGCTCGAACAGCTCGCTGGTGGCGCCGGTCAGCGTGGGCGAGGGCGCCTATGTGGCCTCCGGCAGCGTCATCACGCGCGACGTCGAGCCCGGCGCGCTGGCGCTGGCTCGGGGACGGCAGGAGAACAAGCCCGGCTATGCCGGCAAGCTTAGGGCGCGCGCCGAGGCGGTGAAACGCGCAAGGGCAAAGGAGTAGGGCGAAGATGTGCGGGATCGTCGGCATCATTGGCGTGGAGCCGGTCGCGGGGCGGCTCGTCGACGCCCTCAAGCGCCTCGAATATCGCGGCTATGACAGCGCCGGCGTCGCCACGCTGGAGAACGGGGCGATCATGCGCCGCCGCGCCGAGGGCAAGCTCGGCAACCTTGCCCAGAAGCTGGCCTTCGAGCCGCTCGGCGGCAAGATCGGCATCGGCCACACGCGCTGGGCCACGCACGGCGCCGCCACCGAGCACAATGCCCACCCGCACGCCACCGAGCGCGTCGCGGTCGTGCATAACGGCATCATCGAGAATTTCCGCGAGCTGCTCGCCGACCTCGCCGCCGACGGCTATTTGCCCAAGACGCAGACCGACACCGAATCCGTCGCGCTGTGGGTGACCCGCGAGCTGGACCGCGGCGCCGACCCGGAACTGGCCGTCGCCCGCACGCTCAAGCGCCTGCGCGGCGCCTTTGCCCTCGCCTTCCTGTTCCGCGGCGAAGAGGCGCTGCTGATTGCCGCCCGCAGCGGCGCGCCGCTCGCCGTCGGCTACGGCACGACGGAGATGTATCTGGGCTCGGACGCCATGGCGCTAGCCCCGTTCACCTCGAAGCTGTGCTACCTCAACGACGGCGACTGGGCGGTGTTGACCCCCCGGGGCGTCACCATCCGCGACGGCTCCGACGCCATCGTGCAGCGCGAGACGCTGATTTCCTCGGCCTCCGCCGCCCTGGTCGACAAGGGCAACCACCGCCACTTCATGGCCAAGGAGATCTACGAGCAGCCCGAGACCATTTCCCACACGCTGAGCCACTACGTCGACATGGGGGCGGAGAAGGTGGCGCTGCGCGAGCAGCTGCCCTTCGATTTCGCGGCGCTGAGCCGGCTCACCATCTCGGCCTGCGGCACCGCCTATTATGCCGGCGCCGTGGCCAAGTACTGGTTCGAGAAGTACGCGCGCTTGCCTGTCGACGTCGACGTCGCCTCCGAGTTCCGCTATCGCGAGCCGCCGCTCGAGGCGGGCGGGCTGTCGCTGTTCATCTCGCAGTCCGGCGAGACGGCCGACACGCTGGCGGCGCTGCGCTACTGCGCCGGCCAGGGCCAGTACGTCGCCGCGCTGCTCAATTCCCCCGAATCCACCATGGCGCGCGAGAGCCAGGTCGTCTTCCCGACGCTGTGCGGCCCCGAGATCGGTGTTGCCTCGACCAAGGCGCTCACCGCCCAGCTCACCGCGCTGGCAAGTCTCGCCATCGCCGCCGGCGTCGCCCGCGGCGCGCTGGATGCCGCCGCGGAGGCGGAACTGGTGCGGGCCCTCGTCGCGCTGCCCAGTGCGGTGTCGGCCGCCCTCAATACCGAGGGGCAGATCGCCGACATCGCCAAGCGCCTGTCCAAGGCGAGGGACGTACTCTACCTGGGGCGCGGAACGATGTTCCCCGTGGCCATGGAAGGTGCACTCAAGCTCAAGGAAATCAGTTATATCCATGCCGAAGGTTATGCGGCAGGTGAACTGAAGCATGGCCCCATCGCGCTGGTCGACGAGGCGATGCCGGTGATTGTCGTGGCGCCGTCGGACGAGCTGATGGAGAAGACCCTCTCCAACATGCAGGAGGTGGCGGCGCGGGGCGGCAGGATCATCCTCATCACCGACGAGGAAGGGGCGAAGCGTGCCGGGCAGGGCGTCGACGACGTCATCATCTTGCCGCGGGTGGCCAGCTTCGTGGCGCCGATCCTCGCGACCATCCCCGTGCAGCTGCTGGCCTACCACACGGCGGTGGTCATGGGCACCGACGTCGACCAGCCGCGCAACCTCGCCAAGAGCGTGACGGTGGAATGAACAAGCCGGTTTTCGAGACCGAACCGGACCTCAACGTGCTCGGCGAGCCGCTGCACCCGTGCTCGGCCGACCCGGTCACCGGCTTCTACCGCAACGGGTGCTGCTCCACCGGCCCCGAGGACCAGGGGCGGCACGTCGTCTGTGCGGTGATGACCGAGGCGTTCCTCGCCTTTTCCAAGTCGGTCGGCAACGACCTGACGACGCCGCGTCCGGAATTCAGCTTTCCCGGCCTCAAGGCAGGCGACCGCTGGTGCCTCGTGGCGCTGCGCTGGGCGGAGGCGATGCGGGCCGGCATGGCGCCGCGCGTGGTGTTGGCCGCGACGCACCAGGCGGCATTGCGCGACGTCAAGCTCGAGGACCTGAAGCGCTACGCGGTGGATCTGAGCTAACCCGCCCGGATCAGCGGGATGGCGAGGTCCTTGCGGAACAGATAGAGCAGGATGCGCAGCGCCTCCCCCTCCTTGCCGGTGAGGCCGGGATTGCGGGCCAGTGCGTCCCGGGCGTCGTCATGGGCAAATTCCAGCAGGTGCCGGTGCACGTCGGGCACCGCCAGCCGGTAGCCCGGCATGCCCGACTGGCGCGTCCCCAGCACGTCGCCCTGGCCGCGCAGTTCGAGGTCCTTTTCGGCGATGACGAAGCCGTCCTCGGTGGCCTTGATCGTGTCGAGCCGCGCCTGTGCGGTGGCGCTTAGCGGCCCCTTGTAGAGCAGCAGGCAGGCCGAGCGGGTGGCGCCGCGCCCGACCCGGCCGCGCAACTGGTGCAATTGCGCCAGCCCGAAGCGCTCGGCGTGCTCGATGATCATGATCGAGGCAGCCGGCACGTCGACGCCGACCTCGATGACCGTCGTCGCCACCAGCACCTTGGTTTCGCCGGCGATGAAGCGGTCCATCACCTGCTGCTTCTGGCTGGCACTCAGCCGGCCGTGCACCAGCGCCACCTGGTCCCCGAACGCCTTCTTGAGCTCGGCGAAGCGATCCTCCGCCGAAACCACGTCCAGCGCCTCGCTCTCCTCGACCAGCGGGCACACCCAGAAGGCCTGCGCTCCCTCGGCGATTCGCGCCTGCAGCCGGCCGATGACCCGGGCATACTCGGTGATCGGCAGCACGGCCGTGTCGATCGGCTGCCGGCCGCGCGGCTTCTCCCGGAGCACGCTGACCGCCATGTCGCCGAAATGGGTCAGCACCAGCGTGCGCGGGATGGGGGTCGCCGTCATCACCAGCAGGTCGGTGTGTCGCCCCTTCTCGGAAAGGGCGAGGCGCTGGTGCACGCCGAACCGGTGCTGCTCGTCGACCACGGTGAGGCCCAGATTGCGGAACTCCACTCCCGACTGGAACAGGGCGTGCGTGCCGACCACGACGTGGGTGCGGCCGGCGGCAATCCCCTCGAGGGCGGCGCGCCGCTCCGCCGCGGCCATCTTGCCGGTGAGGAGCACGATGCCCAGCCCGGCGGCGTCGCAGACCGGCTGCAGCGTCCGGTAGTGCTGCGCGGCGAGCAGTTCGGTGGGCGCCATCAGCGACGACTGCGCGCCGCTCTCGGCCATGGCCGCCATGGCCAGCAGCGCCACCGCCGTCTTGCCTGAGCCGACGTCGCCCTGCAGCAGGCGCGACATGCGCTCGGGCGTGGCGAGGTCGTGCCGGATATCGGCGAGGGCCTGGCGCTGACCGTCGGTCAGCGTGAACGGCAGGGCCGCCTCAACGCGTTCGGTGAGGACGCCGGTGAAGCTGCGGGCGATGCCGCGGGCCGCCATCAGCTGCGAACGGACGATCATCAGCGCGAGCTGGCCGGCAAGATACTCGTCATAGGCGAGGCGCATGCGTGCCGGCGCCCACAATTCGGCCTCCTCGGGCGCCTGCGGCGCATGCACGGCGTGCATCGCGTCCCGGAACCCCGGCCACTTGAATCCAGCGCGGCGGTCCGGAGCGATCCACTCCGGCAGTTCGGGCAGGGTGGCGAGCACCTGGCGGGTGAGCCTGGTCAGCGCCTTGGCGTGCAGCCCGTGCGTCAGCGGATAGACCGGCTCGACCAGCGGCAGCGTGGCAAAGGCGTCCGGCTCGACGATGTAGTCGGGGTGGGTGATCTGCTTTTCGCCCTGGAAGAAGCTGATCATGCCGGAGACGTAGCGCTCCTCTCCGACCGGCAGCGCCCGCTCCACCCAGCCGCCCTTGGCGCGGAAGAACACCAGCTGGATGTCGCCCGTCTCGTCGTGGGCGAACACCCGGTGCGGCACCTGCGGCTTGCCAGGCGGCGGCGGCATGTGCCGGTCGACATGCAGCTTCAGCGTGGCCACGTGGTTGTGGTAGGTGCGGGCGACGCCTTCCATGCGCCGGCGGTCGACCACTCCGGTGGGCATGTGCATGAGCACGTCGAGCGCCACCGCATCCTGGCCTTCCGGAGCCCCGAAGAAGCGGGTGAGCAGGGCGCTGAGTTGCGGCCCCACGCCCTTGATGGAGTGCAGCGAGCGGAACAGCGGATCGAGCAGGGCCGGGCGTGGCACGGTGACAGGTCTCCTTGCTGGCGGGCAATGTGCACGTTCGCGGCGCCGGGCACAAAGGTCGGCGGGCGTTCTCCCCACCTGCACGCGCGTCGCGACCCGCCGGTATCCGCCTCATGGGCCAACAAAAACGTGGCATGGGGCGGCGCCGACGCTGGCGCATTGCCGGCCGATTGGCTACACCAGCCCTGAACCCGAAGCTCCAGCCTCGCGGGCCCCCAATGACCGATGTTGCCGACATTCCGCCGGGCGATGGACAACGCACCGATCCCAACGCGCTTCGCGATGCGGAAGGGCACCTGAATTCGCTGTGGATCGACCGCCTGCGGACGCATCTGGCGGCCGGCGAGGACGCCGAAATCGTCGACATGATGGCGCCGCTGCACGTCTCCGACACCGGCGACGTGCTCGAGGCACTCGAAGCCGGCGAGCGCGTGCACCTGGTGACGATGCTGGGTGATCGCTTCGATTACTCGGCGCTAACCGAAGTCGACGACACGATTCGCGCCGACATCCTGCAGGAGCTGTCCAACGAGCAGGTGGCGCGCGGCGTGTCGGCCCTCGACAGCGACGACGCCGTGCAGATCCTCGAGGACATCGACGCGCCGGCCCGCGAGGAAATCCTCGCGCAGATGCCGGCGTTCGAGCGGCTGAGCCTGAAGCGGAGCCTCGACTTTCCCGAGGAATCTGCCGGCCGGCGGATGCAGACCGAGTTCATCGCCATTCCGCCCTTCTGGACGGTCGGCCAGACCATCGACTACCTGCGCAGCGAGCAGGACCTGCCCGACGAATTCTTCCAGATCTACGTGGTCGATCCGAGCTACAGCCTGCTCGGCACGCTGCCGCTCGACAAGTTCCTGCGGGCCCGGCGGCAGGTCCGCATCGAAGACATCATGAACAAGACCCTGTTCGAGGTCGAGGCCGGCGAGGACCAGGAGGAGGCGGCCCGCATGTTCGAGCGCTACGACCTCGTCGAACTGGCCGTGGTCGACGAGAACAAGCGGCTCGTGGGCGTGCTGACCGTCGACGACATGGTCGACGTCATCCACGAGGAGGCGAGCGAGGACATCCGCCTGCTGGCCGGCGTCGGCGACGAGGAACTGTCCGACAACGTATGGAGCGCCGTGCGCAGCCGCTCGAGCTGGCTGGTGGTGAATCTGGTCACCGCCGTCCTCGCCTCCATCGTGATCGGCCTGTTCGACGCCACCATCGAGCAGATGGTGGCGCTCGCCGTGCTCATGCCGATCGTCGCCTCGATGGGCGGCAATGCCGGCACCCAGACCATGACGATCACGGTGCGGGCCCTGGCCCTGCGCGAACTCGATCCGCACCGGATCGGCCGGCTGGTCCTGCGCGAAATGTCGGTGGGGCTGGTCAACGGCGTGCTCTTTGCCCTGCTCATCGGCATCGTCACCGCCGTGCGCTTCAACAATCTCAGCCTCGGCATCGTCATCGGCATGGCGATGATCGTCAACATGGTGGCGGCCGGCACTGCCGGAATTCTCATTCCGCTGGCGCTCAACCGCCTCAAGATCGATCCGGCCATCGCCTCCTCGACCTTCGTCACCGCCATCACCGACGTGATTGGATTCTTTGCCTTTCTCGGCCTGGCGGGGCTGTGGTTCGGGCTGTTCTGAGCGATTTCCACAGGCCGGGCGGACTTATGCACTGTGGCTTTTGCGTCGCTTGCCACGGGGAGTCCCCCCGGCTAACGATTCCCTGCCGGGACGCGTTTGCCCCTTCGCGGGGTCGCACCGGCACCTGAACGGCAACAGAGGAGCATCTATGCGGAACCATCCCAAGGCCGCATGGCGGTCCGCAGTGCCGACGCTGTCATGGACATTGGTGTGTCTCGTGGCGATGTCGCTCGTGTTTTCTGTCGTTGCCGGCGCCTAGGAGCCAGCGCGTACCAAGGCCGGAAGGCCCGGCGACAGCACATGAATTGGAGGGGCGCCGCGGCCACACGGCGCCCTTCTTGTATTGTGGGACGCGCGGGTCTAGGTGAGTGCGCGATGAAGCTCATCTTTGCCAATCGCAACTATTCGAGCTGGTCGCTGCGGGCTTGGCTCGTGCTGCGCCATTTCGACATCCCCTTCGAGGAGGAACTGGTGCTGCTGAGCGGCGACAACTGGCGCGAAAACATCCGCGCCCGTTCGCCGACCGGCAGGGTGCCCGTGTTGGTCGACGGCGATCTCGTCCTGCCCGAGACCACGGCCATCATCGAATATCTTGCCGATTGCTATCCGGACAAGGCCATCTGGCCGGCCGACCGCAAGCTGCGCGCCCGCGCCCGCGCCGCGAGCGCGGAGATGCACGCCGGCTTCCCGGCGCTGCGCAGCGCGGCGCCGATGAATCTGCGCTCGGTGCATGCCGGCAAGGTCGACCTCGACACCATCGCCGATGACCTCGCGCGCGTGGAAGCGCTGTGGGGCGAACTGCTGGACCGTTCCGGCGGCCCCTATCTGTTCGGGGCGTTCACCGCCGCCGATGCAATGTACGCACCGCTGGCCACGCGCCTGCGCACCTATGCGCTGCCGGCTTCCGATACCGCCGAAGCCTATGTCGAGGCGATCTATGCCGTGCCCGCCTTCCAGGAATGGCTGGGCGAGGCGCTGCGCGAGCCATGGATCGTGGAAGACGACGAGATCGACTTCATCCGGCGCCAGGGACCGGCGGGCGGCGGCGCATGATGCACATGATCAAGCTCTGCGTCGGCGTGGCGACGCTGGAGGAACTGGAGAGCTACCGCGAGGAGCGCGCGCACTGGTGGGGGGCCGACTACGGCGAGGACATCCACGTCCACCGCACCCGCATGATGCCCAAGCGCGCCGCCGAGATCGAGGGGCGGGGCTCCATCTACTGGGTGATCTCCGGCGTCATCCGCGCGCGCCAGCCCATCCTGCGGCTCGCCGCCGCCACCGACCGCGAAGGGCGCGGCTGCTGCGACATCATCATGTCGCCCCACATGGTGCGCGTCGTGCCGCGCCCCAAGCGGCCGTTCCAGGGATGGCGCTATCTCACGCCCGAGGATGCGCCGCCCGATCTCGGCCAGGCCGGCTTCGAGGAAGGTGGCTCGCTCGAACTGGCCGAGGAACTGGCGGAACTCGGCCTGCTGTGAGCCAGGGGCCGCGGGCAGGGACCCTGGCGGCAAATCTGCCTCTTGATGGACCGCCCCGATGCGATCATGCTTCCGCCAGGCGGGGCCGAATCCCCTGCCGTCGTCTCGACCCCGGCCAGGGGGCTAGGAGCATTGTGTGATGAACCGGACGGGGACGCACGTCATTGTCGTGGGCAATGAGAAGGGCGGCTCGGGCAAGTCCACCACCGCGTTCCACCTTGCCATTTACCTGCTTTATCGCGGCTTTCGCGTCGCCTCGATCGATTGCGACAGCCGCCAGCAGACCTTCACCCAGTATGTCCGCAACCGGCGCAACTGGGCGCAGGCGCACGATCTCAGGCTTCCCCACACCACCCACTACCACCTGCCGCTGACGCGCTCCGATTCCATCCGGGAGAACCAGAAGCTCGAGTTCGACCTGTTCCGCCAGGCCATCATCGAGATCGAGGGGCAGGCCGATTTCCTCGTCGTCGACACGCCGGGCTTCGACACCCACCTGACTCGCCTCGCCCATTCGCTGGCCGACACGCTGATCACGCCCCTCAACGACAGCGTCATCGACCTCGACGTCATGGCGCATGTCGATCCCGTCACCGGCGACCCGCGCGAGATGAGCCACTACGCCCGCCTCGTGCAGCGGGCCCGCACCGAGCGGCTGGCCATCGACGGGCGCACCATCGACTGGGTGCTGGTGCGCAACCGCATCTCCATGCTGTCCTCGCGCAGCATGCGGCTGGTGCAGTCGGCGCTGGAAAAGATCGCCGTCCGCCTCGGCTGCCGGGTCGCCGAGGGCATCGCCGAGCGCGTCGTCTTCCGCTCGCTCTTTCCCATGGGGCTGACCGTGTTCGACCCGCTCGACGAGGCGCTGCTCGGCGGCGCGCCGTCGGCCTCGCACCTCAGCGCCCGGCAGGAATACCACCAGTTGCTCGAGGCCCTCAAACTGCCGTCGAGCGACCTGGCCGAAGCCCGACTCGCCGCCCGCGCGGCCCTCGCGGCGACGGCCAACCGCGCGCCGCGCTTCGACCACATGGCGATCCCCGCCGATTAGCCGGCGCCTCCCCGGAACGGCCGGAAACGCCTCGGCCTGGCAGGGCCCGGGGCCTGCACGGAGGGCCTCGATTCTTGCCTATGGTCGTGCTGGACCGAGGTTGCGGAAAGCGGTATGCCCCCCCGGGGGAGATATCCATGACCATCATTACACGCCGCCGCCCGCTGTCCCTGCTTCGTGCTTTCCTGGACGGCGAGGCTTCTGGCGGGATCGCGCTGATGACGGCGGCAGCGCTGGCAATGCTTGTCGCCAACTCGCCGCTCGCCGGCGCCTATTTCGAGGCGCTGCACGTCCAGCTCGGCCCGCTGCCGATCTCGCACTGGATCAACGACGCGCTGATGGCGGTGTTCTTCGTGCTGGTGGGGCTGGAGATCAAGCGCGAGATGCTCGACGGGCAGCTCGCCACCTGGCCGCGCCGACTGCTGCCGGGGATCGCCGCGGCCGGTGGCATGGCGGTGCCGGCCCTCATCTACACCGCGTTCAACTCCGGCGATCCCGAGGCGATCCGCGGCTGGGGCATCCCCACGGCCACCGACATCGCCTTTGCCCTCGGCGTGCTGTCGCTGGTGGGCAGCCGCGTGCCCGCCTCGCTCAAGATTTTCCTCGCCGCGCTTGCCATCATCGACGATCTCGGCGCCGTGCTGATCATCGCGCTGTTCTACAATACCGGGCTGTCGCTGCCCGACCTGGCCATGGCCGCGGCCGTGCTCGCCCTCCTCGTCATCCTCAATCGCAGCGGCGTCATCCGGCTCCTGCCGTATCTGGTCCTCGGCGTGGTGCTGTGGGTCCTCGTCTACCGCTCCGGCATCCATGCCACGCTCGCCGGCGTGGCGCTGGCCCTGACCATTCCGCTGCGGCGTCGGCCCGGCGGCGCCGACGACACGCGGGCGAGCCCGCTGCACCGGCTGGAGCACGCGCTGATCATCGTGGTGCCGTTCGTGATCGTGCCGCTGTTCGGCTTCGCCAATGCCGGGGTCTCGCTCGCCGGGGTAGGGGTGGAGCGGCTGTTCGACAGCATCACCTTGGGCGTCGCCTTCGGCCTCGTCGCCGGCAAGTTCATCGGCGTGCTGGGCACGGTGGCGATCGTTGTCCGCCTCGGCTGGGCGGAACTGCCGGCGCAGGCCTCGTGGGCGCAGATGGCCGGCGTGGCCATGCTGTGCGGTATCGGTTTCACGATGAGCCTGTTCATCGGCCTGCTGGCCTTCGACGGGTTGCCGCTGCTCCAGGACGAGGTCAAGGTCGGCATCCTGCTCGGCTCGTTCGTGGCCGCATGCCTGGGGACGATCGTCCTGCTCAACAGTTCGCGCGCCACGGCTGGCGCCGGGGCTCCGGTCGAGCAGGGCTGACCTTTACGGGGCCGCGGCGGCGCCGGACGCGCCGCTCAGCCCGGCAGGTGCAGCCGCACGGCCCGGCCGCCCCCGGGTGCAAACACGTCGACTTCGATGCGGGCCGGGGGCAGGGCCATGCGCCGGGTGCGGGCCGACAGGGCCAGCACCGCGCCCAGCAGGTCGGCCACCCGGTACCCCGCGGCGGGGCGCGGCTGCAGCCGCCCGGCGATGGCGGAGATGGTGCGCCGATACGCCAGCGGCTCCGGCGTCGACAGGCGCGACTGCCCGACGAAGCGGGCCAGTGCGGTGAGGCTGGACGTGTCGCTCATTTGGGCTACTCCGAACACTTGCCACAAACTCGCTTCCCTGTTGGCTTCCCTTTTCGATGCTCAGCTTTGCATCGCGAGGCAGCTCATCTTGGCTTGCTTGAGTTGCTTGCAGACCGCGGTCGCGTCGTCCCGACCGCCGAAGCCGGTAAACCGCGCCCTGAAGAATACCTGGCCATTCTTTTCAAATCGTTCCACGTAGGGCCGCAGGTCGTCGAGGCCGCCGACGAGATCCCGCGCACCCGCCAGCAGCGAGTTGGCCCCGCTTTCGGTGGGCGCTGCCCCGATCTGCACGACCCAGCCCGGCGCCGCCGGCTCGGCGGCGGGCGCGGGTGTTTCCACCGCGGCGACCTGGAGCGGTGCAGGGGCCGGTTGGTCGGGGACCGCGGCCGGCTGGGCGTTGCCGGAGCCGCCGCTGGTCATCAGGTCGATGGGCTCGCCGCTTTCGCCGATGCCGACGGGCGGCAGCAGCGGTGCCGACGGCGCGGTCTGGCCGAGCGGCGCCGGCGCCGCTCCCAGCGAGAAGGTCTCGCTCAGCCACGCGCCGATGACGTCGAGCGGCCGGTCCTGCGCTGCCGCCTGGCTGGCACTGGCGCCCCCGAGCATGTTGGCGGCCTGCACGGCGGGGTCGAAGCCGAGATCGGCGGGACGCGGCGCCGGCGTCGGCATGCTGGCAACGATCACCGGGTTCTCGAGTTGCGCTTGCACCGCGGCAGGATCGGGGGCCTGGGCCACGCGCGCCGCGGCGACAGTGGCGGCTGGAGCCACCGCGTTGCGGAAAGCGGGATAGGGGCGGGGAACGACGGGGTCGGCCACCGCCACCTGCACGACGGCGCCCTTGCGCCCGGGCACCGGGATCATGGCGGTGTCGAGATAGCTGCCCTTGCGGCTCTGGGGGAAATACTTCTTGACCAGTTCGCGCACCTTGGCATCGCGCGAGCCGCTCTTGTCGAAGCCGAAGCCGACAACGACGATGTGCTGGTCGGCGTCGCGCGCGGCCGTCAGCAGGTTGAAGCCGGACGCGCGGGTATAGCCGGTCTTGATGCCGTCGACATGGTTCGACCCCAGCAGCCGGTTATGGTTGCCGTAGGTGCGCTTGCCGTAGGAAAAGCTCTTGGTCTGGAAGTATTCGTAATACTTGGGGAAGTGCTGGTAGATGGCGACGCCGAGGATGGCCTGGTCGCGCACCGTGGTGACCTGCTTGCTGTCGGGCAGGCCGGAGGCGTTGCGGTAGGTCGTGCGCGACATGCCGAGGGCCTTGGCGGTGGCGGTCATGCGCTTGGCGAATTCGCTCTCGGTACCGGAAATGTGCTCGGCGATGACGCGTGCCATGTCGTTGGCCGAAAGCGTCACCAGCGCCTTGATGGCGTCCTCCACCTTGATCTTGCTGCCGGCTGGAAGCCCGAGCTTGGTGGGGACGGCCGCCGCGGCGTGCCTGGAGACAACCATCTTGTCCGAGAGCTTGATGTTGCCGGCCGCCAGTTCCTGGAACAGCACGTACAACGTCATCACCTTGGTGACGGAGGCGGGATAGCGGGCCGCATCGGCGGCGCTCTCGTAGAGGACCTTGCCCGATTTGGCGTCGACGACGATGCCGGCATATTTCCTGGGGACGGAAGATGCTGCGGCCGTCGAGGGAACCAGCACCACGAGTGCCAGCATGACGGCCATGACGATACGCGCCGTGGACCAGCGCGCCAGCGCCGAAATTGCTTGGGAAACCACCCCGTACTCCAACTCGTTTCGGGCGTTGACTCGCCCGTACGCTACGCCTACTGCGGCCGGTTCGAGGGTCCCCCAAGACAACCTCACACCCGTGCCCATGATGGTGGAGGAACTCTATCCGGCGCCCCGTTACAATTTCGTAAAATGCGATGGTTTTAGGGCGGTTACCGCCGGGCGTCGAAAGGCCGCCCGACCCGCGCGAAAGATTGACTGCCATATCCCCTTAACACCGCCGGGGTTTTGCCTACATAATGACCGCAAATGCTGCGTCGTCCACGTTCGAAACCCGGTCATGAGTACGATCCACGCGAATACGGAAATCAGGCGTTCCCGCCGCCTGACGGCGGGGGACAACGACAAGGATCGCGGCGATAGCGGGTCCAAGTCGGAAACCGGGACGATCACCCGGGCCAAGCCGAAAACCAAGCGCCCGAGCCTGTACCGGGTGCTGCTTCTGAACGACGACTACACGCCGATGGAGTTCGTCGTCCTCGTCCTGCAGGACGTCTTCAACAAGACCCGCGAAGACGCCATGCGCATCATGCTGCACGTCCACAATCAGGGGGTAGGGGAGTGCGGCGTCTATCCATTCGAGGTGGCCGAAACCAAGGTCACGCGCGTGATGGACACGGCACGCAAGAACCAGCACCCGCTGCAATGCGTGATGGAAAAGCAATAGGAACCTCACATGCCCTCATTCTCGCGCGGACTCGAAAAGGCCCTCCACCAGGCGATGAACCTCGCCCGCGAGCGTGCGCACGAGTTCGCCACGCTGGAACACCTGTTGCTGGCGCTGACCGACGATCGTGACACCATCTCGGTGCTGAACGGCTGCGACGTCGACATCGAAGCGCTCAAGGGCGATCTCGAGGACTTCATCAACGAGGAACTCGACAGCCTCGTCGTGCCCAATGGCCAGGACGCGCGGCCGACGGCCGCCTTCCAGCGCGTGATCCAGCGCGCCGTCATCCACGTGCAGTCGTCGGGCAAGGAGGAGGTCACCGGCGCCAACGTGCTCGTCGCCATCTTCGCCGAGCGCGAGAGCCACGCCGCCTACTTCCTTGAGCAGCAGGACATGAGCCGGCTGGACGCGGTGAACTTCATCTCCCACGGCATCACCAAGTCCGGGCCGAACGAGGAGCGCCGCATCCGTGGCGCCGAGAATTCCGGCGGAGCCGGGCAGGACGAGACCGAGCGCTCGGGCGGGCAGAGTTCGGCCCTCGCCGATTTCTGCATCAACCTCAACGAGAAGGCCCGCGCCGGCAAGATCGACCCGCTGATCGGCCGCGATGCCGAACTGCGCCGCACTATCCAGGTGCTGTGCCGCCGTTCCAAGAACAACCCGATCTATGTCGGCGACGCCGGCGTCGGCAAGACCGCCATCGCCGAGGGCCTGGCCCGCAAGATCGTCGAAGGCGAGGTGCCGGAGGTGCTGCGCAACGCCACCATCTTCGCGCTCGACATGGGCTCGCTGCTGGCCGGCACGCGCTATCGCGGCGACTTCGAGGAACGCCTCAAGGCGGTGATGAAGGAGCTCGAGAAGCACCCCGACGCCATCCTGTTCATCGACGAGATCCACACCGTGATCGGCGCCGGCGCCACCTCGGGCGGCGCCCTCGACGCCTCGAACCTGCTCAAGCCGGCACTGGCGTCGGGCGGCATGCGCTGCATCGGATCAACGACCTACAAGGAATATCGCCAGTTCTTCGAGAAGGACCGTGCGCTGGTGCGGCGCTTCCAGAAGATCGACGTCTCCGAGCCGACCATCCCGGACGCCATCGAGATCGTCAAAGGCCTGCGCCCGTATTTCGAGGACTACCACAAGCTCAAGTACACCG
>NZ_DASWVV010000184.1:0-17333 GCF_036406155.1 Devosia sp. | reverse complement strand
GGGCGCCGCCGCCGCGCCGGCCGGCCCGAACCCCCAGGCGGCAACAATGGCCCCCACCCCCGCGTCGAACGCGCCGCCGCTGTGCTCTTCCATCTCGATTGCCGCGGCGATGACCGCCAGCAACTCTTGCGGAAGGCCGACCCACTCTCCCACGTCTGCGCGGTTGAACCGGCACAAATCGGAGTCGGGCTTCCAGTTCGACATCTGTCTGTCGACGGCATCGACGCTCGCTTGCAACGCCGTTTCCACGGCGTGCAACGCGATGCCGGCCGGTGCGTGGAACACGGCCGTATAGCGCGTGCCCATGGTCGTGCCGCTGACGGCGTGGCGGACGGCCGGCGGCCCGCTTCGCGCGTCAGTAGACATCTTCGAGGTACCGTCCTGCCGCGCGCAGCGCACCGACATTGATGCCCAGCGGCGCGAGGCTGGCGTCGATGGCCGCCATCACGCCCTCGGCCATCTCCCTGCCACCGCACACCATGACGCGGGCACCCTGCAAGACGAGCGCACGTATCGCCTCGGCGTCGTCGCGGACCCGCTCCTGCACGTAGGCGCCGTCGCCGACGCGCGAGAAGGCCGTGACCACGCGGGTGAGCCGCCCGTCATCGACGCACTGGGCCAGGTTGTCCTCGTAGAGGTGGTCGGAGCCTGGATCGCGACCGCCCCAGTACAGGTGCATGGGCCGGCGCCGCAGATTGGCCCAGGCGAAACCGACGAGCGGCGCGATGCCGGTGCCGGCGCCGATCATGATCACCGGCTCGCGGCCCCGGCCGGGGCGGAACTCCGGATTGGGCCTGACGAACGCCTCGATGGTGTCCCCCGGCGCCAGCGCATGCAGGAATTCCGAGCACAGCCCGCCCTGCTGCTTGCGCACGCAGATCTCGAGGAAGCCCTCGCGCGCGCCCGACGCCAGCGAATAGTAGCGCGGCACGTCGCTTCCCGGCGGCAGGATGCCGACGAGATCGCCGGCCTCGAACTTGGCCAGGCCCCGGCGCCGGCCGAACCAGCGCCCGAGCCCGCCGCGTGGCATGTCGGGCAGCGAGAAGCGCAGCACCGCGGTCGGCGCCTGCACCTCCCAGCCATAGTCGACGCGCCCGCTCAGGGTGAGGGTAGTGGTACGAGGACGCGGCGGTGCGTAGTTCACCGCCAGCGGCGTGCCGATATGCGCCCCGAGTGCAGCGGCCCATTGCGCGAAACCTTGCGACGATTGCCGGTCGATGCTCTCCAGCGGCTGCACTTGCGCCCAGCCCCTCGCAGCGAGCGCTGCATCGACTTCGGCCGCGTAGCCGCAGAAATGGCGGAAACGCCGGTCGCCGAAGCCGAGCACGGCGTATTCGAACGCCGGCGGACCAGGCAGCTTGTCGAGACGGGCGAGGAAACGATTGGCGGAGGCCGGGGCGGTGCCGTCGCCATAGGTTGCGGCGAGGATCAGCATGCGCCGGGCGCGGCGAAAATCGGCCGAGAGCGCGTTCATCGGCGCCGCGTGCACCTTGTGCCCGGCAGCGGTGAGCGCGCCGTGCAGGGCCGCAGCAAACCCCCACGTCGAGTTGCCCTCGCTGCCGACGAGGATGACGGTGTCCGCTGCCGCCGGCGCGACGTTGCGTGGAATGCGGGGCATGCCGCGCCGCCGCTGCCACCAGATGACGACGCCGCTCGCCGCCATGGCTGGCACGCCCAGCGCCGTGAACCCCAGCAACAGCCCGAGCCACGCTGCCCCCTGCCCCGTGTGCAGCATGTAGAAGGTCTCGTAGACCGTCTGGGCGGCGCCGTTCGGAGTGAACGACAGCATTTCGCCGGTCGCCTGGTCGACGAACCCCTGGCCGGAGCGGGTCGTGATGGTGAAGACATCGGTCTCGTCCCCCGCTGCGGGGAAAACCAGCTCGCGCAGGTCTTCGAGCGGCGTAGCGACAAGGCCGGCGAGGCCCGCCACTGGCGCCGGCCGACCGCCGTCGGAAACGGGGAAGGCGGCGAAGCCGTCGGTGCCGTCCGGAAGGACCTCGAAGCTGACCAGCGACATATAGGCGCCGCTGATCGACGACAACAGCAGCCCGAGCACCACCACGCGCGCGAGTTCGACATGCAGGCGCTGGCCGAAGGTGCCGCGCGCCCGGCTGAACAGCCTGCGCCAGCCACCGAGCCGCGCCACCAGCAGCAGCACTCCGGACACCGACAGCACGAGGAGCGACGCTGCCGCGATGCCGGCGGTCGCGCGGCCGCCTGTGCCCAGGAACAGCGAGCGGTGCAACTCCGTGAAGAAGCCGAAGAACGCCGAGGGTTGGTAGGCGCCGGTGCTCGCCCCGGTTTTCGGGTCGATATAGTCGGCTCCCCGCCCGCCCGCTTGGGCATGGTAGACGATGACGGCACCCGACGCGGTCCGCACCATGCGGTCGGGTTCGGCGAAGTTGTCGGCCACGGCCGCGGCCACCTGCGCCACGCTGATGGTATCCGTTGCTGCAGGGCCGGCCCGCCATTGCTGCAGGACGGGGTCGAGCGCCAGCACCGCGCCAGTCACCGCCATGAAGGCGACGAGGAGCGCGGCGATCACGCCGGGAAGGGAGTGCAGGCGGCGAAGCATGGCCGGGCCGCCGTCACATGGAAACGGTCAGGTTGTCGACATAGCCGGGGCCGCTGACCGGCACGCCCGATTGCTGCTGCTCGAGCGGCACGACGATCTCGGCGGCATACTCGCCCGCCTCCTCGACGGCGCTGTCCACCCGTATCTGGTAGCCCGCATCGATCAGCGCGTCGGCGATGTTGGCCTTGACCGTGAGGGTCTGGCCCGAGCCGACGCTGGCCCCGGTAATGCCGTCGATGCTGCCGCCGGCGGCGGCGATGCCGCGCACCCAGTCACGCAAATGCCGGTAATACTTGACCTTGCCGCCCGCCACCCACAGCGTCGAGTGATAGGCGCCGGCCGCGTCGGTGACGTAGATGGCGAGATAGGCCCCGGGGCCGTTGTACCGTGCCATCTGCGCGGTCACGGTGATGTCCCTGGCAAGGGCGATCTCCGGTGCGACGATCGCGGTTGCGAGCATCAGGGCGGCGGCAAGCTTGTGCATGGTCTTTGTCCCGTTCCGTATTCGACGGGAACACCAAGAACAGCCGAAACTGACGGCAGGCTGAAACCGCCGCCGATCGTCCGTCAGCTTCGCGTAAGCTTGTCCGCGGCCGGAGCCTTATTGCGTGCGCGGCGCGCCGGTCCTGGCTACCTTCGCCTCGTCCCACCACCAGATCGTCGGGAAGCCGATGCTGAACTCGGGCAGCGGGTCGGGGTGACCGAAACGATCCCACCGTGCCACGCGCGAGTTGAGCAGCGTGTAGGAGGGCACCACGTAGTGATGCGCCATGAGCACGCGGTCCAGCGCCCGCGTGGCCGCCTCGAGGGTCTCGCGGTCGTCGGCGAAGATCACCTTGTCGATCAGCGCGTCGACGCCCGGATCGGCGATGCCGGCATAGTTCTGGGAGCCCGGGTCATCGGCCGACGCGGAGCCGAAGAAATAGCGCTGCTCGTTGCCCGGCGACATCGACTGACCCCAGCGCTCGTAGACCATGTCGTAGTCGAAGGACCGCAGCCGATTGACGTATTGCGAAGAATCCACCGTCCGGATGGTCGCCGCGATGCCGACACTCTGCAGGTTCTTCTGGAAGGACAGCACCATCGGCTCGAGCGCCGGGTTGTCGAGCAGGATTTCGAAGCCGAGCTGTTCCCCCGCCCCGTTGACGAGGCGGCTGCCGTCGAGCCGGTAGCCGGCCTCCCCCAGCAGCCGCAGGGCTTCACGCAGGTTGGCACGCAGCTTCTGGGCGTCGCCGCCGACCGGGTTGGCATACTCGCTGGTGAAGACGCTCGCCGGCACCTTGTCGCGCACCGACTCGAGGATGGCCAGCTCTTCGCCCTGCGGCAGGCCCTTCCAGCGCAGATCGTCGAGCCCGAAGAAGTAGGAGTCGATGCGCTCGTACTGGCCGAAGAACAGTGTCCGGTTCAGTTCCTCGAAATCGAAGGCGTAGTTCAGCGCCTCGCGCACGCGCTCGTCCTGGAAGATCTCCCGGCGCAGGTTGGGCACGAAGCCGAACATCACGCCCGAGCCGTTGTAGGTCTGCGGGAACAATTCGCGGACCACGCGCCCGTCCCTGGCGGCAGGAAAGTCGTAGGCATTGGCCCAGCGCCGGGCGAGGTTCTCCACCCAGAAGTCGAACTGGTCGCCCTTGAACGCCTCGAACATCACGTCGGTATCGAGATACATCTCGTAGCGGATGGTCTCGAAATTGTTGTGACCCACCTGCGTCGGATGGTCGATTCCCCAATAGTCCGGCACGCGCTCGTAGGTCACGGTCTTGCCCGCCTCGAACGCGGCGAGCCGGTACGGACCCGACCCGAGCGGCGGCTCCAGCGTCGGCGCAGAGATGTCGCGCTTCTTGCCCGCGGCGTCGGTTCCCTCCCACCAGTGCATGGGAAGCACGAGCACCTGGCCGAGGATCTTGGGCAACTCGCGGTTGCCGGTGGTGTCGAAGGTGAACGTCACCTCGCCCGGCGCCGTTTCCTCGACGCTCGTGACGTTGGCGTAATACTGGGCCTGGTTGGGATTGAGCTCCTTGGCCTTCTCGAACGACCAGATGACGTCGGCGGCGGTCACCTGCTGCCCGTCATGCCACTTCGCATCCGGGTTCATGCGGAACGTCGCCGACGAGAAATCGTCCGGATAGCTCACCGCTTCGGCCAGCAGGCCGTAGTCGGTCAGCGCCTCGTCCTGGGAGGCGGTCATCAGGGTCTCGTAGATGAGGCCCATCCCAGGCGCCGCGTCGCCCTGCGTCGGCAGAACGTTGAACGTATCGAAGGTCCCCATGGCGCCCAGCCGTACCGTACCGCCCTTGGGAGCGTCCGGATTCACATAGTCGAAGTGCTTGAAACCTTCGGGATATTTGGGGTCCCCGATGAAGGACAGCCCGTGATGCCAGACCCGTTCCTGTGCCAGCGCCGGCGCCGCCAGCGCCAGCAGGGCCGCACCGGCCAATACCATGCCCCTGAGCATCGCGTGCATCGTCGTGCCTCCCGTTCTGCCTGCCGGTTGCCCGGCGATCCGGTTCCGTCCGCCGGCATCGATCATGTCGGAATTTCCCTGTCGGCGGAAGCGCCCGGCAGCGCCTCGATGTCGAAGGCCGCCGCCATCAGGGCCCTGGTGTAGTCCTGCCGCGGGTTGGCGAACACCGCGGCGGCGGGCCCCTGCTCCACGATGCGCCCAGCCCGCAGAACGATCACGTCGTTGGCAAGCGCCCGCACCACTTTCAAATCGTGCGAGATGAAGATGTAGGACAGGCCGTTGGCCCGCTGCAGCGCGCGCAGCAGGTCCACCACCTGCGCCTGCACGCTCATGTCGAGTGCCGAGGTCGGCTCGTCCAGCACCAGCAGCTTCGGCTCGAGCACCATCGCGCGGGCAATGGCGATGCGCTGGCGCTGTCCGCCGGAGAACTCGTGCGGATAGCGGAAGCGGGTCTGCGGATCGAGCCCGACCTGGGTGAGCGCGCGCATCACGCGCTCATCCAGTTCGTGCGCTGGCAGGCGGCGGTTGTGGACCTTCAATCCCTCGGCGACGATGTCGCCCACCGCCATGCGCGGGCTCAATGCACCGTACGGGTCCTGGAAGACGATCTGCATGTGCCGCCGCAGCGGCCGCAGCGCCTTGCCGGCAAGCCCGTTTATGTCGCGGCCGAGAAAGGCGATGCGCCCGCTCGACGGGATCAGCCGCAGCACGGCGAGGCCCAGCGTCGACTTGCCCGATCCGGACTCCCCGACGATCCCCAGCGTCTCGCCTTCCCGCACCGCGATGCTGACGCCATCGACCGCCTTGACGTGGCCGACGGTACGCCGCAGCACGCCGCGCCGGATCGGAAACCACACCTTGACGTCGTCGGCCCTGACGACGAGCGGAGCGCCGGCCCGGGTCGCCGGCGGCTCGCCCTTGGGCTCGGCGGCCAGCAAATGCCGCGTGTATTCGTGTCGGGGATCGGCGAACAGCGCCGTCGTGGGGCCCCGCTCGACGATCTCGCCTTGCGTCATGACGAAGGTCGTTGCCGCCATCTTGCGGACGATCCCGAGATTGTGGGTGATGAACAGCATGGCCATGCCGAGCCGCGCCTGCAGCGCCCGCAGCAGGTCGAGGATCTGCGCCTGCACGGTGACGTCGAGGGCGGTCGTCGGCTCGTCGGCGATCAGCAGGTCCGGTTCGCCGGCCAGCGCCATGGCGATCATCACCCGCTGGCGCTGCCCGCCCGAGAGCTGGTGCGGATAGGCGCCGAGCCGCGTCGCCGGATCGTCGATCCCGACCTGCCCGAGCAGGTCCACGACCCTCGCCCGCGCCTCCCGACGGCCGAGGCCGCGATGCACGAGGAGCACCTCGCTCACCTGCCGCTCGATGGTATGGAGCGGGTTGAGCGAGGTCATCGGCTCCTGGAAGATCATCGAGATGTCGGCGCCGCGCAGGGCCCGCAACTCCGCCTCCGGCGCGCCAAGCACGGGCGTGCCGCGGAACCGCACGTCCCCCCTGGCAGAGCCGCCCGGCGGCAGCAGGCCGAGGATGGACAGCGCCGTCACCGACTTGCCCGAGCCGGACTCCCCGACCAGCGCCACCGTCTCGCCCGCCTCGATGTCGAAGGAGACGCCGCGTACCGCAGGGACCGCGCCCTCGCGCAGGCGGAAGTCGACGTGCAGATCGCGGACGGACAGGAGCGGCTCGCCCATCGCCTCACCCGAACGTCTTGCGCGGGTCGAGCGCATCGCGCACCGCCTCGCCGATGAAGACGAGCAGGCCGAGGATCAGCGAAATCACCACGAAGCCGGAGAGAGCCAGCCATGGCGCCTGCAAATTGTTCTTGCCCTGCGCCAGCAGTTCGCCGAGCGAGGGCGAGCCCGGCGGCAGGCCAAAGCCCAGAAAATCCAGCGCCGTCAGCGTCGTCACCGAGCCGCCGAGGATGAACGGCATGAAGGTCAGCGTCGCCACCATGGCGTTGGGCAGCATGTGGCGGAAGATGATGGTGGCGTTGCCGACGCCCAGGGCGCGGGCAGCCGTGATGTACTCGAAATTGCGCGTGCGCAGGAACTCCGCCCGCACCACGCCCACGAGGTCCACCCAGGAGAACAGCAGCAGGATGCCGAGCAGCAGCCAGAAGCTCGGCACCAGCACGCTGGAGATGATGAGCAGCAGATAGAGGCTCGGTATCGAGGTCCAGATTTCGATGAAGCGCTGGAACAGGAGATCGGTCCAACCGCCGAAATAGCCCTGCACCGCGCCCGCCGTGATGCCGACGGCCGAGGAGACGACGGTGAGCGCCAGCCCGAACAGCACCGAGATGCGGAAGCCGTAGATGAGCCGGGCGAGCACGTCGCGGCCCTGGTCGTCGGTGCCCAGCCAGTGGAAATTGCCGAGCGTGCAGTTGGGGTCGTCGGCGCCGAGCGGCAGGCGCGCGCAGCGCTCGGCCGCGGGCAGCAGCCAGGAGGGCGGGGACACCGCCGCGCCGGGCAGCGCGTCGTCCACGGTGCGATAGGAGAAGCGGATGGGCGGCCACAGCATCCAGCCGTTGCCGTTGATCTCGTCGGCGATGAAGGGGTCGCGATACGCCGTCACCGCGAGGAAACCGCCGAACTTGGTCTCGGGGTAGTCAACCACCGCGGGAAACAGCAGTTCGCCCTTGTAGGACGCCAGCAGCGGCCGGTCATTGGCGATGAACTCGGCCACAAGCGTGACGGCGAACAGCGCCACGAACAGCCACAGCGAGACATAGCCGCGGCGGTTGCGGCGGAACGCCTCCCAGCGGCGTTCATTGAGTGGCGACAGCCGGGCCCCGCTGCGCCTTCCGTCGGCCGGCTCGCAGACGATGCGGCCCGCCCCCCAGCCGGCAGGAAGAACGAGAGCGGGCGTCATCCCGCCCGGCTCTCGAAATCGATGCGCGGGTCGATCCACATATAGGTGAGGTCGGAGATCAGGCCCAGCACGAGGCCGACCAGCGAGAACACATAGAGGCTCGCGAACATCACCGGGTAGTCGCGCTCGACCACGGCGTTGAAGCCGAGCAGGCCCAGCCCATCCAGCGAGAAGATGGTCTCGATCAGCAGCGAGCCGCCGAAGAAGGCGCCGACGAAGGCACCCGGAAAGCCGGCGATCACCAGCAGCATGGCATTGCGGAACACGTGTCCGTACAGGATCCGGTTCTCCGTGAGCCCCTTGGCCCGGGCCGTCACCACATATTGCTTGCGGATCTCGTCGAGGAACGAGTTCTTGATCAGCAGCGTCGAGGTGGCGAACGCCCCCACCGCCATGGAGGCGATCGGCAGCGTGATGTGCCACAGATAGTCGAGGATCTGCTGCCACCAGGGCATCTGCGCGAAGCCCGAAGAGGTCAGCCCGCGCAGCGGGAAGATGCTCCAGAAGCTGCCGCCGGCAAACAGCACGATCAGCAGGATCGCCAGCAGGAATCCCGGCACCGCGTAGCCCACGATGATGGCCGTCGAACTCCACACATCGAAGCGGGAGCCGTCGCGGACGGCCTTGGCGATGCCGAGGGGGATGGAAATGCCGTAGCTCAGCAGCGTCATCCACAGCCCGAGCGTGATGGACACCGGCATCTTCTCGATGACGAGATCGACCACCGGCCGGCCCTTGAAGTAACTGTTGCCGAAATCGAAGCGCGCGTAGTTCCACAGCATGGTGAAGAAGCGCTCGAGCGGTGGCTTGTCGAAGCCGAATTGCCGCTCCAGTTGTGCCACGTATTGCGGGCTGAGACCGCGGGCGCCACGGTACTGCGAGGGCAGCGCGCCCTGGTCGCCTCCCTGCCCCTGCGGTGCCGCCGCCTCACCGCCGGCCGTGCCGGAGACCCGCGCCGTCGCCGCCACCGCCGTGCCGCTCAGCTCGGCAATGGCCTGCTCGACAGGCCCGCCCGGTGCAAACTGCACCACGAGGAACGAAACCGCCATGATCCCGAACAGCGTCGGGATCATCAGCAGCAGGCGTCTGAGAATATAGGCGCCCATGGGGACTCCGCATGCGCGGCAGCCGGATGCTCCGACGCGTCGCGCGCCGCGATGGTAGCAGACACAGGCATAAACGGAAGTTCACGTGCGGGAGTTGCGGGCCGCAGTCGGCACGCCACCGCCGGGCGACGCGCTACTCGGCCGCGCGCGAGGCGGAGGGCACGTAGCCCGGCTGTGCCTGCACGGCGCTGGTCCAGGCCACCCTGTAGTGTCCCTCGTCGTCGGGCACCAGGACCTCGCTCTCGCGTCCCGAATGGGCCGAAAGCCGCGCCAGGGCCGTGGCCTCCTCGGTGGCCACCTGTCGCGTGGCAAACGGGCCATGCGCCTTGCCCTCGATGTCGACCCACCAGCTGTCCCGGCTCAGGATCACAACGAAGAGCACCGTAGCCATAACAATACCTTTGCACAGCAATGGTCCTGACTAGCACCGAACACGCGGCAGCGGTTCCAGCAGGACGGTTTACACACAGACTTCTGGCCGCGACGGCCAACTCCTCGGGAGGATCAGGCCGGCTTGCGGTACTGGTAGATGCCGACATCGATCGAGCCTTCGAGAAAGCCCGCTTCGCAATAGCACAGATAGTATTCCCATTTGCGACGAAAATTCTCGTCGTAGCCGAGCCGCGCGATCTCCGACCGGCGCTCGACGAAGCGGTCGCGCCACAAGCGCAGCGTCCTCGCATAGGAGAGCCGGAAATTCTCCACCTTTTCCAGCACGAGGCCCACCCGTTCGGCCTGCTCGCGCATCGCCGCCTTGGTGAGCAGCATGCCGCCCGGGAAGATGTAGCGCTGGATGAAATCCGGCGTGCTGCGATACGCCTCGAAATCGGCCTCGTCGATGGTGATGGCCTGGATGGCGGCGGTCCCGCCAGGCTTCAGTCGGTCGTGCACCGCCTGGAAATAGGCGGGCCAGTGGGCCTCGCCCACGGCCTCGATCATCTCGATCGAGGCCACGTGATCGAACTCGCCCCGGGTGTCGCGGTAGTCCTCGAAATGCAGGCTCGCGCGCTTGTCCAGCCCCTGGCGCGCCAGCCGCTCGCGGCCAAAGCTGAGCTGTTCCTTCGATAGCGTGATGCCGCGCAGCACCGCCTCGTAGTCGCGCGCGACGGTTTCGGCGAAGCCGCCCCAGCCGCAGCCGATCTCCAGCACCGTTTCACCGGCCTTGACGCCGGCCAGGTCGGCGACACGATGGTACTTCGCCCGCTGTGCCTCCTCGAGCGACTGCGTGTCGGAGGCAAACAGTGCCGAGGAATAGGTCATCGAGGGATCGAGCCATTCCGCATAGAAGTCGTTGCCGAGGTCGTAATGCTCGGAAATGTTCTTCTTGGCGCCTTCCCTCGAGTTGTGGCGCGACAGGTGATAGGCGACGTCCTGCGCGGCCTTGCCGTACCAGCTGCGCCCGGGGCTGTCGAGGACGTCGCGGTTCTGCAGGAAATAGCGGAACAGCGCGGTCAGGTCCTCGATCTCGACGTCGCCGTCCATATAGGCCTGCGCGAAGCCGACCGTACCGCGACGCAGCGTCTTGGAAACGGCCTTGAAATTGTTCAACACCAGCACGGCGTGCTCGCCGGTCGCCGGGTCGCCGAAGGTCCTCGTCCTGCCATTGGGAAAGGTGATGGTTACCGCGCCGCGCCTGGGCCGGCCGATAAGCCGGCGTCCGAGCCACGCCGCCAGCCCCGACAACAGATTGGTCCACGCCGTCGGGGACGCAACTTCGCTCTCTACCGCAAGCTTGTCCATCAACCTAGAGTTCCAGATATGAGACGTCTGCCCGGAAGCGCCCGACTTGGCCGGTGCGCCCGAATGCCCCTTTGGCGCCCGCCCTACCCCCTCGCTGGCAAGCACTTTAGCTGCAAGAAGTGGTTATGCAAGGGCCGTTTTCAAGCCCTTTAGCCCCTAACTCGTTGCCCTGCCTCACGCTTTGGTGAAGGCTAGCGTGCGGCCGGCAACGCCGCGTCGATGACCCTCACCTGCACCTCCTCGCGGCCCTGCCAGTGATCGAGGCTCAGGCTGCCGGCCACGTGCATCCGCGTCTCGTTGCCGGCACCGAGCAGCGCCTGCCCCAGCGGCGCCGCGGCGGCACGGAAGGCGATGGCCTTGAGCCGCGCCCCGTCTTCCGACGTCAGGGTGAAACGCACGTGTCCGCCGGCGCCCACGATCTCGGCGAACCTGGCGCGGTGCGCCGGAAAGGCAAACACCGGCTGCGGATTGCCGGCACCGAAAGGGCCGGCCCGCTCGATCTCGCGGTAGAGATCGGGGGTGGCGCCGCGGGCGGTGATGGCCGCATCGATCTTGAGCGCGGTGGCGGCCCGCGCGATGGCTACGGCCGGCCCCAGCATCTGCGTAAGATGCGCACGGAACGGGCCGATCTGGCCGGGCCCGAGGGTGACGCCCGCGGCCATGGCATGGCCGCCGCCTTTGGCCGCCAGCCCCTGGTCGACGGCGGCGATCACGGCCGAGCCGAGATCGACGCCCGGCATGGAGCGGCCCGATCCCGTGCCGGTCCCGTCACGCCCGAGGCAAATGGCGAATGCCGGTCGGTCGAAACGTTCGCGCAGCCGCGCCGCCACGAGCCCGGCGACGCCGGGATGCCAGTTGGCCGAGGCCAGCACCAGTATCGGCGGTCCCTCGCCGCCGCCGATCTCGGCCTCGGCGGCGCGGGTCGCCTCCTCCACCGCCTCCACCTCGATGCGCTGGCGTTCGCCGTTCAACTCATTGAGTTGAGCGGCGATGACCAGCGCCTGGTGTTCGTCGTCGAGCGACAGCAGCCGCGCCCCCAGCGCCGCGTCGCCGATGCGGCCGCCGGCATTGATGCGCGGGCCGACGAGATATCCCAGGTGATAGGTATTGAGCGGCCCGCTGACACGCGCCGCCAGGGCCAGCGCGGCGATACCGCGGTTCTTCTGCTGGCGCGCGACATCAAGGCCGCGCAGGACAAAGGCGCGGTTCAGCGTCTTGAGCGGGACGACGTCGCACACCGTGGCGAGCCCGACGAGGTCGATCAGGCCCATCAGGTCCGGCAGGCCGGTATCGCCGCGCTGGCGCAGCAGGCGGTTGGTGGCGACCAGCGCCATGAAGGTGACCCCGGCGGCGCAGAGGTAACCGAGGCCGGAGACATCGTCCGGCCGGTTGGGGTTGACCAGCGCGGTCGGCCTGGGCAGTTCGGCGTCGGACAGATGGTGGTCGATGACAAGAACGTCGGCGCCGCGCCCCAGCGCGTGCGCGATGGGATCGTCGCTGACCGTGCCGCAATCGAGGGTGATGATGAGCGTCGCGCCGCCGTCGATCAGCCTGTCGATGGCGGGGATGTTGGGGCCGTAGCCCTCGAAGATGCGGTCGGGGATATGGACCTGCGGCTCGATGCCGAAAGACCGCAAATAGCGGGTCATCAGGGCGCAGGAACACGCCCCGTCGACATCGTAGTCCCCGAACAGCGCCACCCGTTCGTTGTTGGTGATGGCGGCCGCGAGGCGCGCCGCCAGCACGTCCATGTCCGCCAGCGTCGACGGGTCCGGCATCAGGTCCCGCACCGTCGGCACCAGGAACGTGTCGGCCTCCTCGACGCCCACGCCCCGCCCGGCGACGATGCGTGCGAGAATCTCCGACAGGCCGGTGCGCTGGCCGATCGTCGCCGCGGCCCGCGCCGCGCCGAAGTCGAGCCTGTCCGTCCAGGCGCGTCCCGTCACGGACCTGTCGACGTCGAGAAAGAAGCCCTGCTGATCGCCCATGGGCGTCGAGTAAACGATAACCCCGGTCCGGGTCGAGACCCAAGGCGCGGATTTCCCGCCCGAGCGGCGGGGACGGATGCCGCCCGGTCGCCCCGGATCCTATGCGCCGAGCGGCGGGCCCACCACGTCCATGCCGTGCTGCCGGCTCAGCTCCTTGAACTCCCGTGACAGCGGGTCGAGCAGTTCGGCAGCGAAGAATGCCTCCATCGTCCCGGCGGGCTGGAAGGCGATCATCATCCGCGCCGTCTCGGTCATGCTGCGGAAGGCGTGCGGCACCCCGCGCGGCCCGAGGATGGAGTCGCCGGCCTGCAGGACAAGCGTCTCATTACCTACCTGGAACTTGAACTCGCCTTCGAGGATGAGGAACCATTCATCCTGGGCGAAATGCACGTGCTGGGGCGGTCCCCCCGGCCTGAAGCGATAAGTGTCGTAGATGCACAGGGCCCCGTTCGTGTCTCTCGCCGAGACCTTGCACGTGAACCGCCCGTTGAGGAACTCCCGTGGCGCCCCGAAGCGATCCTCGCCCGCGCGCACGGCGGGAGGCAGTCGGGCAGTTCCGTCAGCCATGATCCGGCCCTCCCGTGCCCCGCTGACGGCAGGGACGCCGCCCCTGGAAACCCCTCCATACTACACGGTGGGCGCAGCGCCGTCAGTAGGTGCAGAGCCGGGGCAGCCCGTCACGTCCCAGATAGGTGTCGCTTGCCGGCTCGTAGCTGGCGTGCATCTGCTGGCAGCGCAACTGGTGCTCGACGATCGACTCCCCGTTCGCCTCGATCACGTCGGCGCGGACCATGTTGACGGCAGGCGTGGATACGGTGAACAGCTGCGCGTCCAGCGCCGCTTCGCCAGGATCGAAGTTCCCGGTGATGTCAAGGACGTCGAGCTGTGGGTCGAACAGCCGGCTGGGCAAGGCATACCGGCCGGCCGGCACCCTGATGGGGGCGATCACGCCCGGCTCGGTGACGACGATCCTGAGCGGTTGCGCGACGGCCAGTGATGCCGTGGCCATGACGAAGAGGGCGGCAACGCCGCCGGTGGCGGAAACAAGTTTGCTCATGGGCGTTCTCCTGTTCCGCGCGCACAACGCGCAAACGCCCGCTGCGGTTTCGGCCGGGCCCCGCCGCCCGGCCCTGCCCCGCCCTGCAGGTGGCTTAGCGCCGGTGCTCCGCCCGGATCCAGCGCACGGTGCGCGACCACGAGCGCATCACCACCGTCGAGGTCTGGATCGAGTTCTTGCGCAGGCGCACGCCGCCCAGCAGCGTGCCCTCGGTCACCCCGGTGGCGGCGAACAGGACGTCGCCCGAGGCCAGTTCGTTGACGGTGTATTTCTTGTTGGGGTCGGAGATGCCCATGCGGGCCGCCCGCTCGCGCTTCTCGGGGGTATCGAGGATCAGCCGCCCCTGGATCTGGCCGCCCACGCAGCGCAGCGCCGCGGCGGCGAGCACGCCCTCCGGCGCACCACCCGAGCCGAGATAGATGTCAATGCCCGATTCCTCGGGATTGGTGGTATGGATCACGCCGGCGATATCGCCGTCGCCGATCAGCTTCACCGGAATCCCGGCCACCCGCAGTTCCTCGATCAGCGCCGCGTGGCGCGGCCGGTCCAGCACGCAGGCGGTGATTTCCTTGAACGGTACGCCCTTGGCGTCGGCCAGCGACTTGACGTTGTCCGTCGCCGTCCAGTCGAGGTCGACCGTTCCCGGCGGATAGTGCCCGCCGATGGCGATCTTCTGCATGTAGACGTCGGGGGCGTTCAGCAGCCCGCCGCGCTCCGCCATGGCGAGGACGCAGATGGAATCCTGCTGGTTCTTGGCGCACAGCGTCGTGCCTTCGAGCGGGTCGACGGCGATGTCGACCTCGGGCCCGTCGCCGGCGCCGACTTCCTCGCCGATATACAGCATCGGGGCCTCGTCGCGCTCGCCCTCGCCAATGACGATGCGGCCGGTGATGTGCACGCGCTCGAGTTCGGCCCGCATCGCCGCCACGGCGGCGGCGTCGGCCGCCTTTTCGTCGCCCTTGCCGCGCCAGGCGGCGGCGGCGATGGCGGCGCGTTCGGTGACGCGGACCAGCTCCAGCGTGAAGCTGCGGTCGAGCACCGCGGGCCGCTTCGATTCGTCGATCGTCGACAGTTTCATTCTGGCTCCCTGCTCCACGCCGGGAGCGTCATTACAGCGTTTCGATGCGGATGAGCTGCGGTTCGCCGACTATGAATCCGTCGCCGGCGATCTGCGCAAGCGCCTCGCGCACCGTGGCCTCCATCGTGGAATGCGTCAGCAGCACGACCGTCCTGGTCTGCACCCCGTCCGACTGCGCGTCCGTAACACGCAAGTCCGGCCGCTGGATGACACTCTCGAGCGAGATCTCTGCCGCACCCATGCGAGAAGCAATAGCGGCAAGCGCCCCGGGAATATCCTTGGCATTTAGTCGGATATAATAGCCGCCTTCATGCGCCCGCATGGGTGCCTGGCGGTAGGGCGTCAGTTCCTGGCTCGGCACGCCGAGCGGCGGCACCTTCGTGCCCCGGGCGATGTCGAGAATATCCGAGAGCACCGACGATGCGGTCGGCGGGCCGCCGGCGCCCGGCCCCGCCAGCAGCAGTTCGTGGACATGGTCTGTCTCCAGCGCCACCGCGTTGAGCACGCCGTCGACGCCGGCGATGGCCGAGGTCTTGGGGACGAGCGTCGGGTGCACGCGCTGCTCGATGCCGTCGGCGGAGCGCTGCGCCACGCCCAGCAGCTTGATCTTGTAGCCGAGGTCGCCGGCCACCTTGATGTCGGCCTGCGTGATTCTGGTGATACCCTCGACGAACACCTCGTCCGGGGCGATCTCGCAGCCGAAGCACAGGCTGGTGAGGATGGCGAGCTTGTGGGCCGTGTCGTAGCCCTCGACGTCGAACGTCGGATCGGCCTCGGCATAGCCCAGCTTCTGCGCGTCGGCGAGGCACGCCTCGAACGAGATGCCCTCTTCGCCCATGCGCGTGAGGATGTAGTTGCAGGTGCCGTTCATGATGCCGTAGACGCGCTCGATGCGGGCCGTGCCCAGCCCCTCGCGAAGCGTCTTGATCACCGGGATGCCGCCGGCGACCGCTGCCTCGAAGCCGAGCTGGGCGCCCGATTCCTCGGCCAGCCTGGCCAGCGCCACCCCGTGCCGGGCGAGCAGCGCCTTGTTGGCCGTCACCACCGGCCGGCCGATATCGAGCGCCGCCTTGATCGCCGCCAGCGCCGGGCCATCCTCGCCGCCGATCAGTTCGACGAACAGGTCGATGTCGTCGGCCTTGGCCAGCGCCACAGGGTCGTCGAACCATCTGAGCCCGCTCAGATCGATGCCGCGATCGCGCGAGCGCGAGCGGGCGCTGACGGCGGTCACCACGATGGAGCGGCCGACCTTGCGGGTCAGCGCCTCGCTGTCCTTGAGCAGGATCTTGACCAGTGTCGCGCCGACATTGCCCAGCCCCGCCACGCCGATCCTGAGCGGCGCCTCCGCCGTCGATTCCGAGAACTCCTGCATCGCCTTGAGGATGCGGTTGCGCGTATCCGAGCGCGGCTCGCGGCCCTCGCGCAGGTCGAAGACGAACAGCGGATCGCCGGCGATCGCCCGCCCGAAGCGGGTGGGCGTCCAGCCGTGGGCGGCGATGAAGGCTTCGACGGACTGGCGGAAAGACTGGATGTCGCTCATCGGGTACTCCTGCGAGCGACACCTATGGATAGGAAGTGGCCTATCAGTCAATAGGAGTGAGGCCGCACCTCACTTCCCGACTGCCAGCGGCACGACATTGCCGCGGCTGGGCGCACCGGCGAGGAACTTCTTGATGTTGCGGGCGGCCTGCCGGATGCGCTGCTCGTTCTCGACCAGCGCCAGGCGGACATACTGGTCGCCATACTCGCCGAAGCCGACGCCGGGGGCGACGGCGACGCCGGTCTCCTGGATCAGCAGCTTGGCGAATTCGAGCGAGCCGAGGTCGGCATACTGGTCCGGGATGGGCGACCACACGAACATCGTCGCCTTCGGCGACGGGATCGGCCAGCCGGCCCGGGCGAAGCTTTCGACCATCACGTCGCGGCGGGTACGGTAGACCCTGCGCACCTCCTCGATGACCTCGTCCGAACCGTTGAGGGCGGCAGCGGCAGCGACCTGGATGGGGGTGAAGGCGCCATAGTCGAGATAGGACTTGACCCGCGTCAGCGCCGCGATCAGCCGCTCGTTGCCGACGGCGAAGCCGACGCGCCAGCCCGGCATCGAGTAGGTCTTGCTCATCGAGGTGAACTCGACGGCGATGTCGATCGCGCCCGGCACCTCCAGCACCGAAGGCGGCACCTCATCGTCGAAATAGATCTCGGCATAGGCGAGGTCGGACAGGATGAAGATGTCGTGCTCGCGGCAGTACCTCACGACCTCCTTGTAGAAGTCGAGCGAGGCCGTGTAGGCGGTCGGGTTGGCCGGATAGTTGAGGATCAGCGCGATCGGCTTGGGGATGGAGTGGCGGACGGCGCGGTCGAGCGCGCGCATGAAATCCTCGCTCGGCTCGGCCGGCATGGAGCGCACGACGCCGCCGCTCATGATGAAACCGAAGGAGTGGATCGGATAGG
>NZ_DASWVV010000183.1:0-14398 GCF_036406155.1 Devosia sp. | reverse complement strand
CCTGCGCGCTGCCCGCCGCTCGGCGGCGCCCGCCCGCGCGGTGCATTATGAGGGACTCGGCGTGCCGCGACTCCGGGGTGCCGCATGATCCGCACCCTCAACCTCTTCCTCGTGGCCACCAGCCTGCTCGCCCTGGTCGGGGTGTACGCGCTCAAGTATGCGGTCGAGGACACGGCCAGCGAGCGGGGGCGGCTGGAGCGCCTGATCGAGCGCCAGGAGGGCCAGTTGTCGCTGCTCAAGGCCGACTGGGCCTACCTCAACCAGCCGGCGCACGTCGCCCCCATCGTCACCCGCCACCAGGCGGCGCTGGGGCTGGCGCCCGCCGACCAGAAGCAGTTCGGCAGTTTCGAAAGCCTGCCGATGCGCCCGGTGGCAAAACCCGACACGGCCGCCCTGGACGCGCTGTTCGAATCCCTCGACGCCGGCGTCGATCCCATCCAGCAGCTGATCGAGATGAACTGAACATGGCGATCATTTCCGAAGCGGCGGTACCCATTGCACTCGACGGCGGCCGCAAGGCCCGCGGCAACCTCACCAAGGCGCGCATCCGCTGGGTGATCGCGGCGCTGGCCGTCGTCTTCGCCATCGTCGGCGGCAAGCTGGTGCAACTCGGCATGGTGGAAACCGACTCCACCATCGAGGGGCAGGAACGCGACCTGATCACGGCGACGCGCCCGGCCATTCTCGACCGCAACGGGCTGGAACTGGCCGTCGACATCCGCGTGCCCTCGCTGTTCGCCGAGCCGCGGCGGATCATCGACGTCGACGAGGCCGTGGAAGCGCTGCGCAGCGTGCTGCCGGGGCTCGACGCGGGGTGGCTGCGCCAGCGCCTTTCGGGCGACAGGGGGTTCGTGTGGGTGCAGCGCGAACTCTCCCCCGCCCAGCAGGACCGCATCTTCAACCTCGGCATCCCCGGCCTCGATTTCGTCACCGAGAGCAAGCGTTTCTACCCGGGCGGCAGGGAGGCGGCGCATATCCTCGGCGCCGTCAACATCGACAACCAGGGCATCGCCGGCATCGAAAAGCACATGGACGGGGAGGATGTCGCGCTGCTGCAGTCCATCGGGCTGGCGCGCGGCAATGCGCTGACGCCGGTCGACCTCTCCATCGATCTGCGCGTGCAGCACGTCATGTACGAGCAGTTGCTCGACTCGCTCACCCGCTACAAGGCCGTGGCGGCCGCCGGCGTCATGCTCGACGTGCGGACCGGCGAAGTCATCGCCATGGCCTCGCTGCCGGATTTCGACCCCAACAATCCCGCCTCGCTGTTCGAGCCCGTCGACGGCAAGAAGGACCAGCGCTTCAACCGCATTACCTCGGGCATCTTCGAACTCGGCTCGACCTTCAAGACGGTGACGATGGCTGGGGCGCTCGACAGCGGCCTCGTCAGGCTCACCGACTCCTTCGATGCCCGGTTCGGCATCCGCTTCGGCCGCTTCACCATCGACGATTTCCACGGCAAGCATCGCATCCTGAGCCTGCCGGAAGTGTACAAGTACTCGTCCAACGTCGGCACCATCAGGATCATGGAGCAATGGGGCAAGGACAACTTCCGGGCCTTTCTCAGCAAGCTGGGCTTCGACGAACGCGTGCCGTTCGAACTGCCGGAAATGCGCAGCCCCAGCGTGCCCAAGACGTTCTCGGAGATCGTGGCCGCCACGGCGTCGTTCGGCCACGGGCTCAGCATCAGCCCCCTGCACATGGCGATGGCAACTGCCGCCTTCGTCAACGACGGCTACATGGTCAACCCCACGCTGTACAAGCGCAGCGAGGCCGAGGCCCGGGCGCTCTATCGTCCGGTGATCTCGCCGCGCACCAGTGCCGCCATTCGCTACCTGATGCGCCTCAATGCGCTCGAGGGCTCCGGCACGCGCATGAACAAGGCGGCGGCGGGCTACCGCGCGGGCGGCAAGACCGGGACGGCCGAAAAGGTGGTCAACGGCCGCTACGCCTCGGGCCTCAACCTCAACGTCTTCACCTCGGCCTTCCCGCTCGACAACCCGCGCTACGCCATGGTCGTCATCGTCGATGAACCGCAGCGCGAAAACGAGCAGTCGGGCGTGACGGCCGGTTGGAACGCCGGCGAGGTGACCGGCCGCATCATCCAGCGCGCCGCGCCGATGCTTGGCATCAGCCCCGATTTCGGCGAAATGATAGATACCAACCTCGTTCCAGTGGAACTCCGCTAGAGTCCGCCCAGAAGGGAAACCGGATTGTCATTCGCCCTGGCAGACCTGCTTGCAGGCGCGGTCGGCAAGCGCCCGCCCGACCTTGCCGTTGAAGGCATCAACGCCGACAGCCGCGCCATTGCGCCGGGCGAGGCCTTCTTCGCGCTTCCCGGCACGCGCGTGCACGGCAACGCCTTCGCGGCCGAAGCCGCCGCCCGCGGCGCGGTGGCGGTGATCAGCGACCGGCAGCCCGACGTCGACCCCGGCGTGCCGGTGGTGCTTGTCGACGATGTCCGCGCCGTCTATGCGCGCGCTGCCGCGCGCCGCTTCGCGCCCCAGCCCGAAATCGCCGTCGCCGTCACCGGCACCAACGGCAAGTCCTCGATCGTCTCCTTCGTGCGCCAGATCTGGGCGGCCTGCGGCATCGCCGGGGCGAGCCTCGGCACCGTCGGGGTGGAAACGGCCGCCGGGCTCGTGCCGCGCGAACTCACCACGTCCGACGCGCTGGCCCTGCACCGCGACCTGCGCGACCTCAAGCTGCAGGGGATCGACCACGTCGCGCTCGAGGCCTCGAGCCAGGGCCTCGACCAGCGCCGCGTCGACGGGCTGCGGTTCCGGGCCGTCGGCTACACCAACCTTACCCAGGACCATCTCGAGTATCACGGCGGGTTCGAACCGTACCGCGAGGCCAAGCTCCGCCTGTTCCGTGAACTGCTGGCCGACGACGGCGCCGCCGTCGTCAACAGCGACGATCCGGAGCACATGCCGTTCCTGTTCGCGGCACTGGACCGCGGAGTGACGCTGCTCACGGTCGGGCGGGAGGGGGCCTATTTCGAGGTCACCGACATTTCCAACGAGGGCTTCGGCCAGCGCGTGCGGGGCCGCCTGGTCGGCGAAGAGGTCAGCTTCCACCTGCCGCTGACCGGCGCCTTCCAGGTCAGCAATGCCCTCGTTGCGCTCGGCCTTGCCACCAATGCGGGAGCCGACAAGGACCGGGCCGTTGCGGCGCTGGAAACGCTCAAGGGCGCCAAGGGGCGGCTCGAACTGGTCGGCCGGCGTGGCGACGGTGCGATCTTCGTCGACTACGCGCACAGCCCCGACGCCCTCAAGAACGCGCTGCAGTCGCTGCGCCCCTATGCGCGCGGCAAGCTCGTCGTCGTGTTCGGCTGCGGCGGCGACCGCGACAAGGCCAAGCGCCCGGTCATGGGGGCGATCGCGCACGAACTTGCCGACCGCGTCATCGTCACCGACGACAATCCGCGGACGGAGGAGCCCGCCGCGATCCGGTCCCAGATCATCGCGGCCGCGCGCGGGGCCGAGGAGATCGGCGACCGCCGCGGGGCAATCGCCGCCGCCGTCGCGGCGCTCGGCCCGCAGGACGTGCTGCTGATCGCCGGCAAGGGTCACGAGGACTACCAGATCGTCGGGACGTCCAGGCATCATTTCTCCGACCACGAAGTCGTGGCCGAGACGCTGAGGGAGCTTTGACGTGTCGCCTCTGTGGACCATCGCCGAGATCGTTGCCGCCACCGGCGGACGTCCCGAAGGCGTGCTCGACGGCCCCATCCACGCCGTGTCCATCGACTCCCGCGAGATCGCGCCGGAGGCGCTGTTCGTGGCCATCAAGGGCGAAACCCACGACGGCCACGACTTCGTCGAGGCCGCGCTCGCCGCGGGCGCCTCGGCGGCGCTGGTCTCGGAGGATTATTTCGCTCGCCATGGCGGCCGCAACCTCGTCGTCGTTCCCGATCCGCTGGCGGGGCTGGTCGCGCTGGGGCAGGCGGCACGGGCCCGCAGCCGCGCCCAGATCATCGCGGTGACCGGCAGTGCCGGCAAGACGACGACCAAGGAGGCCATCCGCACCGCGCTGTCGGCAGCGGGCGAGACCCACGCCTCGATCAAGAGCTTCAACAATCACTGGGGCGTGCCCCTGATGCTGGCGCGGCTGCCGCGATCGGCGCAGTTCGGCGTTTTCGAGATCGGCATGAACCACCCCGGCGAAATCACGCCGCTGGTCAGGCTGGTAAGGCCGCACGTCGCCGTGGTCACCACCGTCGCCGCCGCGCACCTGCAGTTCTTCGGCTCGGTCGCCGATATCGCCGCGGCCAAGGCCGAGATCTTCCTCGGCCTGGAGCCCGGCGGTACGGCCTTGCTCAATACCGACCACGACTGGCTGCACATCCTGTTCAACCGCGCCGGCAAGGCCGGGGTCGGGCGCATCGTCACCTATGGCTTCGACGACAGCGCCGACTGGCACATCGAGCGCGCCGATTCCACGGCCACCGGGATGCGGGCGCGCGTCGTGCACGACGGCAGGACGTTCGACCTCAAGTTGCCGGTGCCGGGCCGGCACATGGTCGCCAACGCCGTGGCGGCGCTGGCCGTGGCCGAGCTTTCGGGCGAAGGCGTCAAGCTGGCGCTCGAGGCGCTGGCGGGGTTCGGCGCCCCCGAGGGCAGGGGAGCAACGAGCCGGCTCGGGCCCGGGGACAGGCCGCTGCTGCTCATCGACGAGAGCTACAATGCCAACCCCGCGTCCATGGCGGCAACGCTCGATGTTTTTGCCGGCACCAAGGCTCCCGGCGGCGCCAGGATCCTGGTCCTCGGCGACATGCTGGAACTGGGGCCGCAAGGTGGCGTGCTTCACGCATCGCTCAAGGAGAAGGTCCTCGCAGCCAGGCCGGACAAGCTATTCCTGGTCGGTCCGGCGATGACGGCACTTGCCGAGGGCCTGCGCGACGCGGTCGAGATAACGCACGCCGCGGCGATCGAGGAGATCGGCGAAACCATCCTCGCGAGCCTTGCATATGGCGACGCAATCATGATCAAAGGATCGAAAGGCGTGCGGTTGGCGGGCCTCGTGCAAGCGATACGCGACCGGTTCAGTTGAGCTGCCACAGCGCCGGGACCAGGGACGCGTAGAACATGCTGTATTTCCTAGGCCAGTTCGGCGACAGCCTCGCCGCCTTCAACGTCTTTCGCTATATTACATTCAGGACGGCCGGCGCGGTGATTACCGCGCTTTTTTTCGTCTTCCTGTTCGGGCCGAACATGATCGCCTTGCTGCGCGTGCGCCAGGGGCGGGGCCAGCCGATCCGCGAGGACGGGCCGCAGGGGCACCTGCTGACCAAGAAGGGCACGCCCACCATGGGCGGGCTGATGATCCTCGCCGGCGCGGTGACCTCGATCCTGCTGTGGTCGAACCTCGCCAACGGCTATGTCTGGGTGGTGCTGGGCGTGACCATCGCCTTTGGCGCCATCGGCCTTTACGACGACTATCTCAAGGTCAAGCGCATGTCCCACGCCGGCTTCGGCGGCCGGCAGCGGCTGGCGATCGAGGGGGCCATCGCCCTCATCGCCGCCTTCTTCCTCGCCCAGCTGACCGACCCGGCGATCTCGACCTCGCTGTTCTTCCCGTTCGTCAAGGGCCTCGGGCTGCCGCTCTATTGGGGCTTCTACCTGTTCGGCGCCTTCGTCATCGTCTCGGCCGGTAACTCGGTCAATCTGACCGACGGGCTCGACGGGCTCGCCATCGTGCCGGTGATGATCGCGGCCGCCTGCTTCGGGCTGATCGCCTATCTCGTCGGCAGCACGACCTTCTCCGAATACCTGCTGATCAATTCCGTGCCCGGCACGGCAGAGCTGGCCGTGGTCTGCGGCGCGCTGATCGGGGCGGGGCTCGGCTTCCTGTGGTTCAACGCGCCGCCGGCGCAGATCTTCATGGGCGATACCGGCTCGCTGGCGCTGGGCGGGGCCCTGGGCACGATCGCCGTCGCCACCAAGCACGAGATCGTGCTGGCCATCATCGGCGGCCTGTTCGTACTCGAGGCCGTGTCCGTCATCGTCCAGGTCGCGTCGTTCAAGCTCACCGGCAAGCGCGTGTTCAAAATGGCGCCCATCCACCATCATTTCGAAATGATGGGGTGGACCGAGAGCCAGGTGGTCATCCGCTTCTGGATCATCTCCTTCGTCCTGGCGCTGATCGGGCTCAGCTCGCTCAAGCTGCGCTGAGGACGCGCCGACTCGCAAAACGCGACGCCGGTCACCGCTTGCTAACCATCCGGGCGCTACAGTGGCGCATCGAGTTCGCGTAGGAGGCCGCCGGGCAAGGGCGGCGCGTCGGCATGTTCTCACGGGAGCGCAAGACCCCCATCGCCGAATGGTGGTGGACGATCGACAAGGGGCTGCTGGCCGGCCTGCTGCTGCTGCTCGCCGTGGGCATGGTACTGAGCTTCGCGGCCAGTCCCCCGGTCGCTGAGCGCCTCGGCCTCGGTCCATGGCATTTCATCATCCGGCATGGCCTGTTCACCATCCCGGCTGTCGTCGTGCTGGTCGCCACCTCGCTGCTGTCGCAGCGCGCCGCCCGCGTCTCGGCCATCCTCGTCCTGCTGGGCAGCCTCGTGCTGCTCTGGCTGACGCTCAGGTTCGGCGTCGAGGTGAAGGGCGCCAGGCGCTGGATATCGGCCTTCGGGCAGACCATCCAGCCCTCCGAATTCGTCAAGCCCGCCTTCGCCGTGATCGGCGCCTGGCTGTTCGCCGAAAGCATGAAGCAGAAGGGCATGCCGGCCCGCTCGCTCGCCACCCTCATCATGCTGGCCATCGTCGGCGGGCTGCTGCTGCAGCCCGACATCGGCCAGACGGCGCTGGTGCTGGCAACGTGGGCGGCGCTGCTGTTCCTGTCCGGCATCTCCTGGTTGTGGATCTTCGGGCTGATGCTCGCCGGCGTCGGCGGGCTGTTCGGGGCCTACATGTTCTTTCCCCACTTCGCGCGGCGCATCGACACCTTCATCAACCCTGAGGGGGGCAACACCTACCAGGTGGACAAGGCCCTCAACTCGCTGCTCGAGGGCGGCTGGTTCGGGCGCGGGCCGGGAGAATCCATCGCCAAGAAGTTCATTCCCGACGCCCATGCCGACTACGTGTTCTCGGCGGCCGCGGGCGAGTTCGGCCTGCTGTTCTGCCTTTGCCTCGTCGCGCTGATCGCCTTCATCGTCATCCGCGCACTGCTCAGCGCGCAGCGCCAGACCAGCCTGTTCGCCCGACTGGGAGCCTCGACGCTGGCCATCCAGTTCGGGCTGCAGAGCGCCATCAACCTCGCCGTCAATCTCAACCTCATTCCGCCCAAGGGGATGACGCTGCCGTTCGTCTCCTACGGCGGCACCTCGATGGTCGCCATCGCCTTCGGGGCGGGCCTGATGCTGGCCCTGACCCGCAAGCGCCCCGAAGAACGCCTGGCGACGGGACTCCCCGCCTATCGCGGCCCGGTGCTGGCAGCGGCCGAATGAGCACCTTCGTTCTCATGGCGGGCGGCACGGGCGGACACCTCTTCCCGGCCATGGCGCTGGCGCAGGAACTGCGCCGGCGCGGCCACGTCATCCACCTGATGACCGATCACCGCGTGGGCGAATACGGCAAGGGCTTTCCGGCGCAGGACATTCACATCGTGCCGTCGGCGACGCCGTCGACGGGCAATCCGGCGAAGTTCCTGCTGGCCGGCCTTCGCGTCGTATGGGGCACGGCGGTGGCGTGGTCGAGCCTGCGCCGAATCAGTCCGGCCGCGGTCGTCGGCTTCGGCGGCTACCCGACCTTTCCGCCCTTCCTCGCGGCCAGCCTCGCCGGCATCCCCGGCGTGCTGCACGAGCAGAACGCGGTGATGGGACGCGCCAACCGTGCGCTGGCCCGCCATGCCCGGGTGGTTGCGCTCAGCTTCGAGCGCACCGCAAGGGCCGAGCCCTATGCCGACAAGAGCCTCGTGACCGGCAACCCGGTGCGTGACCGGGTCACGGCCGTCGCCGACGTCCCCTATCCGCCGCTGACCGAGGCCGGGCCGTTGCACGTCCTCGTCTTCGGCGGCAGCCAGGGGGCCCGTGCCTTTGCCGACCTGGTGCCGCCGGCCATTGCCGAATTGCCGGCCGAACTGCGCTCGCGGCTCAACATCGTGCAGCAGTGCCGGCCCGAGGACATCGACCGGGTGGCCGAGGCCTACCGGCGGGCCAAGATCAACGTCGAGCTCGCCGCCTTCTTCGACGACCTGCCCGAGCGCATGGCGCACAGCCACCTGGTGATCGCCCGCTCCGGCGCCTCGACCGTTGCGGAGCTGTGCGCCATCGGCCGCCCTGCCATCCTCGTGCCGCTGCCCGGTTCGCTCGACGCCGACCAGCGCAACAACGCGCTGGTGATGGAGGCCGCCGGGGCCGGCTGGATCGCCGAGCAGGCCACGCTTTCGCCGCTTTCCCTTGGCACTCGGCTTGCATCACTTCTCGGTGAGCCGGAGGCTCTGCACAGGGCGGCGGCGGCGGCGAAAGCGCTCGGACAACCGCGGGCGGTGGAGAAGCTGGCCGAAATCGCGGAGCGCCTTGCCCTCCGCCAGCAGGGGAACGAATCCAGATGAAGATGCCGCGCAACATCGGGCCGGTGCACTTCGTGGGCATTGGCGGGATCGGGATGAGCGGCATCGCGGAAATCCTGCACAACCAGGGCTACGCCGTGCGCGGCTCGGACAGTGCCGCCAATCCCAACGTGCTGCGCCTGCAGGCGATGGGGGTTCACGTCGAGATCGGCCAGCGCGCCGAAAACCTCAGGGATGCCGCGGTCGTCGTCGTCTCCTCGGCGATCAAGAAGAACAATCCCGAACTCGTCGCCGCCCGCGCCAAGGGCCTGCCGATCGTGCGCCGCGCCGAAATGCTGGCCGAGATCATGCGCTTCAAGTACGCCATTGCCATCGGCGGCACGCACGGCAAGACCACGACGACGACGCTGGTGGCGACGTTGCTCGACGCGGCCAACATGGACCCCACCGTCATCAACGGCGGCATCATCAATGCCTACGGCACCAATGCCCGGCTGGGCGGCGGCGAGTGGATGGTGGTGGAGGCCGACGAGAGCGACGGCACCTTCGTCAAGCTGCCCGCCGACATCGCCGTCGTCACCAATATCGATCCGGAGCACCTCGACCATTACGGTGATTTCGCCGGGGTGAAGAAGGCGTTCCTCAACTTCGTCGAGAACGTGCCGTTCTACGGTTTCGCCGTCATGTGCCTCGACCACCCCGAGGTCCAGGCCCTGGTGGGCGACATCCGCGATCGCCGCGTCATCACCTACGGCCGCAACCCGCAGGCCGACGTGCGGCTCGTCGACCTCGAGAACCATGACGGCGTGCAGCAGTTCGCGGTCGAGATCCGCGACCGCATCCGCCAGACGCATCTGCGCATCGAGGGGCTGGAACTGCCCATGCCCGGCGAACACAACGCGCTCAACGCCACCGCCGCCATCGCCGTCGCCGACCAGCTCAAGGTGCCGGCGGAGGCCATCCGCAAGGGGCTCAAGACCTTCTCCGGCGTCAAGCGCCGGTTCACGCGGACCGGCGCCGTCGGCGGCATCACCATCATCGACGACTACGGCCATCATCCGGTGGAAATCGCCTCGGTGCTGAAGGCGGCCCGGCAATCGGCGCGGCGCGACGTCATCGCCGTGGTGCAGCCGCACCGCTACACCCGCCTGCATGACCTGTTCGACGATTTCGCCACCTGCTTCAACGATGCCGACACCGTCATCGTCGCGCCCGTCTATGCCGCGGGCGAAACCCCGATCGAGGGGGTCACCCACGAGGAGCTGGTCTCCCGCATCCGCGCCCGGGGGCACCGCGACGCGCGCGTGCTCGACCGGCCCGAGGCGCTGGCGCCGCTGATCGCCAGCCGCGCGGCCGAAGGCGACTACGTCGTCTGCCTCGGGGCCGGCAACATCACGCAATGGGCTGCCCAGCTCCCCGGCGAACTCGGGGCACTGATGGGCGAGGAGCCGGAAGCGGCATGAGCCGCGGCGGGCATGGCGGCGGGCCGTTCGTGGAGCAGCGATGATGACCAAGCACGTTGCCGTCCTCATGGGCGGCTGGTCCAATGAGCGCCAGGTGTCGCTGAGTTCCGGCCGGGAATGCGCCGCGGCGCTGCGCAACGCCGGCTATCGCGTCACCGAGGTGGACGTCGACCGCGACATCTACAACGTGCTGACGGCGCTGCGGCCCGACGTCGTCTTCAACGCCCTGCACGGCACCTTCGGCGAGAGCGGGATCATGCAGGGCCTGCTCGAGCTGCTCGAGCTTCCCTACACCCATTCGGGCGTGCTGGCCTCGGCGCTGGCCATGGACAAGCACCAGGCCAAGATCATGTTCAAGGCCGCCGGCATTCCGGTGACCGATCACGTGATCGTCTCGCGCGCCGAGGTCGCGAGGGGCCACGTGATGGCGCCGCCCTACGTCGTCAAGCCGATCGCCGACGGTTCCAGCTTCGGCGTGTTCATCGTCGGCGCCGACCAGGCGCACCCGCCGCAGGAGATCCTGCGCGAAGACTGGAACAGCGGCGAGGAGGTCATGGTCGAGCGTTACATCCCGGGCCGCGAACTGACCTGCGCGGTGATGGGAGACGTGGCGCTGGGGGTGACCGAGATCGTGACCGACCTCGCCTTCTACAATTACGAGGCGAAATACGCGCAGGGCGGCTCGCGACACATCGTGCCGGCGCAAATTCAACCGAAAATTTACGACAAAGTGCAGAAGATGAGCCTCAAGGCGCATGCTGCGCTGGGGTGCCGGGGCGTCTCGCGGACCGACTTCCGCTACAACGACAAGGCCGGGGAAGACGGCGAACTCGTCTGCCTCGAAATCAACACCCAACCGGGCATGACCAAGACTTCCCTGGTTCCCGAACAGGCCCTGCACGCCGGCCATTCGTTCGAGGAACTGGTCACCTGGATGGTGGAGGACGCGAGTTGCAGCAGGTAATGGCACAGAGTTTCGTCGGGGCTGAGCCCGTCGATCCCCGCCATCTGCCCGTTCCCCTCCGTACCCTGCGCCGCACCGCCCTCGTCAGCGTCAGCCACGCCTGGGTGTTGCACCGCCGGCTCGTCGTCCGCGTCGCCGGCGCCATCCTCGCGCTGCTGCTGATCGTCGGCGCCTACGAGGCGCGAGGTCTGCTCGCCCTCGGCGCCAATGCCGTGGTGAAGATGGTGCAGGGCGAGTTCGTGGCTGCCGGTTTCGGCATCAACCAGATCACGATCAGCGGCCAGGCGCTCACTCGCGACAGCGACATCGTCGCGTTGATGACGATGTCCGCCGGCAGCTCGACCCTCGATTTTGACGTCGGCAAGGCCCGCGCCCGCCTGGAGTGGCTCCGCGCCGTGGAGAGCGCCACCGTGCGCAAGGTCTATCCCAACCAGATCATCGTCGAGATCGTCGAGAAGGAGCCGGTGGCGCGCTGGCGCAGCGGCAACGCCACCTGGCTCGTGGACCAGCGGGGCGCCATCATCGGCGAGGACCCGGCCGGCGCCTTCGCCGAACTGCCGATGGTGGTGGGGGAGGGGGCGGCCGACGATGCGCTGGTCATGATCCGCGCCCTCGACCAGCATGCCGCCCTCACCCGCGACCTTGCCGTGCTGAGCCGCATCGGCGACCGGCGCTGGGACCTCATCTACTATAGCGGGCTCCGGGTGAAGCTGCCCGAACGGGGTGTCGCCCAGGCGCTCGACCAGCTCGAAGCCTACCAGGCCGACTACGCCTTGCTGGATAGGGACGTCAATGTCATCGACCTGCGCGTGCCCGGCATCGTCGCGCTGAAGCCGGCGGTGCGCGAGGATGCTGGCAGCGGTGCGGAGAAGCAACGACCATGATGACGGATGCCATGACCGCCCGCCTCAAGCCGGCGCAGAGCGGGCGCGCGACGCTCGTTGCCGTGCTCGACATCGGTTCGACGAAGATCTGCTGCGTCATCGCCCGGCTGTCGCCCCGCCCGGAGGGGCGCTCGCTCAAGGGCCGCTCGCACGTCGCCGAGGTGATCGGCTTCGGCTATGGCCCTTCCTCGGGCATCAAGAGCGGCGTCGTCACCGATCTCGACAAGGCCGAGCATGCGGTACGCACCGTCGTCGGCATGGCCGAGCGCGCCGCCGGCCTCACGGTCCAGTCCGTCGTCGTCAACGTCACCGCCGGGCGGTTGGGGTCGGAGACGTTCTCGGCCACCGTCAATCTGGGCGCGCTCGAGGTCGAACGTGCCGACATCCAGCGCGTGCTGCGCGCCGTCAACGGCCGCAGCGTACGCCCGGAACGGTCGATCATCCACGCCCTGCCCATCGGCTATGCCCTCGACGGTCAGAAGGGCATCCGCGATCCGCGCGGCATGGTCGGCGAGCAGCTGAGCGTCGACGTCTCGGTGATCAGTGCCGAGACGCTGGCGATGCGCAACATCGAACTGGTGCTGCATCGCTGCCACCTGCAGATCGAAGCACTCGTCGCCACGCCCTACGCCAGCGGCCTGTCGACGCTGGTCGACGACGAAGCGCAACTGGGCGTCGCCTGCATCGATTTCGGTGGGGCCACGACGACCGTTGCGGTCTTCTCCGAGGGGCAACTGGTCTACGCCGATGCCATCGCCATCGGCGGCCACCACCTGACGCTCGACCTCGCCCGCCAGCTGTCGGTCAGCGTCGCCGATGCCGAGCGGCTCAAGACCATGTTCGGCAGCGTCCTTCCCGGCCAGGCGGACGAGCGCGAGCTCATCCCCATCGTGCCGGTCGGCGCGTTGCAGGACGAGGCACCGGGGCAGATCCCGCGCTCCCATATCACCCGGGTGCTCAGGCCACGCATCGAGGAGGTACTGACCGCGGTGCGCGACCGCATGCACGCAACGGGCATGATGGACGTGTGCGGCCGCCGCTTCGTGCTGACCGGCGGGGGCAGCGAATTGACCGGGCTGACCGAGGTCGCACGGCGGCTGCTGGCCCGTAACGTCCGCAGCGGCCGGCCGATGGGCATCTCGGGCTTGCCGGACATGGCCAAGGGCGCGGCCTTCGCGACGGTCACCGGGATGCTGATCTACCCCCAGGTCTGCGGCCAGGAATATGCCGAGCCCCGCACCGGAGTGAAGCTCACCGGCACCGACGGCTATCTGGCCCGGGTCGGCAGCTGGCTCCGGTCGGCATTCTGAGCAGGCACTGAGTCGGTTTGCGCCCCGACGCAGCGGGACCGGCCGCCTGCAGCGTCAGTTCATGATTAACATCCCCTAACCATACCTTTGTTTCGCCTTGCAAATTGCATCGGCGTTAACGCATTCAAGTGGTTTGTTAGGACCCGGTTAACGAATTGGTGACTAAAACTGGCACTCGAACGCCACCTATGGGGCCATCCATGACGATCAACCTCACCATCCCCGACATCCAGGAACTTAAACCTCGCATCACGGTTTTCGGTGTCGGGGGCGCTGGCGGCAACGCCGTCAACAACATGATCGCCTCCGGCCTCGACGGCGTCGATTTCGTCGTCGCCAACACCGACGCCCAGCAACTGGCCTTCTCCAAGACCGACCGCCGGATCCAGCTCGGCGTGCAGGTCACGCAAGGGCTCGGCGCGGGCGCCCACCCGGAAGTGGGCATGAGCGCGGCCGAGGAGAGCGTGCCGGAGATCGGCGAGCACCTCGACGGCGCCCATATGGTCTTCATCACCGCCGGCATGGGCGGCGGCACCGGCACCGGCGCGGCCCCGATCATCGCCAAGTGCGCCCGCGAGCGCGGCATCCTGACCGTCGGCGTGGTGACCAAGCCGTTCCACTTCGAAGGCCGCCACCGGATGCGGCTGGCCGACGCCGGCATCGCCGAGCTGCAGCGCTACGTCGACACCCTGATCGTCATCCCCAACCAGAACCTGTTCCGGATCGCCAACGAGCGGACCACCTTCGCCGAAGCCTTCGGCATGGCCGACCAGGTGCTGCACTCGGGCGTGCGTTCGATCACCGACCTGATGGTCCTGCCGGGCCTGATCAACCTCGACTTCGCCGACGTTCGCACGGTGATGACCGAGATGGGCAAGGCGATGATGGGCACCGGCGAGGGCACCGGCGAGGACCGCGCCCTGATGGCCGCTCAGAACGCCATCCAGAACCCGCTGCTGGACGAAGTGTCGCTGAAGGGCGCCAAGGCCGTGCTGGTCAACGTGACCGGCGGCCTGGACATGACGCTGCTGGAGGTCGACGAGGCCGCCAACGCGATTTCGGAGCAGGTGGACGCGGAAGCGAACATCATCTTCGGCGCCGCCTTCGACCCGGCGCTGGACGGCGTGATCCGCGTCTCCGTGGTCGCCACCGGCATGGACTCCGGATCCATCACCATGATCGAGCCGCAGGTCCAGCGCCGCACCATGGCCCGCGGCCCGGCGCTCGCCCAGCCCGAGCCGCTTCGCGCGCCGATCGCGGCCT
>NZ_DASWVV010000182.1:0-29872 GCF_036406155.1 Devosia sp. | reverse complement strand
CCTTCGGCCCCGGGCATCTGGACCGATGATGCCAACAGCCTCAGGGACCCCCACCCTCGTTCTCTCCCCTCAAGGGGGAGGGAAGCCCTCCCAATCTGCCCTCGCAGCCTCATCGCTGGGGCGGGCGGCTCCATCGCTCCCCTCCCCCTTGAGGGGAGGGGTCGGGGGTGGGGGTCATGCGGCTTCATTGTCGAAAGCGGCTCCATGACCAAGGCGGCCAAGACCATCCGCGAGCGCGCCGGCGCCGCCCCGATCGAGGCGGTGCTCGTCCTCGGCTCGGGCCTGTCGGGGCTGGGCGCCGGCCTGCGCGAGCCTGTCGCCATTCCCTATGCCGAGCTCAAGGGCTTCCCCGGCGGCGGCGTCAGCGGCCACGGCAGCGAACTGCTCATCGGCGAGATGGGCGGCAAGCGGCTGGCCATCCTCACCGGCCGCGAGCACTATTACGAGCACGGCAACGCCGCCGCCATGCGCCCGGCGCTGGAGACCCTCGCCGGGCTCGGGGCCGGGGCGCTGCTGCTCACCAATTCCGCCGGCTCGCTCGATCCCGCCATCGTCCCCGGCGACCTCATGCTCATCGCCGACCACATCAACTATGCCGGCATCAACCCGCTGATCGGCGAGCCCACCGACCGCCGCTTCGTCAACATGGTGGATGCCTACGATCCGGGCCTCAGGGGCAAATCGCACGAGATCGCGACCGCGATGGGCCTGGCGTTGAAGGAAGGCGTCTATCTCTGGTACTCTGGGCCTTCGTTCGAGACGCCGGCCGAAATCCGCATGGCGATCGGGCTGGGCGCGACTGCGGTGGGCATGTCCACCGTACCCGAAGTGATCGTGGCGCGCATGCTCGGGCTCAAGGTCTGGGCCTGCTCCTCGATCACCAACATGGGTGCCGGCCTGTCGGACGAGAGGATTTCGCACGAGCACACCAAGGCCATGGCGGTGCAGGGCGCCGCAAAGCTCGAACAACTCATCCCTGCGCTGGTGGAGGCCCTATGAACCTCAGAGTCGTCGACAGCCCGGCGCCGCAACAGGCTGCCCACAAGCGCAACCCCGGCTTCCCGCTCGATCTCGACTGGCTCGAGCGCGTGCGCATGAACCGCTCGGCGCTGGAGCGCCGCGCCGCCACCCTCCCCGGCCGCCGCACCGTCAAGAAGGACTGGCAGGCCGCCTGGCTGCTCAGGGCCATCACCTTCATCGACCTGACCACGCTCAATTCCGACGATACGCCCGGCCGCGTCGAGCGGCTGTGCGCCAAGGCCCGCCATCCGGTGCGCCAGGACATTCTCGAGGGGCTGGGGGCCGACAGGCTCCGCATCGTCCCCGGCGCCGTCTGCGTCTACCACGCCTTCGTCAAGACCGCGGTGGCCGCGCTCGAGGGCTCGGGCATCCCCGTGGCGGCCGTGTCGACGGCCTTCCCGCACGGCCTCGCCCCGTTCGAGACCAAGCTCAGGGAGATCGAGCTTTCGGTCGCCGACGGGGCCAGGGAGATCGACATCGTCATCGAGCGCCAGATGGTGCTGAACGGGGATTGGCAGGGCCTCTACGACCAGGTCAGGGCCTTCCGCAAGGCCTGCGGCGACGCACACCTGAAGACCATCCTCGGCACCGGGGAACTGGCGACCCTCACCAACGTCGCCAGAGCGTCCCTCGTGTGCATGCTGGCCGGCGCCGATTTCATCAAGACCTCGACTGGCAAGGAAAAGGTCAATGCGACGCTGCCCACCTCGCTCGCCATGATCCGCATGATCCGCTGGTTCCACGAGGAGACGGGCATCGAGATCGGCTACAAGCCGGCGGGCGGCATCGCCTCGGCCAAGGCGGCGCTCGACTACATGGCGCTGATGAAGGAGGAACTGGGCACGCACTGGCTGCAGCCGCACCTGTTCCGCTTCGGCGCCTCGAGCCTCTTGACCGACATCGAGCGCCAGCTCGAGCACAACCTGACCGGCCGCTACGCCGCCGACTACCGCATGCCGATGGTGTGAACGTGTCCTGCTGCACGACCCCCACCCCCGCCCCCTCCCCTCAAGGGGGAGGGGAGCGAAGGAACCGACGCGTCAGTCGGGCTCCCCTCCCCCTTGAGGGGTGGGGGCGGGGGTGGGGGTCCATCCGTCGACACGACGCCCTGCGGCGGAGGAGAGTGAAATGAACAAGATCGCCGAAATCTTCGCCTCCCTCGACTATGGCCCCGCGCCCGAGAGCCCGGAGCCGGCGCTCGCCTGGCTGGAGAGCCACGGCAACAGGTTCGGCCACTTCATCGCCGGGGAATGGACGAAGCCCGGCAAGACCTTCCCCTCCGACAACCCCGCGACCGGCAAGCCGCTGGCGCAGGTCAGCGACGGCAGCGCCGCCGACGTCGACAAGGCGGTCAAGGCCGCGCGCGCCGCCTTCCCGGCGTGGAGCGCGCTCACCGGCTACGAGCGGGCCCGCCACCTCTATGCCCTCGCCCGCCTGATCCAGAAGCATTCGCGTCTGTTCGCCGTGCTCGAGAGCCTCGACAACGGCAAGCCCATCCGCGAGAGCCGCGACATCGACATTCCGCTGGCGGCGCGCCACTTCTACCACCACGCCGGCTGGGCCCAGCATCTCGAGCGCGCCTTCCCCGGGCACGTGCCCTACGGCGTCTGCGGCCAGATCATCCCGTGGAACTTCCCGCTGCTGATGCTGGCCTGGAAGATCGCGCCGGCGCTCGCCGCCGGCAACACCGTGGTGCTGAAGCCGGCCGAGTATACCTCGCTCACGGCGCTGCTCTTCGCCGAGATCACGCAGAAGGCAGGGCTGCCCCCCGGCGTCGTCAACATCGTCACCGGCATGGGCGCGACCGGCGCCGCGCTGGTCGAGCACGCGGGCGTCGACAAGATCGCCTTTACCGGCTCCACCGAGGTCGGCAAGCTCATCCGCGCCGCCACCGCCGGCAGCGGCAAGGGTCTCAGCCTCGAGCTCGGCGGCAAGTCGCCCTATATCGTCTTCGATGACGCCGACCTCGATTCGGCCGTCGAGGGGCTGGTCGACGCCATCTGGTTCAACCAGGGCCAGGTGTGCTGCGCCGGCTCGCGCCTGCTCGTCCAGGAATCCATCGAAGCGCGCTTCCTCGCCAAGCTCCGCCGGCGCATGGCGACGCTGCGCGTCGGCGATCCGCTCGACAAGGCCGTCGACATCGGTGCGCTGGTCGCCCAGGTGCAGGTCGAACGCGTCCGCGACCTGGTCAAGCGCGGCGTCGCCGAGGGCGGCGAACTGTACGAGCCCGACATCGACCTGCCCAAGGGGGGCGGCTGCTTCCTCCGGCCGGCGCTGATCACCGGGGTCTCCCCCGCCAACACCGTCGCCAGCGAGGAGATCTTCGGCCCGGTGCTGGTGGCGATGAGCTTCCGCACGCCGGACGAGGCGGTCGCCCTCGCCAACAACACGCGCTACGGCCTTGCCGCCTCGGTGTGGAGCGAAAACCTCAACCTCGCCCTCGACATCGCGCCGCGCCTCAAGGCCGGCGTCGTCTGGGTCAACGGCACCAACCAGTTCGATGCCGCCGTCGGCTTCGGCGGCTACAAGGAGAGCGGCTTCGGCCGCGAGGGCGGCCGCGAGGGCATGGCGGCCTATCTCAAGCCGGGCTGGGAGAAGGCGCTGAAAGCTGCTGCCCCCGGCGCAGAGGCCGCGAAGCCGGCCGCTGCGACGACGGGGGGCGGCGCCCGCAATCCCCTCGACGCCCCCGAGGGCATCGACCGCACCGCCAAGATGTATGTCGGCGGCAAGCAGGCGCGCCCCGATTCCGGCTATTCGCGGCCCGTGCACGGGCCCGACGGCGGCCTCGTCGGCGAAGTCGGCGAGGGCAACCGCAAGGACATCCGCAACGCCGTCGAGGCCGCCCGCGCCGCCCTCGGCTGGGGCACGGCGACCGCGCATGCCCGCGCCCAGATCCTCTATTTCCTCGCCGAGAACCTCGATGTCCGCGCCGACGAGTTTGCCCGCCGCATCCGCGCGCAGACCGGGGCCGGCCTGGCCTCGGCGCAAAAGGAGGTGGCGGCCTCGGTCGAGCGCCTGTTCGCCTTCGCCGGCTGGGCCGACAAGTACGATGGCGCCGTGCACAACCCGCCGCTGCGCGCCGTCGCCCTCGCCATGGTCGAGCCGCTCGGCGTCGTCGGCATCGTCGCCCCGCCGGAGCGCCCGCTGCTGGGCGCGGTGGCCCTGCTCGCCCCGGCGCTCGCCATGGGCAACACCGTCGTGCTCGTTCCCTCCGAGCGGGCGCCGCTCTCCGTTACTGATCTCTATCAGGTGATCGAGACCTCCGACGTACCCGCCGGGGTCCTCAACATCGTGACCGGCGGCGCCGAGACGCTGGGCCGCGTGCTGGCCGAGCACGACGGCGTCGATGGCGTGTGGTTCATGGGCTCGGCCGCCGCCTCGTCCATGGTCGAGAAGGCCTCCATCGGCAACCTCAAGCAGACCTGGACCTCGCGCGGCCTCGCCTACGATGTGGCCGACGCCTCGATTTTCGCCGGCGACTACTTCCTGAGGCGTGCCACCCAGGTCAAGAACGTCTGGGTGCCATACGGGGCGTAGGGCGCCGCCCACGCCGCGCTGGCGCCGCAATGCCGGCGCAGCATCCGTCGTAAGGCGTTGCCGCTGCATGGTGTTACGGCAGGCTGCAGTGGCCCGCCCCACTTGAAAGGATCGCCGTCATGTCGTTCGAAGCCAAGGTCGCCTTGGTCACCGGCGCCGGTTCGGGTCTCGGCGAAGCCATCGCCAAGGAGCTGGCCGGCCTCGGCGCCAGCGTCGTCGTTGCCGACATCAGCCGCGATGGCGCCCATCGGGTTGCCGACGAGATCGCCGCCGCCGGCGGCAAGGCGGCGCCGCTCGTGGCCGACAGCGCCTTGCCGGACGCCAATCGCGAGGCGGTCGATTTCGCCGTGCGCTCCTTTGGCAGGCTCAATTATGCCGTCAACAATGCCGGCATCGGCGGCAAGGCGGCGCCGACGGGCGAGGTCGATATCGACGACTGGAACCGCGTCATCGACATCAACCTCAACGGCGTGCTCTACGGCATGCGCTACCAGATCCCGGCGATGCTCGACGCCGGCGCCGCCGCCAGCGCCATCGTCAACATGGCCTCGATCCACGGCGCCGTCGCGGCGGTCAACAACAGCGCCTACACGGCGGCCAAGCACGGCGTCGTCGGCCTGACCAGGAACGCCGCCGCCGAGTACGGGCCGCGCGGCCTGCGCATCAACTGCGTCGGCCCGGCCTATATCGAAACGCCGCTGCTCGCCAACCTGTCGCCGGAGTTCCGCACGCAGCTGGTGGCCCGCCATCCCCTGGGGCGCCTCGGACGCCCCGAGGAGGTGGCGCACCTCGTGCGCTTCCTGCTGTCGGACGACGCCTCCTTCATCACCGGCGGCTATTATCTCGTCGACGGGGGCTACACCTCCGTCTGAGCGCGGCCCGAGCCCTCACGCCGGGCGCGCCGGCGACGTCGGCAGGCCGGGCGTCGCGGCCGCGCCGAGGCGCAGGAAGGCGGCCTGCAACTGTGCGCGGTCATAGGGCTTGTCGATGATTGCGGCCTCGCCGCTGATGCCGCTCTGGTTGGCATAGCCCGTCGCCAGTACGAACGGGATGTTCTCGTCCCTCAGCCGCTGCGCCACCTTCGCGCTCGTCGCGCCGTTGATGTTGACGTCGAGCAGCGCCGCGTCGGGGCGCTCGGCATCGAGCAGCGCCATTGCCGTGTCGATCCGGTACGCCGGGCCGATCACCACGGCGCCGATTTCCTCGAGCGTCTCGGCCGCCTCGAGGGCGAGCAGCACCTCGTCCTCGAGGATCAGGACGCGCATCGCCGGCACGCCGGACGTCGTGCCGGTCATGGCGCCGGCTGGCGCGCCGGCAGGCGCGCCGTGACCGTGCAGATCAGCCCGCTCGGCAGGTAGTCGAGGTCGATGTCGGCATTGAGCTCGGCGCCCAGCGCCTGCTTGATCATGGTGGTGCCGAAGCCGCGCCGCGACGGACGCTGCACGGGCAGCGGCCCGTGTTCCGACCAGCGCATGGTGAGGACCGGCGCCGGCCCCGGGCCCAGCTGCCACTCGAAGCGCACCGAGCCGTTGGGGTCGCGCAGGGCGCCGTGCTTGACGGCGTTGGTGTACATCTCGTGCAGGGCCATGGCGGTGGTCACCGCCTGCTTGGGCTCGAGGTCGACATGCGGCCCGTGCAGGCGCACGCGCGAGTCGGCGTCGCCGTTGACCGACTTGCGCGCGACTTCCTCGAGCGAGGCGCTCTGCCAGCTCTCCGCCGCCAGCAGGTTGTGGGCCTGCGCCAGGGCGGCGAGGCGACCCTCGAAGGCCTGCAGCTGCAGGCTGCGCGGCGCCTCGGAGCGGAACGTCTGGCGTGCCACCGCCTGCACCACCGCCAGCGTGTTCTTGACCCGGTGGTTGAGCTCGTTGATGAGCAGGCGCTTGTGCTTGTCGGCCTCTTCGCGCTCGGTGACGTCGACATTGACGCCGATCATCCCCAGGAACTCGCCGTGCCGCCCGAAATTCGGGCGGGCCACCGTCTCCAGCACGCGATATACCCCGTCGCTGCGGCGGTAGCGGCCCTTCACCGTGGCGCTGGACCTGGCGCCTATGGCCTCCTGCATGCGCCGGGCCACCTCGTCGCGATCGCCGGGGTGCAGCGTCGTCGCCCAGTCGAAGCTGGCCACGTCGCGCACGCCCCAGAACTCGCGCAGCAGCGAATTGATGTGCAGGCACCGGCCGCTGCTGTCGGAGATCCAGATCATCACCGGCGCGTCCTCGGCCATGTGGCGGAAGCGCTCCTCGCTCTCGCGCAGGCCCAGCTCGGCAGTCTCGCGGGCGCGCTCGGCCCGGTAGCGCTCGAGCGCGAACCCCACCTGGCGCGCGATGGCCACGGCGCAGGCGCGATCATGCGCGGTGAACTCGCGCCGCGCCGGGAAATAGGTCATGAACTTGCCCACCACCTGGCCATGCACGAACAGCGGCACGAACGCCAGCCCGACGATGCCCTCCGCCCCGATCCGCTGCTTCAGCCACTCCGGCTCGTCGGTGTCGTTGATGTCCGCCACGAAGATCGGCTCCGCCTCGCGCGTCCCGGCCTGCCACGGCGAGTGGCCGTCGACCGCTGCCCGGTAGTCGGCCGTGAGGCCCCGCCAGGCGACGAAGCGCATGATCCCCGCCTCGTCGAACAACAGGATGGAAGCCCGGTCGCAGCCCAGCAACCCGCCGATCACTTCCAGCACCGCCTCGTACACCTCTTCGGGGCCCGTCGCCCGGAACAGCCGGTCGGTCAATGCAAACAGCTGCGCGGCGGTGTCCCCGGCCACGAGCGACTCGTCTCCTTGCGCCAATCCTGTGATCTCCCTATGCCCACGGGGCCATCGGCCGAAACGGATGAGGGCCGGAACGGTTCCCGCCGCGAGCGCGACGGCAGGGGCGGCGCGCGGCGGTCGACTGCACGTCCAGGGCGAGCTAGTCTTGCAGCCGGCGTCCCGCCGATTTCAGGAGGAGCGATCATGCCGAGGCGCACCCTCATGACCCTCGCCTTTGTCGCTGCGGCCCTGGTCGCCGCGCCCGTGATCGCCCAAGCCGCAGGAGAGAGGCCCATGAGCACCTTGAGCAGCACGGGCAAGGTCCCGGTCGGCGGCGCCGAAATCTACTACGAGATCCACGGCGATGGCCCGCCGCTGGTGCTGCTGCATGGTGGCGTCGACCCGTCCCAAACCTTCGGCGCCCCGCTCGCCGCGATGGCCAGGACCCACCAGGTGATCGCCATCCACCTGCGCGGCCACGGCTTCAGCACGGACAGCGACGCGCCCTGGTCCGCCGAGGCGATGGCCGACGACGTCGCCGCCGTGCTCCGCCAGCTCGGCATCGGCAGGGCGCGCGTCATGGGCTATTCGCTCGGCGCCGGCGTCGCGCTGCAGGTCGCGATGCGGCACCCGGAGCTGGTCGAGAAGCTGGTGTCCGTCTCCGTGGCCTTCAGCACCGACGGCGACTATCCCGAGGGCCGGCAGGCCTTCGCCGAGATGCCGGCCATGGCCGCCGAAATCGGCAAGCAGATCGCGGCCTCGCCGCTCGGCGAGCTCTACCCGGACGTCGACTGGGAGCGGCTGATGCGCAAGACCGGCGAGATGAACCAGCCCGAGCGCGACTGGTCCGAGGGCATCAGGGCCATCACGGCCCCGACCCTGCTGGTCTTCGCCGACGCCGACGCGATCCGGCCCGAGCACATGGTCGCATTCTGGAAGCTGCTCGGCGGCGGCCAGCGCGACGCCGGGCTCGACGGCTCGCAGCGCCCCTTGAGCCAGCTCGCCATCCTTCCCGGCACGACGCATTACAGCCTGATCCAGTCGCCGCTGCTCACCGAGGTCGCGACGGCCTTCCTCATGCAGTAGCGCTCCCCGCGCCGGCGGGGGGGGGGGGGGCGTCGGTGGCGCGCGCACGACAGAAAGTCAGTCGCTGCCGGCTTGGGCGACCCAGCCCCGGAAGCTCAGTCCGGCGTAGAACAGGCTCACGCCCTCGAAGCCGGCCTGCCGCAGCATCCCCTCCTCCTCGTCGGGTGAAAGGATCGTCAGCCGCGTGCCGATCGCCTCACGGGCACCTGCCAGCGCGGCGGGGTCGGTACCGGGGGCAGCGCCCCAGGCGGCGTGGCGGGCGATCCATCGCGAGCGCTCCGGCTCCTGCTGGGGAAAGCTGATATGCATGATGACCAGCGGCGCGCCCGGTTTGAGCCGGCGGTGCAGTTCTCTCAAGGTGGCGGCGCGCTCTTCGCGCGCGATGAAGTGGAAGACCAGCAGGCTGGTCGCCCCATCGAACGGCCCCTCTGGCGCATCGACGATCCGGCCCTGGTGCAGGGCCACGCGATCGAGGCAAGGGCCCACCGTCGCCCTCGCCAGATCGAGCATGTCGGCCGAGGGATCCACCCCCTCGAAGCTCCAGCCCGGATGCGCCTCCGCCAAGGCCTTGAGTTCCATGCCGCCGCCCGCACCAAGCACCAGTACGCGTCCGTCCGCCGGGACGCGCTCGGCCAGCAGCATCTCGACCATGCGGTGCAGGCTCTCGAACCCCGGCACCTGGCGCGGCGGGCCGTCGAGATAGGACTGGTTGTGCACGGGTGCAGGGGCGGCACGCATCGAGCTTTCCTCTTCATGCGGGTGGCAGCGCCGGCAGGCTCGCGGTCCCTGCCGGCCAGGCGCCGCGGCCGCTTCGCTTCGCTGGCCTTGCAGCAGGATGTACATCAAAGGCGGCGCCATAACGAGCACGCACCCGCATGGCTTGCCCGGCCCGAGCGAACGCCGCCGCGGCCGCCCCGTACAACGCGATGGCCCAGGGCAACGCCGCCGCCACTCCCGCGCTGATGCGAGAGGGGGTCGCAAGATCGCCTTGCCCGATTCGTCAGGGTGATCGCCGGGCATGATCAGACCGGCAGTCCGGCCTTCCGTGCTCCGCCGAGGACCAGCTCGATCTGGCTTGGCTGGACCGCGGTCCGGTTGAGCCGATCTTCCATGACGTATTCCGGATTGATCGCCATCAGCTCGGCCCAGACCTGCCGCGCCTCCTCGAACCTGCCGAGATGACCGAGGGCGGCGGCAAGGTACCCACGCGAGGCATCGGTGTCGGGCATCAGGAGGATGCGCTCGCGGAACAATGCTGCGGCCGTCTCGTAGCGGCCGCCGTAGAAATAAGCCCTGCCGAGAAACTGGAGACACAGCAGGGTCCTGCCCAGCGACGGGTCAAGCCGCATGCAGCGCTCGAAGTGGGGGATCGCCTCAAGCGGCACCTCATTGGCGAGGCAAAGGTGGCCCTGCAGGTCGCTGGCAATCAACGCATCCGGATTGAGTGCGATGACGATCGCCGCCTCCTTGCGAAATCGCTCGAAATCGCGGGCCAGCATGGCCGTGAGGGCCACGACGAAGTGACCGAAGGCGTGGTTGGGCTCCAGCTCGATCATCCTGGTCCCCAGGCGCTGCGCCTCCACGAGGGCGCGACCGGGGTCGTCGCTCCAGTGGTTCAGGTAGTCGAGGTGGTGTGCGATCGCGAGTTCGCCCAATGCGTCCACGTAGGATGGATCGCGCGCGATGGCGCGCCGGAGCAGGTCGGTCACGCGCCTGTACACTTCGAGGTTCTGGGTCGGCCCGTTGAGGAGCGCGCGGCCGCGCATCAACAGATCCAGCGCCTCGATGTCATTGGTTCCGCCGTCGGTTGCGCTTGCCGTCTGCGCCGGTGTCAGCTTGAGCTTGAGGGCATCGACGATCCGTCCGGTCACTTCGTCCTGGATGGCAAAGACGTCGGCCAGCTCGCGGTCGAAGCTTTCGGCCCAGACGTGGGCGCCGCTCTCGCTATCGGCCAGCTGCGCGCTCATGCGCAAGCGGTTGCCGCCACGTCGCACGCTGCCCGACAGCACATAGCGCACATCGAGGTCGCTGCCGACCTTGCGCACGTCGACGTCGCTTCCCCGGTAGGCAAAGCTCGAATTGCGTGCAATCACCAGCAGTCCGGGCAGCTTGCCGAGGGCGATGATGATCTCCTCCGCGAGGCCATCGGCGAAGAAGGCCTGCTCGGGATCACTGCTGAGGTTGACGAAGGGGAGCACCGCGATCGAGGCCCGTTCGCCGCCGGATGGCGAGGGCATCGCCGGTGACGCGAACCGGTAGCCGACGCGCGGCACGGTGACGATCCACTCGCCTCCCGTGGGCGACGGCCCGAGCGCCTTGCGCAGGGCAGCGACCTGAACCGACAGGTTGCTTTCCTCGATCGCGGCGCCTCCCCAGGCCGCGTCCATCAGCTCGGTCTTGGTGAGGACCTCGCCCGGGCGCTTGAACAAGCTGCTCAGCAAAGCGACGCCCCGGTGGCCGATCGGCAGCGGCTCGCCGTTCTTCGTGGCCAGCTTTGCGACCACGTCGACTGCAAACGGCCCACAGATGATCCGCTGGTCCGACATTTGCCCCGCTTGGAACGGCTTCGGAACTATTCGGCGCGATTTCAGGAAGGTTTCAATACTCCAGCCAGCCTCCAGGCGACACTCCTCCTGTCGATCCGAATGGAACCAGGGGAGACCGGACATATGTACTTCTATCACGAGCATTACCACGACGCCGACGACGCCGCTCTGGAAGAAGCGACGTCCCGGGATCCGCGCGACGACGGCCGGGCCTGCGAGTATATCCGGAGTCCGGGCATCCTGCATTGGCTGGTCATGGGCGTCGCCCTTTGCGTCCTCCTTGCTGCCATCCACGGCCTGGGCTGAGGGGGCGGAAGATGACGCAACGCGATCGGAAGATGCGGTTGACGGAGGCGCACGTCGCTCTGCTGCCCGCCAGGATTGACGATCCGGGCCCGATGCGGCTCGACGACGACGGGCCGCGGGCAGACGGCGACTATTCTGCAACCGCGGCAGCCCTGATCGATGCGCTTCCCGCAGGCGGAGAAATGTGGCTCTTCGCCTTCGGCTCGCTGATCTGGAACAAGCGCTTCACCTACGACGAGGAGCGCCCGGGCATGGTGCGCGGCTGGCATCGCGACTTCTGTCTCGGCCCTGACACCCGCTTCCGCGGGAACCCCGAGGCGCCCGGATATACGCTTTCCCTTGATCGAGGGGGGCAATGCAAGGGCATGGTCTACCGGCTCCCCCGCGAAAATCTCGCCGCCAATATCGAGGGCCTGCTGCGCAAGGAGCCGCCCTTTCCGCCCCGGTGGCTGAATGTCACCACCTCGTTGGGAACGGTCCGGGCCTTCGCGTTCACTCACCCGGGAAAGAGCACGGAATACGCGGGTCATCTCTCCGACGAGGCGGTTGCGGACGCCCTCTACAGGGCCGTGGGGATGATCGGCTCGATGGCGCAGTACGTCTACCTGACCGTGTTGCACCTCGAGCAGCTGGGCCTCTGCGACGACCGGATGTGGCGGATGCAGGAAATGATTGCCGAACGGATCGAGCTCGCCTTCCCCGGCAAGTTACCCGCCCGATGAGCTGGGCGGGAAGGGGGCGGCCCATGCACGAAGGGCGTCGCCTCGTCCCGAGGGTAAGCCGCGATCGCGCCTTGCCCCCGCCGCCTCTCCTTCGCTTGGGTGGCCCGGCCGAGAGGCCGGGACGGGTGGGGGCGCATGGCAGTTGGCCTGGCGAAGCTGCGAAGTCAGCGCTTCGCCGCGCGACCAGCGCGCGGCTTCTCCAGCGGCGCTTCGGCCCATCAGCGCCCTTCTCCCCCTTGCCCCGTCCCCCCGTCCTCTGCTTCACTGCGACTTTGGTCGTAGCCACAGAATCTCAATGACGTTCCTCCCCCAGGAGATCATCGCCAAAAAGCGCGACGGCGCGGCGCTTGCCGACGCGGAGATCGCCGCCTTCATCGCCGGGCTCGGCGACGGCAGCGTGTCGCACGCCCAGGCCGCCGCCTTCGCCATGGCCGTCTTTTTCCGCGACATGACGCTCTCCGAACGCGTCGCGCTGACCGCGGCGATGCGCGATTCGGGCGCCGTGCTCGACTGGGCCGACCTGCCCGGCCCCGTCCTCGACAAGCACTCGACCGGCGGGGTGGGCGACAACGTCTCGCTGATGCTGGCGCCGATCCTCGCCGCCTGCGGCGCGTTCGTCCCCATGATCTCGGGGCGCGGGCTCGGCCATACCGGCGGCACGCTCGACAAGTTCGACTCCATCCCCGGCTACGCCACGGCGCCCGACAACGCCCTGTTCCGCCGCGTCGTGCGCGAGGCCGGCTGCGCCGTCATCGGCCAGACGGCGGACCTCGCTCCCGCCGACAAGACGCTCTACGCCATCCGCGACGTCACCGGCACGGTGGAATCGATCCCGCTCATCACCGCCTCGATCCTCTCCAAGAAGCTTGCCGCCGGGCTGTCGGCGCTGGTGCTCGACGTCAAGTCCGGCTCGGGCGCCTTCATGCCGACCTTCGCGCGCGCCCGTGAACTGGCTGAAAGCCTGGTCGCGGTGGCCAACGGGGCGGGCCTCAGGACCGGGGCGCTGATCACCGACATGAACGAGCCGCTCGCCTCGGCCGCCGGCAACGCGGTCGAAATGCGCAACGCCGTCGATTTCCTCGCCGGCCGCCACCAGGACGCACGGCTGCGCGAGGTGACGCTGGCGCTTGGCGCCGCGGCGCTCGAACTCGGCGGCTTTGCCGGCGACGCGCGGCAAGCGGTCGAGCGGGCGCTGGCCTCGGGGGCGGCGCTCGAGCGCTTCGCGAAGATGGTGGCGCTGCTCGGCGGTCCCGCCGATTTCGTCGAGGCCATGGATCGCCACCTGCCCGCCGCGCCCGTCTTGCGCGACGTCATGGCGCCGACCGCGGGCGTGGTCAGCGCCATCGACACCCGCGCCCTCGGCATGGCGGTGGTGGCGCTGGGCGGCGGGCGCACGCAGCCGGGCGATGCCATCGACCATGCGGTGGGATTCAGCAACCTTGCCGGGCTCGGGGCGAAGGTTGACGTGCATGCGCCGCTGTTTACCGTTCATGCGCGCGACGAAAGCATGGCAGAAGAGGCGATCCGGCGCGCGCTCGCCGCCTACAGCATCGGCGAACAGGCCGCGCGCCACCCGCTCGTCGCCGCCCGGATCGATCCCCCACAGGAGCCCTGATGCCCCGCGCAATCCTTTGTATTCTCGACAGTTTCGGCATCGGCGGCGCCCCCGACGCGGGCCAGTACGGCGATGCCGGGGCCAACACGCTCGGGCACATCGCCGTGGCCTGCGCCGAAGGGCGCGGCGATCGGGACGGCCTGCGCAAGGGCTTGCTTGCGCTGCCGAACATGGACGCGCTCGGCCTCGGCGCGGCGGCGAAACTGTCGACCGGGGAACTGCCGCCGGGCCTCTCCGACCAGCCGCGCGGCGGCCGCTACGGCGTCGGCCGCGAGGTGTCGAAGGGCAAGGACACCCCCTCCGGCCACTGGGAGATCACCGGCGTGCCGGTGCCCTTCGAGTGGGGCTATTTCCCCCCCGAGGTGCCCGCCTTTCCCGCTGATCTCATTGAGAAATTCGTCGCCGAGGCGGGCCTGCCGGGGATCCTCGGCAACAAGCACGCCTCCGGCACCACCGTCATCGCCGAACTGGGCGAGGAGTCGATCCGCACCGGCAAGCCGATCTGCTACACCTCCGCCGATTCGGTGTTCCAGATCGCCGCGCACGAGACGCATTTCGGGCTCGAGCGGCTCTACGAGATCTGCGAGGTCGCCTTCCGGCTGACGGCGCCGCTCAATATCGGCCGCGTCATCGCCCGCCCGTTCGTGGGCGAAAGTTCCAGCGATTTCAAGCGCACCGGCAACCGCCGCGACTTCGCCATCCCGCCGCCGGAGCCGACCCTGCTCGACCGCGCCAAGGACGCCGGCCGCCAGGTCTTCGCCATCGGCAAGATCTCCGACATCTTCGCCGGGCACGGGGTCACGCACAAGCTCAAGGCCACCGGCAACATGGCGCTGTTCGACCGCACGCTCGAGGTGCTGGAGATGGCGGCGGACGGCGCCTTCATCATGGTCAACTTCGTCGATTTCGACCAGGAATACGGCCATCGCCGCGACGTCCCCGGCTATGCCAACGCCCTCGAGGAACTCGACCGCCGGCTCCCCGAACTGATCGCCAGGCTGCATCCGGATGACCTGCTCGTCCTCACCGCCGACCACGGCAACGACCCCACCTGGCACGGCACCGACCACACCCGCGAGCAGGTCCCCATCCTGCTGTTTTCCCCAGGCCTGTCGGCGGGCAGTGTTGGCATTCGCCAGACCTTTGCGGATATAGGGGAGAGCATTGCCCACTGGCTCGGCCTGGCGCCGGGCCGCCACGGGCGCAGCTTCCTCTAGTTTCGCGGGCCTCCCATGCGCAATGTCACCGTCGTCGACCATCCGCTGATCCAGCACAAGCTCACCATCATGCGGGACAAGGAGACCTCGATCGCCGGTTTCCGCGTGCTGTTGCGCGAGATCGCGCACCTGTTGTGCTACGAGGTGACGCGCGACCTCGAGCTCGAGCTGGTGCCGATCGAAACCCCGCTGGCGCACATGGAGGCGCCCACCATCAAGGGCAAGAAGCTGGTCTTCGCCTCGATCCTGAGGGCCGGCAACGGCCTGCTCGACGGCATGCTCGACCTCGTACCGGCGGCGCGCGTCGCCCATATCGGCATCTACCGCGACCACGAGACGCTGCAGCCGGTGGAGTACTATTTCAAGGCGCCGTCCGAGCTCGAGAACCGGCTCATCATCGTCGTCGACCCAATGCTGGCGACGGCCAATTCGGCCATCGCCGCCATCGACCGGCTGAAGCGACGCGGCGCCAACAACCTGCGCTTCCTGTGCCTGTTGGCGGCGCCCGAGGGGATCGAGAAGTTCACCGGGGCGCACCCGGACGTGCCGGTGTTCACCGCCGCCATCGACAGCCATCTCAACGAGAAGGGCTACATCGTGCCCGGGCTCGGGGACGCCGGCGACCGCATGTACGGGACGAAATAGCCTATTTCAGCGGCAGGCCGAAGCCCTTGAGCTCCTGGCGCAACGCCTCGGGCGAGGTGAAGTGGATCGCCTCCATGCCGAAATGCCGGGCCGCGGCGACGTTGAGCGGGCTGTCGTCGATGAAGACGCAGCTCTCGGGCGCAAGCCCGTAGCGGTCGCAGAACAGCCAGAAGATGCGGGGATCGGGCTTGACCAGCTTCTCGAGGCCGGAGACGACGACGCCGTCGAACTTCTCGAGGAACGGCCACTCGCCCAGGCACGTCACCCACTTCTCCCAGCTGAAATTGGTGATGGCGAAGGTCGGCACCTCGGCCGCGATCAGCTCGTCGTGGAGGGCGATGGTGCCGTCGATGAAGCCGTTGAACGTCTCCTTCCAGCGCAGGTCATAGGCCTGGATCTCGCGCCAGTAGCGCGGAAAGCGCGTGATCAGCTTGGCCACGCCCTCGGCATAGATGTCGCCGGCGTCGAACTCGAGGTTCCAGTCCTTGGTGCAGATGGTGTCGTGGAACCACTGCGCTTCCTCTTCCGTCGCGAACAACTTGCGGAACAGGTACATCGGGTTCCAGTCGACGAACACGCCGCCCAGGTCGAAGACGGGCACGAGGGTTTCGGTCATGGTGGATTCCGGCAGGGGGAGCGGGCGGATCGGCTATCGCATTTCTGCCGGTCAGGGGCAAGCGTCGCTGCCGGCGGCATCGATGCATTTGCCGAAGCGCGGCAGGAAGTAGCTGACATGGTTTAGGCTCAGGGGATCGCTGAAGGCCAGCCCCAGCACCGGCTTGTAGCCGAGGGTGGTCTCGGCGGCGATGAACTGGCCGCCCGCCCGGGCCAGCTGGTTCATCTGCGTCGCCGCATCCAGCGGGTACGCCTCCCCCGCCTGCCGCGCCGCCGCGCCGCCGCTGGCCTTGCTCCACAGCACCGTGGTGGCGCCCGCCGCATCCACCGTGACGAAGCTCACCACCTGCTGGATGCCGGTGGCATCGTAGGGCACCATGATCGCTTCGGCGGCGCCGAAATAATCGTCGAGGACGGCTTGCGGGATTTCCCCGACATCGGGGTTCCATTGTGCGACCAGGTCGCCGACGGTGCTGGCGGCGAGGGTGACGCGCCGGTCGACCGTGAACAGCGAGCTTGCCTCGATCGAGCCCAGATACAGCATCAGCAGCACCGGCATGATGAGGGCGAACTCGACCACTGCGCTGCCGCCCTGGGCCTGCCAGAACGAGGCTGCACCCCGCCGGGCGCGCGGCCAAAACGACGGGCTAGGGCTCATTGCGGAACACGCGGACCGCCGAGAGCAGCCGCGTCCCGTCCGGCAGGTTGGCAAAATCGAAACCCGGCAGGTTCACGATCGTGGGCCACTTGTAATAGGCTTCGACGAGCAGCACGCTCGAGGCCTGGCCCGCGTTGTAGGCTTCGGCCAGCGCCCAGTCGCACGCGCTCTTGTCTTCGTTGCACGCCATCGGCGCCGTCGGCAGGGCGTCGGAGAAGGCCGTGACCTCGCTCACCTTGATCCTGAGCTTGTCGGTGTCGGCGCAATCGAACAGCCCGTACAGGCGCTGGCAGATGGCGGCGCGGAAGTCGGCCGCGGTCTCCCCCGCGCTCTGGGCTTCCCGCGTGCGCAGGCGCCGGCTGGCGTCGTTCACCGCGCTGTCCAGGATTTGGCCGGCGAAGAACACCATCGACGTCTCGACGATGGCGAAGATGATGGTGAAGAAGGGCAGGGCCAGCAGACCGAACTCGACCGCGGTGGCGCCCGCCTCGTCGCGCGCAAGGCCGTGCCCCCGGCCGATCAGCGGGGACAGCAGGCGGCGGAACCATGAGGGCGGGCGAGACACGGGGCAGACCGTCGATCCTTGGTGACCGCCGCCGACCCTAGGTGGTGCCGGCCTAACCGAAGGTTAGCGATGCCACGACAAGTGCACGCTCCGGCACGGCGTGGTTAACGGAGTGCTGCGCCGCGACTCCGGCGGCACGCGCCTAGCGCGCCGCCCGCTCGACCAGGTCGGCGCCGGCGATCGATTGCGACAGGAAACCCGGGTCGTCGCCGAGCATGATCGTCGGCTGGCAGACGGGCGAGCACACCAGCGTGGTGCGGGCCGCACCCATATAGACCGTGACCAGGCCGGCCTGCGCCTGGATCACCTCGATCAGCGTGTCGGCGATCGGCTCGCCGGCGGCATCGAGCACGATCATGTTGGTCTGGCCATAGCTCTTGCCGGTCAGCACTAGGGTCTGGGGGTCCTGGATGGTGACGTCGGCGACGCCGGGATTGCCGATGATCACCGTCGCGGCGGGGGCGTTGATCCTGAGAATCCGCGCCATGTTCACCTTGACGCTGATGGGGGCGCCCTCGACGGCCATGGCCGGCGTCGCCGCCGCAAGGCCGGTCGCGGCCAGTGCGGCGAGGAGGAGAAGTCGGCTCTGGCGCAGCGGCGTCATGGTGGGAACCCGGGATACTGGCACTGGTGAACCAAGTCTTGCCCGGATTGGTGAAGATTTGGCAAACGCCGCCGGCGTGGCGCGGGCCCGCGGCGGCACGAATACTGCGGCCGGCCTCACGCCCGGCAACAGGCGACGCATAAACTGCGATCCAATTCTTCAACTCATTGTAAATGCTGTTTCAATTCGCGCCGATGCGGCGGCCCCAAGCAACGCCGATTAACGCAATTTCAAGACGTGGAACATAGCGTGGGGACGAGTTCGAACGACGTGTCGAACGGCGCTTGGGGGCGGCCTTTTGCTGCTTTCATCGGATGATTTGTGCAAGGGAGCCAGATTATGAATGTCATAGCTCGTTTCATGAAGGACGAGTCTGGTGCAACCGCGATTGAATACGGCCTGATCGCCGCACTCATCGCCGTCGGCATCATCACCGCCGCCACTCTGCTCGGCAACAGCATCTCCAACCTGTTCAATTCGATCAGCACCGAGATGGCGCCGGCTGCGGCTCCGGCGGCTGGTGGCTGATCGGGCAGCACCGGTTCACCCGGATCTGTTGGCAAAGGGGGCTCGCGGCCCCCTTTCGCATTTTGCGCTTTGTTAACCGCGCGCCGCCAAGACTGGTGCCTGGTGGTTCGGCAGGAAGGACCCGGCCTCGGCCGGTCGAAAGCTATGGTCGCAAGCGTGGCGTTGTTCCTTTTTCCGCTACTGATGGCGTTTGCGGCGGCGTCCGACCTCATCACCATGCGCATTTCCAACGGCCTGGTGCTGGCCCTCGTCGCGGCCTTTGCGCTCGCCGCGCTCGCCGCCGGCATGCCGCTGGCGACCGTGGGCCTGCATCTTGCCGCGGCGGCCGTGGTGCTGGGCGCCGCCTTCGCCATGTTCGCGCTCGGCTGGATCGGGGGCGGCGACGCCAAGCTGGCGGCGGCGACCGCCCTGTGGCTGGGCTTCCCATCCCTGGTCCCCTATCTCATCTACGGAGCCTTGCTCGGCGGGGCGCTGACGCTGCTGATCCTGCTGGCGCGCCGCTGGCCGCTGCCGGTGCCGCTCATGGGCGTGCGCTGGGTCGGGCACCTGCACGACGCCAGCACCGGCATTCCCTACGGCATAGCGCTCGCGGGCGCCGCGTTGCTGGTCTATCCGCAATCCGTCCTCTTCGCCCTGCTGGCGGCATGAGCAATAGAAACGCGTAATGATTGGTTAACCTTGGCTGCAAAGCATCGATTAACCAAACCTTGACCGTTTGTCGCAATAGTCGGGCCTTGGCGGGCGTTGGCGCTCGCGAGTAACCGGAGTTCTGGGGGCAATGAAACCGTCGCGCATCGTGCTCCTGCTGGTGGCAATACTTGCCGGCGGCCTGGCTGCCTATCTCGCCACGCGTGGCGACCGGCCGGTGCAGGTGGTGCAGGGCCCCCAGGTCGTGGTCGAGGAGGCCAAGGTGCGGGTGCTGGTGGCCGCCACGCCCATCGGCGTCGGCCAGCGCCTGTCGGGTGAGACGCTCGCCTGGCAGGACTGGCCAAGGGGCGCCGTGCGCGGCGAGTACGTCACCAGCGAAACCATGCCCGACGCGACGACGCAGCTGGCCGGTGCCGTCGCCCGCTTCGAGTTCTTTCCCGGCGAGCCCATCCGCGAGCAGAAGCTGGTGCGGGCCGACCAGGGCTATCTTTCCGCGGTACTGCCCAAGGGCATGCGCGGTGTCTCCATCGCCGTCACCGCTGCCTCCGCCTCCGGCGGCTTCATCGTGCCCAACGACCATGTCGACGTGGTCCTGACGCGACCCGGCAATGTCGGCCAGATCAGCGAAACCATCCTGCACAACGTCAAGGTCCTCGCCATCGGCGACCGGCTGGGCGAGGCCGGCACCACCGGCGGGCAGGGGAATGCCGACAATCCGCGCAGCGAGGTGTTCTCCAAGACCGCCATCGCCACGCTCGCGCTCGATCCCGGCCAGGCCGAGACGATCATCAACGCTTCCCGCGTCGGCGAATTGTCGCTGGCCCTGCGCTCGATCGCCGACTTTGCCGAGACGGCCGAAGCGGCCCGCCGCACCAGCAACCAGACCGTGCGCGTCATCCGCTACGGCCAGGAAGCCAGCGTCATGGCCGCGACCGGGGTCGGCAGCGAGCCTGCCGCCGCGATAAATCCCGCCAGCTATAGCGAACCGGCTGCGGACGGCGACGACACGGCGGCCCCCGCCGCCGACGCGCCGCCACCCGAGCCGCAGGTGGAGCGCCGGTGAGCCAGCCATGCGCGAGGACACAGTCATGTCGATGACCAACCAATCCCGCCCCGACCACGCGCTGGCGCGCCAGACGCTGCGCTTCGCCGTCCTCGCCGTGCTGCTCGGCCTGCTGTTCGGCCTTGCGCCCCTCGGGCTGGGCCCGACGCAGGGGGCCGAGACCTCGCACCTGCGCATCGGCAAGCATGCCTACGGCGCCACCTATCCGGTCGAACTCGGCATCAACAAGTCCCTGATCGTCGACCTGCCGACCAATGTCGGCGAGGTCATCGTCTCGCAGCCGCAGGTGGCGGCGGCGGTCATGCGCTCCAGGGACCGGGCCATCATCCAGGGCGTCGGTGCCGGCGACACCAACATCTTCTTCCTCGACGCCTCGGGCGGCACCGTCGCGGTGCTCGATATCGAGGTGTTCCAGCCCCGCTCCGAGGTCGGCAGCTCGCTCGAGGCGTCCCTGGCGCGCATCATTCCCGGCTCCCGCATCAAGGTCGAATCCGTCACCCTGGGCGGCCAGACCAACCGCATCGTGCTGTCGGGGACGGTCAATTCGCAGGACGACGCGCAGCGCGCCGTCGCCATCGCCACCCAGTTCGCGGGCTCGCCTGACAACGTTGCCAGCGTCATCGACGTGGCCGGCGCCCAGCAGGTCATGCTGCAGGTGACGGTCGCCGAGGTGAACCGCGAGGCGATCAAGCAGCTGGGCATCAACCTGAGCGGCACCACGACGCTGGGCGCGCTGACGCTCGGGGTGAACAACAATCCGACACTGGGGGGCGCCTCCAACGTCATCACCGGCAGCGGCGGCAGCGCCGGCCTGGCCATGCCGGGCTTCTCGCTGACCGCCATGCTGCGGGCGCTCGAGCGTCGCAGCGCCCTGCGCACCCTGGCCGAGCCCAATCTCACCGCCATGTCCGGCCAGGAGGCCGAATTCCTCGCCGGCGGCGAGTTTCCCGTCCCCACCGAGGTCAGCGACGGCCAGGTCACCTATTCCTTCAAGGAATTCGGCGTCCGCCTCAAGTTCACCCCGACCGTGAAGTCGAGCGGCACCATCGGGCTCGTCGTCGATACCAGGGTTTCCGAGCCGACGACCGAGGGCGGCTTCGCCATCGGCGGCGTCACCATCCCCGCCACCAAGGACCGCCAGGCGCGCACCTCGGTCGAGCTGGCGGCGGGCCAGACCCTGGCCATTGCCGGGCTGCTGCAGGACAGCGTCCGCCAGCAGATCAACAAGCTTCCGGGCCTGGGCGACATCCCGATCCTGGGGGCGCTGTTCCGCTCCCGCGACTTCATCCACTCGCAGACCGAACTGGTGATCCTGGTCACGCCGCGGCTGGCCGTCCCCGGCACGCCGCCCGACCTGCCGACCGACGGCATGGTCATCGCCAGCGACGCCGAGGCGATTTTCCTCGGCCATATGGAAAAGATGTACGGCGTCGGGCCGCACGGCATGCGCGGCGGCTACGACGGTTCGGTCGGCTTTGTTCTCGATTGATGTGAGAGTGCCATGAGTTTGTTCTCCAAAGACGGATCGGCGGACGCGGCGCTGGCGGGCGAGGTGCTGGCCGGCGCCCGCCTCGTGCCGCGCATCACCATCCAGGCCTTCTGCGAGCTCTCCCAGACGGCACAGCTGGTCGAGTCGGCCATGCACGACCGGCGCATGTCCAAGGTGGCGCTCACCACCCATAATGGCGGGCTCGAGGGCGCCATCGAGACCTACAAGTCCAATCCCACGCCCAACCTCATCCTGGTCGAGACGTCGCTGCCGCCCGAGCAGATTCCGGGCGCGCTCGAGCGGCTGGCCGAGGTCTGCGACGCCACCACCCGGCTGATCCTGCTCGGCCATATCAACGATGTCGTGCTCTACCGCGAGCTGATCCGCTCGGGCGTCTCCGAGTACATCGTGCTGCCGGCAACGGCCCAGGTGATCGTGCAGGCCATTACCGAGCTGTTCGCTGCCGAGGGCGCCGAGCCGATCGGGCGGACCATCGGCTTCATCTCCGCCAAGGGCGGCGCCGGCGCCTCGACCGTCGCCCACAACGTCGCCTGGGCCATCTCCCAGCACGTGCGCCAGGACGTGCTCATTCTCGACATGGACCTGCCGTTCGGCACGGCGGGGCTCAACTACAACCAGGACCCCCCGCACGGCCTCGCCGACGCGCTCAACGCCGCGCAGATGGACCAGGTCATGCTCGACCGCCTGATGTCCAAGGCCGCCAGCCACGTCAACATGCTGACCGCCCCGGTGGTGCTCGACCGCGTCTTCGATTTCGAGGAGCGCGACTTCGAGAACATCATCGAGCTGGCGCAGCGCAGCACCCCGCTCGTGGTCCTCGACATCCCGCACGCCTGGACCGGCTGGATCCGGCACACGCTGGCGACCGTCGACGAGATCGTCATCGTCGCCGAGCCCGATCTCGCCAATCTGCGCAATGCCAAGAACCTCTCCGACACGCTGAAGTCGCTGCGGCCCACCGAAGCCGAACCGCTGCTGGTGATGAACCGCGTCGGCGTGCCCAAGCGGCCCGAAATCAGCCCCAACGAGTTCGCCGCCTCGGTCGAATGCAAGCTGCTCGGCCAGATCGGCTTCGACGCGGCCACGTTCGGTACCGCCGCCAATAACGGGCAGATGCTCGCCGAGGTCGCGGCCAACCACCGCAGCAACGAGGTCTACCATCTCATCGGCATGCACGTGACCGGGCGCAACACGCCGGAGCGGGCGGCGAGCCGGGCGCCGGCCCTCAGGCTGCCCCCCTTCCTCACCCGCAAGCGGGCCTAGGCCGTGTTCGGCAAGCGCACCAGCTTCGGCGGCAATACGCCGGGCGCGCAGGAGGCCCCGCGGCCGCAGCCGAGCGCGCCGATCCCGGCGCGCCGTACCGAACTGGCGACGCGCCAGCTCGACACCAGCGTCGGCCGGCCGCAGCCCAGCGACGTCATCGACGTGCGCAACCCCGAGGCAGGGGCGCGCGACAAGGAGTACTTCCAGACCAAGTCGGCGATCTTCAACGCGCTGATCGATTCCATCGACCTGAGTCAGCTCGCCACCATGGAGCAGGAGGCGGCGCGCGAGGAAATTCGCGACATCGTCGCCGAGATCATCGCCCTCAAGTCGATCGTCATGTCCATTTCCGAGCAGGAGGACCTGCTCGAGGACATCTGCAACGACGTGCTCGGCTATGGCCCGCTCGAGCCGCTGCTGGCGCGCGACGACATTGCCGACATCATGGTGAACGGCAGCCAGAAGTGCTACATCGAGGTCGGCGGCAAGGTGAAGCTCACCAATGTGCGCTTCCGCGACGACGCGCACCTGATGAACGTATGCCAGCGCATCGTCTCCCAGGTCGGCCGCCGCGTCGACGAGAGCTCGCCGATCTGCGACGCCCGCCTGCCCGACGGCAGCCGCGTCAACGTCATCGCCCCGCCGCTGGCCATCGACGGTGCCGCGCTCACCATCCGCAAGTTCAAGAAGGACAAGCTGACGCTGGCGCAGCTGGTCAAGTACGGCTCGATCTCGCCGGAGGGCGCCGAGGTGCTGCGCATCCTCGGCCGCGTGCGCGCCAACATCCTGATTTCCGGCGGCACCGGCTCGGGCAAGACGACGCTGCTCAACTGCCTCACCGGCTTCATCGAGAAGGACGAGCGCGTCATCACCTGCGAGGATTCGGCCGAACTGCAGCTGCAGCAGCCGCATGTCGTGCGCCTCGAAACCCGCCCGCCCAACCTCGAGGGCGAAGGCGAGATCACCATGCGCGACCTCGTCAAGAACTGCCTGCGCATGCGCCCCGAGCGCATCATCGTCGGCGAGGTGCGCGGCCCCGAGGCCTTCGATCTCCTGCAGGCCATGAACACCGGCCACGACGGCTCCATGGGCACGCTGCACGCCAACTCGCCGCGCGAGGCGCTGAGCCGCCTCGAATCGATGATCACCATGGGCGGCTATTCCCTGCCCAGCCGCACCATCCGCGAAATGATCGTCTCCTCCATCGACGTCGTGGTGCAGGCGGCGCGCCTGCGCGACGGCTCGCGCCGCATCACCCACATCTCCGAGGTGCTGGGCATGGAGGGCGACGTCATCGTCACCCAGGACATCTTCCTGTACGACATCATCGGCGAGACCGTCGACGGCACGCTGATCGGCCGCCACCGCTCCACCGGCATCACCAAGCCGCAGTTCACCGAGCGCGCCCGCTACTTCAACGAGGAGGCCAACCTCGTCGAGGCGCTCGAGAAATCGAACATCGAGCAGCACGAACTGCTCAAGTCCAGCTAGGTGCCCCCATGTCCCCGCTGATCCTTGCATTGCTGGCCGCCATCTGCGTAGGCGCCGCCGGTTTCGCCCTCGCCCCCTCGCTGCTCGGCGCCAGCCGCGCCGGCAAGCGCATCAAGGCGCTGCAGGGCGACATCCAGGCCAACCGTGCCGCCACCAGCGCCGCGCGGACCCGCGAGCAGCGCCGCAGGAACATCCAGGATGCGCTCAAGAGCCAGAGCGAGCAGTACGACAAGCGCAAGAAGCGCGTGCCGCTGCAGGACCAGATCTTCCAGGCCGGGCTGAAGACCAAGCGCCTCGATTTCATCCGCAACCAGGTGATCGTCGGGGCCGTCGTGTTCGGCCTGTGCGTGGTGCTGCAGGTGCCGGTGCTGTTCGCGGCGGTGTTCGGCGTGGCCGGCGGGTACCTGTTGCCCAGGATGTACCTTGCCCGCCGCCGCAAGCGCTACCAGGACCGTTTCCTCGACGAACTTCCCAACGCCGTCGAGGCCATCGTGCGCGGCGTCAAGTCCGGCCTGCCCCTCAACGACTCCATGCGGGTCGTGGCCAAGGAGGTCAAGGAGCCGGTGAAATCGGAGTTCCAGCGCGTGCTCGACCAGCAGGCCGTGGGCAAGTCCATGACCGAGGCCGTCGCCGTGCTGCTCGATCGCGTGCCGCTGCCGGAGGTGAACTTCTTCGTCGTCGTCATCACCGTGCAGCAGCAGGCGGGCGGCAATCTGTCCGAGGCGCTGGGCAACCTCGCGCGCGTCCTGCGCAATCGCAAGAAGATGAAGCAGAAGGTCAAGGCGATGTCGTCGGAAGCCAAGGCCTCCGCCGTCATCATCGGCGCGCTGCCCTTCCTCGTCGCGGTCCTCGTGTCGATGACGACGCCGGCCTACCTGCTGCCGCTGGTGCAGAGCCCGATCGGCCTGTTCTGGCTGGGCGTCGCCGCCGTGCTGATGAGCACCGGCATCTTCGTCATGAACCGCATGGTGCAGTTCGATTTCTAGGGGGCGGCGATGGAGCAGCTCGTCGACACCGTCACCGACACCGGCTTCCTGATCGCGGTCTTCGCCGCCATCTCGGCGGCGGCGGTGGTGTTCAGCGTCGGGGCCAGCTTCCTCAGCGGAGGCACGACGGTCAAGCAGCGCATCAAGCGCGTCGCCCTCGAGCGCGAGAAGATGCGCGCCGAGGAGATGGCGCGGCTGCGGGGCAACAACGCCGAGCAGCGCAGCAGCATGCGCCAGGCGATGAGCCGCAGCTACATGCGCAACGTGGTCGAGAAGTTCTCGCTGCAGAAGGCATTTGCCGACGAGGGCACGATCGAGGCGCTGGCGCGGGCTGGCTATCGCGGGCAGGGGCCGCTGACGACCTACCTGTTCCTGCGCTTCGCCACGCCGATCGCGCTGTTCTTCGTGGCCTTCGGCTACCTCAGCCTGACCGTTTTCGCCGGCAAGCCGCTCTACCTCAACGCGCTCTATGCGCTGATGATCGGCCTCGTCGGGGCATACCTGCCGGTCCTCGTGCTCAAGAACAAGACGCTGAAGCGCCAGGCCTCGGTGCGCCGGGCCTGGCCCGACACGCTCGACCTCATGCTGCTCTGCGTCGAATCCGGCATGTCGGTGGAGAACGCCTTTCGCCGCGTCGCCCGGGAGATCGGCGCCCAGAGCCCGGAACTCGCCGAAGAACTGACGCTCACCAACGCCGAACTGGCCTTTCTCGAGGATCGCACCCGGGCCTACGACAATCTGGGCAAGCGCACCGGGCTCGACAACGTCAAGTCGGTGATGACCGCCCTGATCCAGGCCGACCGCTACGGTACGTCGGTCGGCCAGGCGCTGCGCGTCATGGCCGAGGAGGGGCGCGAGCAGCGCATGATGGAGGCCGAGAAGAAGGCCGCCTCGCTGCCCCCCAAGCTGACGGTGCCGCTGATCATCTTCTTCCTGCCGGTGCTGTTCATCGTGATCATCTCGCCCGCCATCATCCGCATCTTCGCCAATGGCGGGCTGGGTGGCGGCTGAGGCAAGTCCGTAGCGGCTGCGGCTAGCCCTTGGCGCCCTTGATCAGTTCCCAGCGGTTCTGCTGGGTCAGCAGCGCGCGGATATAGGAGAGGTTGGCTTCGACCTGATCCTCGGGCAGTTCCGCCGCGAACAGCAGGCGGCATTCCTCGAAGCGGCCCTGCAGCCCGACCACCAGTGCCAGGTTCTGCCGGATCTTGCTGGTGGCGCCGCGCATCCCCGCGGCCCGGCGCAGATGGGCCTCGGCTTCGGCCAACTCGTTGGTCATGGCATAGGAGAGCCCGAGATTGGCGTATAGCGACGCCTCCTCGGGCGCCATCAGCAGCGCCTGCCGGTACAGCCCGCGCGCCTCCTCGTTGCGACCGGTCTGGTCGAGGATGGCGCCCTTGACCGACAGCGCGTTCCAGTCCGGGATGGCCGGATCGATGGCGGACTCGATGACGTTGAGCGCCTGCCCGAAACGCCCGCCCGCCGACAGCGCCTTGGCATAGGCGATGCGGATGTCGACGTCGTCGCGGTGCGCGCCCAGCGCCCCCTCGAGCGCGGCGATGGCCTGCTCCGCCTGGCCGGCGGCTCGCAATGCCGCGGCGTAGCGGATCACCGTTGCCTTGTCCCGGGGGTTTGCCCTGAAGCGCGCCGCCAGCTCGCCCAGCGTCACCTGCGCTTCCCCCGCGCTCTGGGCGGAATAGTCGGGCGAACGCGGGCTGGTGCGGTTGCTGGCGCAGGCCGAGAGCGTGAGGACGGCGACGCCGGCGAGCAGCAGCGCCGGCAGGGCTCGGGCGGTCGAAGGGAAAAGGCGCGGCAACGGCGGTGCTCAGGGTTCCGAGGCGGCCGCGATGCAGCCGCAGCCGTGGCCCGAGCAATAGATCATTAACCCTAACGCGCGGTTAAGGCGCGCCGGGCCGGTTGCCGCGCCCGCCGCGGCGGCGTAGATGCTTGGGCCGATCGCTCCATTCCGTTTCGGACAGCAACCATCATGGCCAAGCCCAGAACCCTTCCCCTCACCTGCATCGGGGAGGGCACCGATCCCGGCGGGCTGCTGCCGGCAGCGCACGCCAAATGGGCGGCCGCCAACGCCTTTGCCGGCCAGCGCGGACGGCTGCTGGCGCTGCCGGAGGCGAACGGCGGCATCGCCGGCTATGTGTTCGGCCTGGGGCCGGCCGAGGACCGGCCGAAACTGGTCCTCGGGCTGGCCGCGGCCGCCCTCGAGCCTGGCAGCTACCGGCTCGAGGGGGACTTTGGCGATCCTTCCCTCGCGGCGCTGGGCTTCCGCCTCGGCGCCTATCGCTACGATCGCTATCGCAAGGGCAAGGAGGCCCCCGCCCTCGTCGATCCGCCGGACGCCGACGCCGCCGAGGTGCAGCGGCTCGTCGACGCCGCCTTTCTCGCCCGCGACCTCGTCAACACGCCGGCCAACGATCTGGGGCCGGCCGCCTTCGAGCGGCAGATCCGCGATTTCGCGGCGCGCCACAAGATGCGGGTGACGGCCATCGTCGGCGACGACCTGCTGGCGCAGGACTTCCCGATGATCCACGCCGTGGGGCGCGCCGCGGCCGAGGCGCCGCGGCTCATCGACCTGAGCTGGGGGAAGGCCTCCGACCCGAAGGTCACCCTGGTCGGCAAGGGCGTGACGTTCGACACGGGCGGGCTCGACATCAAGCCGGCATCATCCATGCTGCTGATGAAGAAGGACATGGGCGGCGCCGCCAACGTCCTGGGGCTCGCCCATGCCATCATGGATGCGAAGCTCAAGGTGCGCCTGCGCGTCCTCATCCCGATCGTCGAGAACGCCATCTCGGCCGCCGCCTTCCGGCCCGGCGACGTACTGCCCTCCCGCGCGGGAATGACGGTCGAGATCGGCAACACCGATGCCGAGGGGCGGCTGATCCTCGCCGACGCCCTGGCTCTGGCCGACGAAGAAAAGCCCGAACTCATCCTCGACATGGCCACCCTGACCGGCGCCGCCCGCGTCGCGCTCGGCCCGGACCTGCCGCCCCTCTACACCACCGACGACCGGCTTGCGGCGGACCTCGTGGCGGCGGGGGCTGCAATGGGCGACCCGCTGTGGCGCATGCCGCTGTGGGCCCCCTACGACAGCTACCTTTCCTCCAGGGTCGCCGACGTCAACCACATCTCGCACGGCGGGCACGCCGGCTCGATCACCGCCGCGCTGTTTCTCAAGCGCTTCGTCAGGAACGCGGGAGCCTGGGCGCATCTCGACATCTTCGCCTGGGCCCCGGAGGCGCAGCCGGGCCGGCCGTTCGGCGGCACCGACCAGGGCATCCGCGCCGCCTATGGCGTGCTCAGGCAGCGCTACGGCCGCAGCCCTCAATAGCCCCGGTTGACGTCGACGACGTTGGGGAGCGGCTTGCCGGCCTCGTGGTCGAGGATGACCCGCGCAAAATAGGCCACGCCGGTCTTTTCGCTGGAGGCGGCGGCGATATGCGGGGTGATGAAGCAGTTCGGCAGGGCCCAGAGCGGGCTGTCCTCGGGCAGCGGCTCCTTTTCGAAGACGTCGAGGCTTGCCGCCCTCAGCGTCCCGTCGGTCAGGGCCCGCACGATATCCGCCTCCTTCTGGTGCCCGCCGCGCGCGGGGTTGATCACCACGGGGCCGCCGTCGAGGCGGTCGCGGCGCAGCTTCGAGAAGGTGTCGTAGTTGAGGATGCCGGTTGTCTCCGGCGTCAGCGGCAGCAGGTTGACGAGGATGTCGGTGCCGGCGAGGAAGGCGTCGAACTGCGCGTCTCCGGCAAATGTTTCGACGCCGTCGACCGCCTTCGGGGTCCGGCTCCAGCCGCGCAGCTGGAAACCGAAGGCCCTGAGGTGCCGGATCGCGTCCTGCCCGAGCACGCCCAGGCCCATGATGCCGACCGCGATGTCCCAGGCGGCGGGTGGATACAGCTGCACCCAACGCCGCGCCGCCTGGTCTTCCTTGAAACGCATGAACAGCCGGTGGTGCATGAGCACGTGGGCGAGCACGTAGTCGCTCATGCGCTGCGTCAGGTCGGCATCGACGAAGCGGACGATCGGCCGGGCCGGTAGCCGGGGGTGCTGCAGCAGGGCGTCCACGCCGGCGCCGTAGGAGAGGATGGCCTTGAGGTTGGTCAGCCCGTCGAAGGCCTCGGGCGTGGGCTTCCAGACGAACACATAGTCGATGGCAGCGGCATCAAATGCCTCGGAGCGCAGCACCACCCTGTGCCCGGGCAGCGCCGCCGTGAAGCTGCGAGCCCAGCTGGCTTCGTCCACGTCGGCCAGGTGCAGCAGCAGCGTCGCCATGGTCCCCTCCTGAAAATGCAGGAGCCGCACCCCATGGGTGCGGCTCGGCCGAGCGCGTCGATCGGGCCGCCGCTACTGGGCGGGAGTCGGGGTTGCCGGCTGCTCGGCCGGGGCCTGGGTGGCCGCCGGCGCTTCGGTGATCGGCGTCCCCTCCACCGGCGTCTCGGTCGGCTCCGTGGTGGGGGTCTCGACAGCGTCGGCGCCGGTGGCGGGGGCC
>NZ_DASWVV010000181.1:0-17978 GCF_036406155.1 Devosia sp. | reverse complement strand
CGTTGGTCGGCTCGTCGAGGACGAGCACGTTCGAGGGCAGCGCCAGCGCCCGGGCCAGCGCCAGCCGCCCCCGCTCGCCGCCGGAGAGCTTGCCCACGGCTGTCCCGGCCTGCTCGGGAGTGAACAGGAAGTCCTTCATGTAGCCGATCACGTGCCTGGGCTGGCCGTTGATGCGCAGCGTGTCGCTACCTCCGGCGGTCAGGGCCTGCTTGAGCGTTGCGGCGGGATCGAGCGAGCGGCGGCCCTGGTCCAGCGTCGCGAGTTCGAGATTGGCCCCGAGCCGCACGCGGCCGGTATCGGGGGGCAGTTCGCCGGTCAGCATGCGGATCAGGGTCGTCTTGCCGGCCCCGTTGGCCCCGACGATGCCCACGCGATCGCCGCGCAGCACCCGGACGGAGAAGTCCTTGACGATGTCACGATCGCCGAAGCGCTTGCCGATGCTTTCGGCCTCGACGACCATCCTGCCCGAGCTTTCTGCCTCGGAGACCGCGAGCGTGACCGTGCCTGCCGCGCGGCGCTGTTCGCGCCGTTCCCGGCGCAGGTCGGCCAGCCGTGCCAGGCGGCCGACGTTGCGCTTGCGCCGGGCGGTGACGCCGTAGGTCAGCCAGTGCTCCTCGCGCACGATCTGGCGGTCCAGCTTGTGGCGGGCCAGTTCCTCCTCCTCGAGGACGCTGTCGCGCCACCCCTCGAAGGCGGCGAAGCCCTGGTCGAGCCGTCGCGTCGCGCCGCGATCGAGCCAGACGGTTGCGCGGGTGAGGTCGGCAAGGAAGCGGCGATCATGGCTGATGATGACGAAGGCGGACCGGATGGCCCCCAGCTCCGTTTCCAGCCATTCGATGGCCGGCAGGTCGAGGTGGTTGGTCGGCTCGTCGAGCAGGATGATGTCCGGTTCCGGCGCGAGGACCCGGGCCAGAGCGGCCCGGCGCGCCTCGCCGCCCGAAAGCCGGGCCGGCTCTTCCTCGCCGGTGAGGCCGAGCGCATTGAGCAGGTAGGTGGCGCGATAATGCTCGTCGCCCGCCTGCATGCCGTCTTCGACATAGTGCAGCGTGCTGGGGAAGCCGGAGAGGTCCGGCTCCTGCGGCAGGTAGCGGATGGTGACGCCGGGCTGCAGGAAGCGCCGGCCGGCGTCGGGCTCGATCTCGCCCGCCGCGATCCGGAGCAGTGTCGACTTGCCCGAGCCGTTGCGGCCGACCAGCGCGATCCGGTCGCCGGCCGTGACCGACAGTTCGGCGTCCTCGAGCAGCAGCGTGCTGCCGATGGTCAATCTGATCCCCTGCAGTGCAAGGATCGGCGCTGCGGCCATGGATACGTCGTTCCGGTTGCGGGATGGGCCGCATAGAGCACGGCAGGGGCCCCAGATCAACCGCTGCGCCTGCCGGTATCAGGCGGCGCCCGCTGCTGCTATGCTCGCGTCGGTCGCCTGACGCCGCGCGCCCGGCGGAACCGCTTGCCCGAGGAGGTCCGGATGCCGTTCCAGCTCAGCAGTCCCGCCATCCCCGCCCGCGGCACCATTCCGGTGCGCCACACTGGGGATGGAGAGGACCTGTCGCCGCCCCTTGCCTGGAGCGATCCGCCGCCCGGCACCCGGAGCTTCGCGCTGGCGCTGGAGGACACCGACGCGCCCGGCGGCTCGTTCTGGCACTGGGGCGCCTGCAATATCGCGGCCGCCACGCGCCGGCTCGACGCCGGCGCAGCCGCCAACGGGCTGGCCATGGCAATCAACGATTTCGGCCGTCCCGGCTATGGCGGCCCGCACCCGCCGCGTGGCGACGCGCCCCACCGCTACCATTTCCGCCTCGCTGCGCTCGACGTGGACACGCTTCCGCTCACCCCCGCCACCCGGGTCAAGGAGATGTGGCGCGCCGCCCGCCGGCACGCGCTGGCCGAGACCGAACTGGTCGCCATCTACGGGCGGTAGCACTCGCCGCAACCTTGCCATTCTAGGAAGGTCTTGGTAGCTCTTCGGCGTGCAGGGCGAGCCCAGGAGGACGGCATGAACATCGGCGCGGCGGCGCGGGCCTCCGGCGTTTCGGCCAAGATGATCCGCTACTACGAGTCCATCGGCCTCATCGAGGCGGCCGGGCGCAGCGCCGCCGGCTACCGCATCTATGGCCGCGAGGACGTGCACACGCTCACCTTCATCAGCCGGGCCCGCGACCTCGGTTTCTCCGTCGCCGAGATGGGCGAACTGCTGGCCCTGTGGCGCGACCAGTCGCGCGCCAGCGCCGACGTCAAGGCCATCGCGCTCAAGCACGTGGCCGAGCTCGAGGACAAGGCGCGGGCGCTTCAGGCCATGAGCCGCACGCTGCGCCATCTCGCCGAGAACTGCCACGGCGATCGTCGCCCGCACTGCCCCATCCTCGATGACCTGGCCGCCCCGCCGGCGGCGCCAGCGCCGGCGCGCCGCCGCCGGCACCTCGCTGCGGGCGGGGCAGGGCGTTGACAGCCTGCGCAACGCATCCCAGTCTCGCCGGGCCATGACCGCCACCGATCGCCTGACCGCCGCCATCGATGCCCGCCGCGACGAGCTCGTCGCGCTGACGCAGGATCTGATTCGCATTCCCACCCTGAACCCGCCGGGCGAGGCCTATCTCGAGGTCTGCGAATATCTGGCGCGGCGGCTGCGGGGACGCGGCTTTTCCGCCGAGCTGGTGCGCGCCGAGGGCGCCCCCGGCGACAGCGAAAAATACCCGCGCTGGAACGTCATCGCCCGGCGCGACGGCGCGCATGCCGGTGAATGCGTGCATTTCAACTCGCACCACGACGTGGTCGAGGCCGGCAGCGGCTGGAGCTTCGATCCGTTCGGCGGCGAACTCGCCGACGGCCGCGTCTACGGCCGCGGCGCCTGCGACATGAAGGGTGGCCTCGCCGCCTCGATCATCGCGGCGGAGGCCTTCGCCGACACCTTCCCGGATTTTTCCGGCGCCATCGAGATCTCGGGCACCGCCGACGAGGAATCGGGCGGCTATGGCGGGGTCGCCTGGCTCGCCGAAAAGGGCTGGTTCTCGCCCGAGCGCGTGCAGCACGTCATCATTCCCGAGCCGCTCAACAAGAACCGCATCTGCCTCGGCCATCGCGGCGTCTGGTGGGCGGAGATCGAGACCTTTGGCCGCATCGCGCACGGCTCCATGCCGTTTCTCGGCGACAGCGCCATCCGCCATATGGGCGCGGTGCTCGCGGCGATGGAAGATCGCCTTTATCCGGCACTGGCATCGCGCCGCACCGACATGCCCGTCGTACCGCCTGGGGCGCGGCAATCGACAATGAACATCAACTCGCTGCATGGCGGGCTGCCCGAACCTGAGGAGGGTTTCACCGGCTTTCCCTCGGCGGTGGTGGCCGATTCGAGCCGGATGATCATCGACCGCCGCTACCTCATCGAGGAAGAACCCGCGGCGGTCCGCCAGGAGATCGTCGACCTGCTCGAGGGGCTCAAGGCCGCGCGGCCGGGCTTCTCCTACGAACTGCGCGAACTGTGGACGGTGCCGCCGACGATGACCGAGCGCGACGCGCCGGTGGTGACGGCGGTCTCCGCCGCCATTTCCGAAGTGCTGGGGCTGGCGCCCGAATACGTGGTCTCCCCCGGCACCTACGACCAGAAGCATATCGACCGGATCGGGCGCATGCACAACTGCATCGCCTACGGCCCGGGCATCCTCGACCTGGCACACCAGCCGGACGAATATGTCGGGGTCGACGACATGCTCGATTCTGCCAAGGTGATGGCCCTGACGCTGCACCGGCTGCTGGCGGGTGGCAGTTGAGGACACCCCTCTCGCCTTGGCTGGGAGCCCGGCGGGGCAGGGGCGTCGCCGCATGCGAGCGGGGAGTGCCGCTTACGTCACAATTCCGTTTTCCCCCCAACCGCTCTAGGATCACGGCAAGGGTCGCAGGCGATAGCGGCCCAGAACAGGAAGGAACATCAATGCGCACATCACTGGTCGTGCTGGCACTGGCCGGCGCCCTCGCCCTGTCGACCGCCGCGACGCCCGCCCTGGCCCAGACACGGACCGACGTCAAGGTCGGCCTCGTGCTTGAGCCGCCCAGCCTCGATCCGACGGCGGAGGCCGCCGCGGCGGTCGACGAAGTGGTCTATGCCAACGTCTTCGAAGGGCTGACCCGCTTCGCCCCGGACGGCAGCATCGTCCCCGGCCTCGCCCATAGCTGGGAGATCTCCGAGGACGGCCTCACCTACACCTTCCACCTGCGCGAGGGGGTGACCTTCCACGACGGCACGACCATGGACGCCGAGGACGTCAAGTTCTCGCTCGAGCGCATCGGCGCCGAGGGCTCGCTCAACGCGCAAAAGGCGCTCTATGCCGCCATCGCCTCGGTCGAAGCGGTCGATCCGCTCACCGTCAGGATCACGCTGAGCAAGCCCGACGGCAACCTGGTCTACAATCTCGCCTGGGGCGACGCGGTGATCGTCGCGCCGGAATCGGCCGCCGCCAACGGCACCAACCCGATCGGCACCGGGCCGTTCACCTTCAAGCAGCGCCGTCCCGGCGACAGCATCGAGCTCGCGCGCAACCCCAACTACTGGGGCACGCCGGCGGCGCTCGAATCGGCGACCTTCCGCTACATCGCCGACCCGACGGCGGCGCTGGCCGCGCTGCAGGCCGGCGACGTCGACACCTTCCCGAATTTCCCGGCGCCCGAAACGGTGGGCGTGTTCGAGAGCGATCCGCGCTTCCGCGTCGTGGTCGGCACCACCCAGGGCGAAACCATCCTCGCCATGAACAATGGCAAGCCGCCGCTCGACAACATCAAGGTGCGCGAGGCCATTGCCCACGCCATCGACCGGCAGGCGGTGATCGACGGCGCCATGTTCGGCTTCGGCGTTCCCATCGGCACCTTCTGGCCGCCGACGCATCCCGATTATGTCGACCTCACCTCGCTGTCCAAATACGACCCGGAGCGGTCGAAGGCGCTGCTTGCCGAAGCGGGCGTCAGCAACCCGAAGCTGACGCTGCACCTGCCGCCGGCGCCCTATGCGCGGCGCGGCGGCGAGATCATTGCCGAGCAGTTGCGGGCCGTCGGCATCGACGTCCAGGTGATCAATGTCGAGTGGGCGCAGTGGCTGAGCCCGGAGGTGTTCCGGCCGGCGCCGTGCCCCGGAGCGGTGGGCGAGGGCGACAAGCCGCCGGCCTATGACGGCTCGTGCCCGGCGAGCTTCAGCTACGACCTCACCATCGTCTCGCACACCGAGCCCAACGACATCGGCATCTTCGCGCGCGACGACTACTACTTCAACTACCACTCGGACGCCTTCAAGCAGGTCATCGCCGACCTGGCGGTGACTGCCGACCCGGCCAAGCGCTCCGAGCTGCTCAAGGCGGCGCAGACGCAACTCGCCAACGATTTCGTCGCTGGCTTCCTGTTCGAGCTGCCCAAGGTCGGCGTCGAGAACGCCAAGCTCATGGGCATGTGGGAAAACGCGCCGACCCAGGCAACCGACCTGACCGCGGTGCACTGGGCGCAGTAGGATTGCCCGGACGGGCGGGGCGCCTGCTCCGCCCGTCCGCCGTTCCGGACCGCATTCGCACCTGCCAGAGGGGAAAGTACCAGGCCGCCAATGCTTCCCTTCCTGCTCAACCGACTTGCCGCGCTGCTGCTAAGCCTGCTGGTGGCAAGCGTCGTCATCTTCCTCGTGCTCGAAGTGGTGCCGGGTGACCCGGCCAGTTTCATGCTTGGCCTCAACGCCACGCCCGAATCGGCAGCGGCGCTGCGCGACGCGCTCGGTCTCGACGGCCCACCGCTGCAACGCTACCTCAACTGGCTGTTCGGCTTCTTCCGCGGCGACCTCGGCATTTCCTACACCTACAAGGTGCCGGTGGCCGATCTGGTCGCTGACCGCATCTGGCTGTCGCTGCCGTTGGCCATCTATGCGCTGACGCTATCCACCCTCATCGCCTTCCCGGTCGGCATCATTGCTGCGGCGCGGCGCGGCTCGGCCGCCGACGTGTCGATCATGGGTCTGACCCAGCTGGGCGTCGCGGTTCCGAACTTCTGGTTCGCCATGCTCCTGGTGCTGCTGTTTTCGGTGACGCTGCGCTGGTTCTCGGCCGGCGGCTTTCCGGGCTGGAGCGATCCGCTATTGGCGCTCAAGGCGCTGACCCTGCCGGCCATCGCACTGGCTTTGCCGCAGGCCTCGATCCTCGCCCGCGTCATGCGCTCGGCCCTGCTCGACACCCTGACCGAGGATTATGTCCGCTCGGCCCGTGCCAAGGGCCTGACGCAGCGCCAGACGCTGTGGCGGCACGCGCTCAGGAACGCCCTCATCCCGGTGCTCACCATCATCGGGCTGCAGTTCTCGTTCCTGCTCGCCGGCGCAATCATCATCGAGCAGGTGTTCTTCCTGCCCGGCCTCGGGCGGCTGGTATTCCAGGGGATCACGCAACGCGACCTCATCGTCGTCAAGTCGGTGGTCATGATCCTGGTGTTCGCCGTCATCGTGGTCACTTTCGTCGTCGACATGACCTATGCGCTGGTCGACCCGCGGCTGCGGAGGCACGGCGGATGAGCGAGAGCGGTTTCGCCCGCCGCGACCACGTGCTGCGGGCCGCGTTCACCTCGCGCAGCTTCGTCATCGGCACGGCGATCACCGCCGTCTTCGTCGTTGCCGCGCTGCTGTCCTTCGTATGGACGCCCTACGGCGCTTCGGTGCAGGACATCCCCAACAAGCTCAGGCCGCCTTCGGCGCTGCACTGGCTGGGCACCGACCATTTCGGGCGGGACACCTTCTCCATGGTGATGGTGGGCGCCCGCACCTCCATCGCCGTGGCGCTGATCGCGGTCGGGCTCGGCGTCGCCGTCGGTACTCCGCTCGGGCTGGCCGCCGCCGCGCGTCGCGGCGGGTTGCTCGACGAGCTCATCATGCGCTCCAATGACCTCGTCTTCGCCTTCCCGGCGCTGCTCATCGCCATCCTCATCACCGCCGTGTTCGGGCCCGGTGCCGTCAACGCCATCATCGCCATCGGCATCTTCAATATCCCCGTGTTCGCGCGGCTGAGCCGCGGCGCCGCGCTGAGCCTGTGGCAGCGCGAGTTCGTCATGGCGGCGCGCGTGTCCGGCAAGGGCGCCCTGCGCATTTCGTTCGAACACATCCTGCCCAACATCATGAATACGCTGATCGTCCAGGCGACCATCCAGTTCTCGCTCGGCATCCTGGCCGAAGCGGCGCTGGCCTATGTCGGGCTGGGCACGCAGCCGCCCACCCCGAGCTGGGGCAAGATGCTGGCCGACGCGCAGACCATGATCACCCTCGCCCCGCACGTGGCGCTGGTCCCGGGCCTGGCCATCGTCCTCACCGTGCTCGGGGTCAACCTCATGGGCGATGGCCTGCGCGACGTCTTCGACCCGCAGCTCAGGCGGAGCCGCGGATGAGCCTGCTGGAAGTCTCGAACCTCAGGCTGTCGATCGGGCCGATCCAGATCCTCAACGATATCGATCTTGCCGTCGACGCCGGCGAGATCCTCGGCGTCATCGGCGAATCGGGCTCGGGCAAGTCGATGACGGCGCTCGCCATCATGCAGTTGTTGCCGCGCGGCGCGGCTGCGACCGGCAGCATCCGGCTCGCCGGCGAGGAACTGCTCAACCGGCCCGAGGCGCAGATGTGCGCGCTGCGCGGGCGGCAGGTCGGCATGGTCTTCCAGGAGCCGATGACGGCGCTCAATCCGGTCAAGACCATCGGCGAGCAGGTGGCGGAGACGGTGCTCGTACACGGCATGGCCGGGCGCGCCGAGGCCATGCGCATTGCCCGCGAGACGCTCGACCGCGTCGAGCTGCCGGCGTCCCGCTTTCCCCTCGATCGCTACCCGCACGAACTCAGCGGCGGCCAGCGCCAGCGCGTCGTCATCGCCATGGCGATCGCGCTGCGACCGCAACTGCTCATCGCCGACGAACCGACCACGGCCCTCGACGTCACCACCCAGGCGCAGATCCTCAAGTTGCTGTCGCGGCTGGTGGACGAGGACCGCATGGCGATGATGCTGATCACCCACGACCTTGCCGTGGTCGCCGGTAACGCCGACCGCATCGCCATCATGCGCCGCGGCGAGGTGGTGGAGGCGGGCGAGACGCTCGATGTCTTCCGCAACCTGCGGCACCCCTATTCCAGGGCCCTGTTTGCCGCCTCGAGCCATCTGCCGCCGCGCCATCCACCGCGGGTGGCGCCAGGCGACGCCCCCGTGCTGCGCGTCGACGGGGTGGTGCGTGATTACCGGCTGCCCCGCCGCAGCCTGTTCCAGGCGCCCAAACCATTCCGCGCCGTCAATGGCGTCAGCTTCCGCATCGACCGGGGCGAGAATGTCGGTCTCGTGGGGGAAAGCGGCTCGGGCAAGTCGACCCTCGCCCGCGCCATCATGGCACTGGAGCCAGTGCAGGCCGGCAGCATCGTGCTGGCCGGTGAGGATATCGCGCGGGGCGCCTCGGCCGCGGCCCGCCGCCAGATGCAGGTGGTGTTCCAGGATCCCTATGGCTCCTTCAACCCGCGCCACCGCGTCGACAGGCTCGTGGCCGAACCCTTCCACCTGCTCGGGAACGCCGCCCCCGCCGGCGCCGAACGCGCCCGCCGCGTCGCCGAGGCGCTGGAAGATGTCGGCCTCAAGGCCGCCGACGCGGACAAGTACATCCACGAGTTCTCGGGCGGCCAGCGCCAGCGCATCGCGATCGCCCGGGCATTGATCATCTCCCCGGCGCTGATCATCCTCGACGAGGCGGTTTCGGCGCTCGACGTTTCGATCCGCGCCCAGATCCTCGACCTGCTGGCCGACCTTTCCGGCCGGCTGCAGCTGTCCTATCTGTTCATCTCGCACGACTTATCGGTGGTGCGCGCCATCACCGACCGCGTGCTGGTGATGCGCGGCGGCCAGATCGTCGAGGCCGGCGAGACCGAGGCAGTGTTCCGCAATCCCCAGCACCCCTATACGCAGGAACTGATCGCGGCGACGCCGGACCTGGAGGCGGCGCTCGCCGCGCGGCAGAGGGCAGGGGCATAGCCCCAACCACCCCTTCCCCAACCCTCCCCACGCAAGCGGTGGAGGGTGTGTCCGGCGGAGGGGCAAGCCGGCGCCGCGACCACGAAGCAGCACCCTCCCCCTTGTGGGGAGGGTTGGGGAGGGGGTACGCATCGGGAATGACCACGTCCGACCTCGACCTGTTCTTCGATCCCTCCCGCTGCTTCATCGGTGGCGAATGGGTGCTCGCCAACGGCCAGGAAACGCTGCCGCTCGAGAATCCCTCGACCGGTGAAATTCTTGCACACATCCCGCGCGGCCGGGCGGCCGACATCGACGCCGCCGTCGTGGCGGCCCCGGCCGCCCACCATGGCGAGTGGGGCAGGATGCCCGCCGCCGAACGCGGCCGCATCCTCGCCCGCATCGGGCACAAGGTGCTGGAACGCGTCGACGATCTCGCCCGGCTCGAGGCGCTCGACGTCGGCAAGCCGCTGAGGCAGGCGCGCGCCGATGCGCTCGCCCTCGCTCGCTACATGGAGTTCTATGGTGGCGCGGCCGACAAGCTGATGGGCGAGACGATCCCTTATCAGGCCGGCTACACCGTCTACACGCTACGCGAGCCGCATGGGGTTACCGGCCACATCATCCCGTGGAACTATCCCATGCAGGTCATCGGCCGGTCGGTCGGAGGGGCGCTGTGCATGGGCAATGCCGCCGTGCTGAAGCCGGCCGAGGAGGCGTGCCTCACCGCCATCGCCTTCGCCGCGATCGCGGAGGAGGCCGGACTGCCCAGGGGCGCGCTCAACGTCGTGCCCGGCCTCGGCGAAGAGGCGGGCGCGGCGCTCAGCGTCCATCCCGGCGTCAACCATTTGTCGTTCACCGGCTCGGTCGGGGTCGGCATGCTGGTGCAGCAGGCGGCAGCGCGCAACGTCGTGCCGGTCACGCTGGAACTGGGCGGCAAGTCGCCGCAACTCGTGTTCGCGGACGCCGATCTCCAGCGGGCGCTGCCTTTCCTCGTCAACGCCGGCATCCAGAACGCCGGCCAGACCTGCTCGGCCGCCTCGCGCATCCTCGTGCAACGCCCCGTCTACGAGGCGGTACTGGAGCGCCTGGCCGAGCGTTACCGGGCGCTCGAGGTCGGGCCGGCGATGGCCGATCTCGATGTCGGCCCCCTCGTTTCGGCACGGCAGCACGAGATCGTCTCGGGGTTCCTCGCCGATCTGGGCGGCGCCCGCATCGTGGCGCGCGGCCACGTCGCCGACAGCGTTCCGGCCGGCGGCCACTATTTCGCTCCGGCGCTGGTTGCCGGCGCCGATCCCGGCAACCGGCTGGCGCAGGACGAGATTTTCGGCCCGGTGCAGGTGGTCATTCCGTTCGACGACGAGGCCGACGCGGTGCGCATCGCCAACGGGACGGATTACGGGCTGGTCGCCGGCATCTGGACCGCCGACGGGGCACGGCAGATGCGGCTCGCCCGCGCCATCCGCTCCGGGCAGGTGTTCATCAACAACTACGGCGCCGGCGGCGGGGTTGAACTGCCGTTCGGTGGCACGGGTCGCTCGGGCCACGGCCGCGAGAAGGGGCTCGAGGCCCTCTACGGCTTTTCGGTGCTGAAGACGGTGGCCGCGTGGCACGGATGACTTGTCCGCCCTCGTCCAGGCTTCGCCCACCCTCTCCCATCAAGGGAGAAGGCGCCGACTGGGAGCTCGCGTTTCCTTCACCTTCTCCTCGGAGAAGGTGAAGGCAAGGCGGATGAGGGGGATTCTGTGAGGGATAGCGCATGAGACTTTCAGGAAAGACCGCCATCATCACCGGCGGAGCCTCCGGATTCGGGGCCGGTATCGTGCGCAAGTTCGTGGCCGAGGGCGCGTCGGTGATGATCGCCGATATCAACGGCGCGGCGGCCAGGGCGCTGGCCGACGAACTCGGCGTCCTCGCCCAGCAGGTCGACGTCTCCCGGGACGAGAGCGTCAATGCCATGGCGGCGGCGGCGCTGATGGCCTTCGGCCGTGTCGACATCCTCGTCAACAACGCCGGCGTCACCCACATGCCGGCGGCGCTCGACGAAATCTCCGAAGCCGATTTCGACCGCGTTGCGGCGGTCAACATGAAGTCGGTCTACCTCACGGCCCGGGCGCTGGTACCGCACATGAAGGCCAACCGCGGCGGCGCCATCCTCAACATCGCCTCGACCGGCGGCGTCAGCCAGCGCCCGCGCCTCACCTGGTACAATGCCAGCAAGGGCTGGATGATCACTGCCACCAGGGGCATGGCGGTGGAACTGGCGCCGGTCGGCATCCGCGTCAATGCCATCAACCCGGTGGCCGGCGAGACGCCGCTGCTGAAGTCCTTCATGGGCGAGGACACGCCCGAGATGCGGGCAAAATTCCTCGCCACCATCCCGCTCGGACGCTTCTCGACGCCCGAGGACATCGGCAACGCCGCCTGTTTCCTGTGTTCCGACGAGGCGGCGATGATCACCGGCGTGGCGCTCGAGGTCGATGGCGGGCGGGTGATCTAGATGCCGCATGCCGCTACCGGTCCGCTCGAGGCGATGCCCGGGCCGCGCAACCTCATCACCGACGTCGCCGGTCTCCGGGTCGGCAATGCCGAAGACCACGCCATCAAGACCGGCACCACGGTGCTCGTCGCGGATCGGCCGTTCATCGCCTCGGTTGACGTCATGGGCGGCGCCCCCGGGGCGCGCGAGACCGAGTTGCTGGCACCCGACAAGCTGGTGGAAGGCGTCGATGCGCTGGTCCTCTCGGGCGGCTCGGCCTTCGGATTGGATGCCGCTTCGGGTGTATCGGATGCCCTGCGCCGGCAGGGCCGCGGCTTTCGCGTGGAAACGGCGATCGTTCCGATCGTGCCCGCCGCCATCATTTTCGACCTGCTCAACGGTGGCGACAAGGACTGGGAGAGCAACCCCTATCGCCGGCTGGGAGCGCAGGCCTTTACCGCCGCCTCGGAAGATTTCGCACTCGGTACGGCCGGGGCCGGTACGGGAGCCCTCACCGCCACCCTCAAGGGCGGGCTCGGCTCGGCCTCGCTGGTCCTGCCCAGCGGCCATACTGTCGGGGCATTGGTGGCCGCCAACCCCACGGGCAGCGTGACCGTGGGCGATAGCCCGCATTTCTGGGCGGCGCCGTTCGAAATCGACGGCGAGTTCGGCGCCCGCGGACCGTTCGGGGGCAGCGTGCCGTTCGCACAGTCGGCGCGCAGCAAGCGCGACGCGGTGAACCCGGTCGCCTCCACCACCATCGCCATCGTCGCCACCGATGCCGTGCTGACCAAGGCGCAGGCCAAGCGCCTCGCCGTCGCGGCCCAGGACGGCATCGCGCGCGGCGCCAGCCCCGCGCATACCCCGGTCGACGGCGACCTCGTCTTTTCGGTCGCCACCGGGGCGCGGCCCATCGGGCCCGAGATCGGCGACATCATGCTGCTCGGTCACGCCGCCGCGGTCTGCCTTGCCCGGGCCATGGCCCGCGCCATCTATCATGCCACGCCCGCGCCGGGGGACCGCCTGCCGACATGGGAGCAGCGCTGGGGCGTCTAGAGCCTCACGGCAAATCGTTCCTGGCCCGGTCCCAGTACGTCTCGGCCTTGCCCTCGGGGGCGCCTTCGGCGAGCCACAGATCGTAGGCCCGCTGGCGCAGGTGCTTCTCCCTGGCGAGTTGCCAGTAATGGGCTTCCTTTCCCGCTGGACGGCCGTCCTGCTCCCAGAGAAAATACGCCGTCCGGCGGATGGCCTCGTTCCATTCGTCGGACCGTTTGTCGTTCACTCCCGCCTCCCGCTTGCCGCAAACCGCGGATCGACGCAGTGTGGGGGAAACTCGGCGGGGCAAGGCACAGTTCCCCGTCGCGGCGGAGCACGTAGCGATGCGCGCCATGCAACTCACCGCGCCCGGCCGGCCGTTGCGGCTGGTGGACTTGCCCCGGCCCCGAGCGCGGGCAGGGGAGATCGTGGTCAGGGTCCTGGCCTGCGGCGTCTGCCGCACCGACCTGCACGTCGTCGACGGCGAACTGCCCGAGCCGGCGCTGCCGCTCGTGCCGGGGCACGAGATTGTCGGGACGGTCGTGGAACTGGGCGAAGGGGTCGCGGACTTCCGCCTGGGCCAGCGCGTCGGCATCCCCTGGCTCGGCGGCACCTGCGGGCACTGTGCCCATTGCCGCGCCGGCCGGGAGAATCTGTGCGACGAGCCGGTCCTCACCGGCTACCAGGCCGATGGCGGCTACGCCGAATACGCCAGGGCGGCGGCCGCCTTCTGCTTCGCGCTTCCCACGGGCTGCGGCGATGTCGAGGCGGCGCCGCTGCTCTGTGCAGGCATGGTCGGCTATCGCGCCTACACCAAGGCGGCGGGGGCCCGGACGCTAGGCCTCTACGGCTTCGGCGCGGCGGCGCACATCCTTGCCCAACTCGCGGTCGCCGACGGCGCCTCCGTGTTTGCCTTCACCCGGCCGGGGGACACGGCCGCCCAGCGTCTTGCCCGCGGGCTCGGGGCGGCATGGGCCGGAGGCTCCGACGAGGAACCGCCCGAAAAGCTCGACGCTGCCATCCTGTTCGCGCCCGTCGGCGCCCTGGTGCCGACGGCGCTCGCCGCCCTCCGCAAGGGTGGGCGGGTCATCTGCGGCGGCATCCACATGAGCGACATCCCCTCCTTCCCCTACCGGCTCTTGTGGGAAGAACGGGAGATCGTGTCGGTTGCCAACCTCACGCGCGAGGACGGCCATGCATTCTTCGCGCGCGCGGCCAGCACCCCGATTCGGGTGGCGGCAACGCCTTACCCGCTGGAAGAGGCCAACGCCGCGCTCGCCGACCTCAGGGCCGGCCGGGTCACGGGAGCCGCCGTGCTCGTACCTTAAGGCGCGGCCTGCGGCGGAAAGCTCGGGGCCGCCGTCGGCGCATCCCGGATGCGGAGCCGAGCCCAGACCGGCAGGTGGTCGGAGGCACGCCGGGCTTTCTCCGACATGTGCACGCCGGCCTCGATCACGTCGAGGTCGAGGTCGGTGATGATGCGGTCGAGCGGCAGGACGGGACGGCTCGAATGGAAGCTCGGGCCGGGGGCGATGATGTTGTGGGTCTGTGCGAACTGGGCAAGGCACCCGCCCTCGGTGGTCCACTGGTTGAGATCGCCCATGAACACGGTCGGCAGCTTCTCCTCCAGTGCTTCGAGATGCTGCAGCACCGCCCGGGCCTGGCGCACCCGCCACAGTCCGACCAGACCCAGATGCATGCCGATCACCCTCAGCGTGCGACCGTTGACGCGCAGATCGGCCATGACCGCGCCGCGCGGCTCCAGCGCCGGCAGCGTCAGCCGCTTGTGGGCGAGGACCTCGATGCCCTTGCGGATGAGGATGGTGTTGCCGTGCCAGCCGAGGCTGGTCGGCCTGACGCCGAAGCGTACCACTTCGTAGGCCGTGTCCTTGAGGATGTTCTCGACCGCGAGGGAGGAGTTGCGGGCCCCGAAGCGGCGGTCGACTTCCTGCAGGGCGACGATGTCGGCGTCGATCTCCGAGATGACCTCGAGGATGCGGCCGGGCTGGCGCTTGCGGTCGGTGCCGAGGCTCTTGCGGATGTTGTAGGAGGCGACTGATACCATGGCGCATTCTTCTGTGGCGCAGCGTTCGCGGTCAACCGCCGACGCGCGGTGATACGGGGGCGGGGTGGTTCCAACCGCATGCTATCCCGCCTATACCTGCCCGTCGCCCAAGCAACGACAGGACCGCGCCGTGCCCCGCTTCGCCGCCAACCTCTCCTTTCTCTATCAGGACCTGGCCTTCCTCGATCGCTTCGCCGCTGCGGCCCGCGACGGTTTCGGGGGCGTCGAATACCTGGCACCCTATGACGAGCCCAAGCACAAGCTTGCCGAAACCCTGGCCGCCAGCGGCCTCACCCAGGTCCTGTTCAACGTGCCGTCGGGCGACTGGGCCGGGGGCGAACGCGGCATCGCCTGCCTGCCCGGCCGCGTGGAGGAGTTCCGCGCCGGCGTGCTCGCAGCCCTCGACTACGCGGCGGCGCTGCGGTGCGAGCGACTCAATGTCATTGCCGGGGTTGTGCCTGCCGACACCGACCCCGCCATGCTCGAATCGACGCTGGTCGACAACCTCACATGGGCGGCGCCGCGTTGCGCCGATGCCGGGGTCAGGTTGCTCATCGAGCCGATCAACACCCGCGACATCCCGGGCTTCTTCCTCTCCGGTACGCGCCATGCCGAGCGCATTCTCGACAGGGTTGGGCACGACAACCTTTATCTGCAGTACGATTTCTACCACATGCAGGTGATGCAGGGCGATTTGGTGCCTACCTTCGCCCGGCTCCGCGACCGCATCGCGCATGTCCAGGTCGCCGATACTCCGGGTCGCCACGAGCCGGGCACCGGCGAAATCAACTACGGCTACGTTCTCGCCGAACTCGACCGGCTGGGCTATGCCGGCTGGGTCGGCTGCGAGTACAAGCCCGTGACCACCACCACCGCCGGGCTCGGCTGGCTGGCGCCATATCGCTGAGGGATACTGCCATGCACATCGGTTTCATCGGACTGGGCGTCATGGGGCGCCCGATGGCCGCCCACCTGATGGCCGCCGGCCACCAGCTGCACCTGCACCGGGTCAAGGACGTCTCGCGGCCGCTGGTCGAGCAGGGCGGGATAGCCGAGACCAGCCCCGCCGCGGTGGCCCGGGCCGCCGACGCGGTCATCCTCATGCTCCCCGACACGCCCGACGTGGAGGCCGTGCTGTTCGGCGCGGACGGCGTCGCCGCGGGCCTCGCGCCCGGCAAGCTGGTCATCGACATGAGCTCGATCTCCCCCGTCGCCACCAAGGACTTCGCCGCCCGCATCGTGGCGCTGGGCTGCGACTGGCTGGATGCGCCGGTGTCGGGCGGCGAAGTGGGGGCAAAGAATGCCGCGCTCACCATCATGGTGGGCGGCGAGCCGGCAGCCTTCGCGCGGGCGCGGCCGCTGTTCGAGAAACTGGGCAAGACCATCACGCTGGTGGGCGGCGCCGGCGACGGCCAGACCGCCAAGGTCGCCAACCAGATCATCGTCGGCTTGACCATAGAGGCGGTGTCCGAGGCGCTGCTGTTCGCCAGGAAGGCTGGCGCCGACCCGGCGAAGGTGCGCGAGGCGCTGCTTGGTGGCTTCGCCGCCTCGCGCATCCTCGAGGTGCATGGCGAGCGCATGATCCGGCGCACATTCGATCCCGGCTTCCGCATCCGGCTGCACCGCAAGGACCTGGCGCTGGCCGTCGATGCTGCCAAGGCGCTCGATCTGGCCTTGCCCAACACCGCCGCCACCCAGCAGTTGATGAATGCCGCGATCGCCCTGGGCGACGGCGACTGCGACCATTCCGGGCTGATCCGCACGCTCGAGGCGCTGGCGGGCGAGCGAGCCTGAGCGCCCGCCCAGGGACGCCCATCCGTAGAAGTTCTCATTTTGTCCCGCGCCAGGATCGTCTATGGTCGGCCGGCCTTTTCCCGCGGAGTGCTCAATGCCGCCACACCTCGCTTGCCTCTCCGCCGGTTTCGCCGTGCCGCGGGGCGCCCGCGGGATCGCCTGAATGGTCGAGTGGTCGCCGCAGCAGGACGAGGCCCTCAGGAAGGTCTCCGCCTGGCTCAAGGACAGGAACGGGCCGCAGGTGTTCCGCCTGTTCGGCTGGGCCGGCACCGGCAAGTCCACGCTCGCCCAGCACCTGGCGCAGGGGGTGAAGTCGGTCAAGTACGCCGCCTTCACCGGCAAGGCGGCGCTGGTGATGCGCAAGCATGGTTGCCGGGGCGCGTCCACCATCCACTCGCTCATCTACACGCTGGTGTCGGAAAAGGAAGGTGAGCCGCGCTTCGCGCTCGACCCCGAGAGCGAGGCGGCGACAGCCGATCTCATCGTCGTCGACGAGGTCTCGATGGTCGACGAGGCGCTCGGCCGCGACCTGTTGAGCTTCGGCACCAAGGTGCTGGTGCTGGGTGATCCGTTCCAGCTGCCGCCGGTGCAGGGGGCCGGGTTCTTCACTGCCGCCGAACCCGACATGATGCTGACCGAGATCCACCGCCAGGCCGCCGACAACCCCATCATCCGCATGTCCATGGACATCCGCGAAGGTGGCTACCTCGAGCGTGGCCGCTACGGCGACAGCGAGGTCATCGCCAAGGACGCGGTCGACCGCGACGCAGTGCTCGGGGCCGACCAGGTGCTGGCCGGACGTAACAAGACCCGCGTCGCCTACAACGACCGGCTGCGCGAGCTCAAGGGCATGCCGCACCACGAGCCGGTCGCCGGCGACCGCCTGGTGTGCCTCAGGAACAACCCGCAGAAGAAGCTGCTCAACGGCCAGATCTGGATCGCCGCGGAGGTCAAGAAGCGGTCGGGGGCGCGCTATGCAATGGTGCTCGACCCGGACGACCCCACCGGCAAGAGCCGGTCGCAGGCCAAGGTGGTGACGCACGCCGCGTTCTTTTCAGGCGAGGAGGATGCGCTGGGCTGGCCCGAGCGGCGCCGCTACGACGAGTTCACCTTCGGCTACTGCCTGACCGTGCACAAGGCGCAGGGGTCGCAGTGGGACAACGTCTATCTGTTCGACGAAAGCTATGTCTTTCGCGAGGACCGCCAGCGCTGGCTCTATACCGGCGTCACCCGCGCGTCCGAGAAGATCACGGTGGTGAGCTGAGCCCGGCCGCCTAGCGCTTCTTCCTTTCAAGCTGGTGGTACGCCCGGCGGGAGTGAAACTCGCAATACGGCTTGCCCTCGCCGGAATGCTGCCCGCAGAAGTAGAAATCCGTGGTCAGCGGGTCCCCGATCGGCCACTTGCAGGTGTTCTCGTTGAGCTGCAGCAGGTTGAGCCGCTGCTCCACCGGGATGAACAGTTCGGCCACCTGCGGCGCAACATAGGCCTCCGTCACGAATTCCTCGGCAAGCTTGAGCGCCGTGGCCCCGTGCACGGGCGCGCTGTGCATGGCGCGCTGCTTCAGCACCACGCCCAGCCCGGCCGCGCGGCTGCCGGCCGCGGTGGGAGAGGAAGAGCCGCGGCGGA
>NZ_DASWVV010000180.1:0-13912 GCF_036406155.1 Devosia sp. | reverse complement strand
CGGCTTCCGCACGGCGGGCCTGCGCGGCGAGGACGTCAACCTCACCGCCGCGGTCTCGCTCGAGGACGCCCACAAGGCGGCGAGCGTGCCGCTCAGAATGCCGAACGGCAAGGTGCTGAACGTCAAGCTGCCCGACAAGGTCGAGGAAGGCCAGCAGATCCGGCTCAAGGGCCAGGGCCTGGCGTCCCCGGTGGGCGGCGAGCCCGGCGACGCCATCGTCACCGTCAAGTTCGAGCGGCACCGGCACCTGCGGCGCGACGGCAAGGATTTGCGCGCCGACCTGCCGGTCACGCTGTACGAAGCGGTGCTGGGGGCCAAGGTGCGGGTGCCGACGCTGGACGGGCCGGTGGAACTCACCCTGCCGCCGGGGGTGAACACCACCAAGGCGCTGCGGCTCAAGGGCAAGGGCCTGCACGGCGAGGGCGACCTCTACGTCCAGCCCAGGGTGGTGCTGCCGCAGGGGGGCGACCCCGACCTCGAAAGCCTGATGCGGTTCTGGCGCGACCAGAAGCCCTACAAGGTGCGCGACAGCTGATCCCGCGGGGCGGCGGCGCGGCGCAGCCGGTCGTTGATGGCCTCGCCCAGCCCCGTCTGCGGAATCGGCGCCACCGCAATGGCGGCGGCCTCGCCATCGAGTTCATGCAACATGGAAAAGAGGTTGCGCGCGGCCTCGCGCAGGTCGCCCGACGGCGACAGGTTGCGGGACACCCCGGCGATGGCGGCCGGCATCGGGCCGAAGCCGAGGAAGGCTTCGCCCGGGCGTGGCGCCGCCGCGTCGAGGCGGAGGGCGGCGGCAGGTGCGTAGTGGCTGGCCAGCATGCCGGGGGCGGCGACGGCCGCGCCGGCGGCGGCAACGGCCACCGGCCGGCCGATCTCGGCTTCGATCTCGTCGCGCGGCAGCGCCCCTGCCCTGAGCTGGATCGCCGCGTCGTCCCGGATGGCGAGGATGGTCGATTCCACCCCGGCGGTGCAGGGGCCACCATCGAGGACCGGCACGCGGCCGCCGAAATAGGAGCGCACCTGGGCGGCGGCGGTCGGCGACAACCGGCCCGAGGGGTTGGCCGACGGGCCGGCCAGCGGCATGCCGGCGGCACGGATCAGGGCCTGCGTCAGGGGATGGGCCGGAACGCGCACGCCCACGGTGTCGAGCCCGGCCGTCACCAGATCGGACAGCGGCGAGCCGGGTTTCCTGGGCAGGACAAGCGTCAATGGCCCCGGCCAGAAGCGGGCGGCCAGCCGGCGCGCCAGCGGCGTGAAGGCGACCAGCGTCTCCGCCATGGCCAGATCGGCGCAATGCACGATCAGCGGGTTGAAGCGCGGCCTGCCCTTGGTCTCGTAGATCGACAGCACCGCCGCCGAATTGGTGGCGTCGGCCCCGAGGCCGTAGACCGTCTCGGTGGGAAAGGCGACGAGGCCGCCCGCCTTCAGAATGCCGGCCAGACGAACGATTTCCAACGGATCCTGAACGGCGGCGGGCATGGCCTGTGTTTGACAAGCCCCGCGGGCCGCGTCAAGGAATCGAACGAAGGATTTCGTGCCCGTCCGGAGCGGCAGTGACCACCCTGCTCGTCAGCCAGCGCAATTTCGAGAGCCACGTGACGCCCGACGGGCACCCCGAGCGGCCGGACCGGCTGCGGGCCGTCGAAGCGGCGCTGAGCGCCGAGCGTTTTGCGCCGCTGCTGCGCCGGGACGCGCCGTCCGCCGATCTCAACCTCGCCGAACTGGTCCACGCCCCCGGCTACCTCGAGGCGCTGAGGCGGGCCCGGCCGGCGGAAGGGATCGGGCGCATCGACGAGGATACGTTCATTTCGTCGGGCTCGCTCGACGCCTGCGCCACGGCCTTGGGCGGGGCCCTGCTGGCGCTGGAGGCGGTGGCGCTGGGCGAGGCGGCCAACGCCTTCTGCGCCGTGCGCCCGCCCGGGCACCATGCCGAGTTCGAGCAGCCGATGGGCTTCTGCCTCGTCAATACCATTGCCATCGCGGCGCGGCAGGCGCAGCGCATGCACGGCGCCGAGCGCGTGGCGATCGTCGATTTCGACGTACACCACGGCAACGGCACGCAGGACATCTTCAAGGCCGACGCCTCCGTGTTCTACGCCTCCAGCCACCAGATGCCGCTGTTCCCCGGCACCGGCTCGCCGCTGGACCAGGGGGTGGGCAACATCCACAATCTGCCGCTCACCGCCGGCAGCAACGGCGCCGTCATGCGCGCGGCCTATGACGCGCGCATCTTCCCGGCGCTCGAAGCCTTCCGGCCGGACTTCATCCTGGTGTCGGCGGGGTTCGACGCCGACTACCGCGATCCGCTGGCGGGGCTCAACTGGGTGCCCGAGGACTTCGCCTGGCTCACCCTTCGGCTGGTCGAGATCGCGGAGCGATATTGCGACGGGCGGATCGTGTCGCTGCTCGAAGGCGGCTACGACCGCAACGGTCTCGCCGAGGGGGCGGCGGCGCACGTTGCTGCCCTGATGGGCGCCGCTTGAGGCGGAGCCGGCACCTTCCTCTTGTGGGAGGCGACGGCGAAGGGATAGGACAAACCTGTACACGAGCGAATCCGCAGCGAGGACCCGACTTGCCCGAGACCGACAATGACGACGTCAAGGCGATGAGCTTCGAGACGGCGCTGGCCGAACTGGAGCGCATCGTCGCCGCGCTCGAGGGGGGCAAGGCACCCCTCGCCGAATCCATCGCCATCTACGAGCGCGGCGAGGCGCTGAAGCGCCAGTGCGAGACGCTGCTCAAGGCCGCCGAGGCGCGCATCGAGAAGATCACGCTGTCCCGCGACGGGCGGGCCGTGGGCACCGAGCCACTCGACGGCCAGTAGCCGCCGCCCCGCCCCATCAACATGCCGTGAGCGCGCGGCGATGACGCGGTTCCTTCAGACGCGCCAGCGCTATAAGGCAGCGCGCAGCAACACGAGCCAGACATGACCGCAGATTCCTCCCCGGCCCTCGCCCGCTTCCGCCTGATCCTGTGGGGCCTCGTCCTCGTTGCCGCGGTGGCGGCGACGGCGCTGTTCCTGCTCAGGCCGCCGGCCAGCCCGCTCGGGGTGACGGGCAAGCCGTTCACGCTGACGACGACCACCGGGGGGACGTTCACCGAGCAGGATCTCAAGGGCACCCCGAGCCTCGTGTTCTTCGGCTACACGTTCTGCCCCGACGTGTGCCCGACGACGCTGGCCGAGACGGTGGTGTGGAAAGAAGCGCTGGGGATCGACGCCGGCGACCTGCGCACCATCTTCATCACCGTCGATCCCGAGCGCGACACGCGCGAAGTGCTGGCCGACTACCTGGGCGGGTTCGACCCGCAGGTCATCGGTCTGGTGGGCACGCCCGAGCAGACGGAGGCGGCCAAGGCGGCGTTCGGCGCCATGTCGGAGAAGGTCGAGAGCGGCGATGAGTACTACCTCGTCAACCACACCGCGAGCGTCTTCCTGATGAACCGGGACGGGACGTTCCAGGGGACCATCGCCTATGGCGAGGCCAAGGACACGGCGGTGGCCAAGATCAAGCGCCTGATCGGGGGATGAGCGGCCGGCGCCGCCTCGACCAGGCGCTCGAGGCGCGCGGGCTGCTGCCGAGCCGGGCGCGGGCCCGCGACGCCATCCTGCGCGGCACCGTTGCCGTCAACGGCGTCGTGGCCAGCAAGCCGAACCAGCAGGTGTCCGACAGCGACGCCATCGTGCTCGCCGATCCCGCTGCAGGCTACGTGTCGCGGGCGGCGCTGAAGCTGATCGCCGGGCTCGACGCCGGCGGCATCGCGGTGGCCGGAAAGACCTGCCTCGACCTCGGGGCGTCCACGGGGGGCTTCACCCAGGTGCTGCTCGAGCGCGGGGCGGCGCGGGTCTATGCCGTCGACGTCGGGCATGGGCAACTGCACCCGAGCGTCGCCGCCGATCCGGCGGTGGTCGCCATGGAAGGCGCCAATGCCCGCGACCTGGGCCGCGCCGAGGTACCCGAGCCGATCGGGCTGCTGGCGTGCGACGTGAGCTTCGTGTCGGTGACCAAGGTGCTGGCGGCGCCGCTGGCGCTGTGCGCGCCGCAGGCCGACGCGGTCATCCTGATCAAGCCGCAGTTCGAGGTGGGGCGCGAGCATGTCGGCAGAGGCGGCATCGTCGGCGACGCGGCGGCGATCGCGACGGCGACCGAGGCCGTGATCGCCTTCATGGCCGGGCGCGGCTGGACCCTGACCGTCGCCCTGCCCTCGCCCATCGCCGGCGGGGACGGCAATCGGGAAACGGTGGCGGTGTTCAGCCGCCGCTAGCCGGAAACCCCACCCCGCCGTCGCGGCCGGTCTGGCCGCGATGGCGCAGGAAATGGTCGGCCAGCACCACCGCCATCATGGCTTCGCCGATCGGCACCGCGCGGATGCCGACGCACGGGTCGTGCCGCCCCTTGGTGACGATTTCTGCATCCTCGTTGGCGGTCGTCACCGTCCGGCGCGGGGTGATGATGGAGGAGGTCGGCTTGACGGCGAAGCGCACGACGACCGGATCGCCGCTGGAGATGCCGCCGAGGATGCCGCCGGCCTTGTTGGAGGTGAAGTAAGGCCCGGCATTGCCGGCCCGCATCTCGTCGGCATTCTCGGTCCCCGTCAGCGCCGCTGCGGCGAAGCCGGCGCCGATCTCGACGCCCTTGACGGCGTTGATCGACATCATCGCCGCGGCGAGATCCGCCGAGAGCTTGCCGTAGATCGGCGCGCCCCAGCCGGGGGGCACGCCCTCGGCGACGACTTCGATCACCGCGCCCACGGAATTGCCGGACTTGCGGATGGAGTCGAGATAGGGTTCCCAGGCTGCCGCGGCGCTGGCGTCGGCGCAGAAGAACGGGTTGCGATCCACTTCCGCCCAGTCGAAATTGGCATAGTCGATCTTGTGCGGGCCCATCTGCACCAGCGAGGCACGGATGGTGACCTCCGGGATGACCAGCCGGGCCACGGCTCCAGCGGCGACACGGGCCGCGGTCTCGCGCGCCGAGGCGCGCCCGGAGCCCTTGTAGTCGCGGATGCCGTATTTCTGCTGGTAGGTGAAATCGGCATGGCCGGGCCGGTACTTGTCCCTGATCTCCGTATAGTCCTTGGAGCGCTGGTCGGTGTTTTCGATCAGCATGGAGATGGGCGTGCCGGTGGTCTTGAGCACGCCGTCGCGGCCGTCCTCGAAGGTGCCGGACAGGATGCGGACCTGGTCGTCCTCGCGCCGCTGCGTGGTGAAGCGCGACTGGCCCGGCCGGCGCCGGTCGAGATCGCGCTGGATCACGTCCTCGCCGATCGGAATGCCCGGCGGGCAGCCGTCGACGACGACGCCGAGCGCCGGCCCGTGGCTCTCACCCCAGGTGGTGAAGCGGAACATGTGGCCGAAGGTGTTGAATGACATTCAATGCCCCTAGATCGAAGGGGTTCTATTGGCTTCTGTATGCCCCGGTCAATCGTGGCGGGCGCTAGATTGCGTCGTAGATGTCGTCGCGTCGTCCCAAAGCGACGACCAGCACCAGCACTCTCCTGTCGTCGACCGAGTAGATAAGCCGGTAGCCCTTGTCCCGCAGCTTGATCTTGTAGTGGTGCGGCTTGAAATGCAGTGCGTCTTTGGAAACCCGCGGATTGACCAGTCGCTCCCGCAGCTTGCTGCGGAACATCTCACGCGTTTCGGAATCCAGCTTCTTCCAGGCCCTCAGCGCCTTTGGCTCGAAAGCGAGCTCATACGTCATCGATGCTCACGCGAACCGGCTCCTCATGCTCCATCGCTTCGAGGTCTTCGGCAATCCCGGCATCGTCGTGCAATTCCTGCGCGTATTCCCAAACCGCTGGCGACACCACATAGGCGACGACCCGATTGTGGTTGAGGATAGCCACCGCCTGCGATTCCGCTGCTTTCATGACAGCGGCGGGATTTCTCTTGAGATCGGTGACGCTGACCGCCAGGTCAGCCTCGACACGCTGGAACATCTTGTTCATGAACGGCTCCGTATCTGGTACCGAAATATGGTGCCGAATAGCGGTCCAGTCAATGGGGCTCTGCAATGCATGCGCCGCCTCCGTTCGTGCATGAACGTGGCAAACGCGGCCGTCAACATGGCGTTTGGCGCCGACCCTCAGTCGTCCCAGCTGGCGCCGGCGGGGTACACGGTCGCCCGCCCCTCGGCGAAGTGGACAACCGAATCCTGCGGCGGAAACCAGTTGACCGCCTCCTCGGCGGGGAAATCCTCGATCAGCCGGCGCAGCACGCGCAGCACGCCGCCATGCGAGACGACGACGGCCCGGCGCTGCAAGCCGCTGCCGAAGTCGACGAGGCGCTGCGCGAGGTCGTCGTAGCTCTCGCCGGCGGGCGGCCGGAAGAACCAGAAGCTGGCGTCGCGCTCGCCGGCGATGGCCATGGCGCCTTCCGCCAGCTCCTTGTGCAGGCGCCCCTCGTAGATGCCGAAGGAGAGTTCGATCAGTCGCGCATCGATGGTGACTTCCGGCAGCGGCCCGGCAAAGCAGGCCCGGATCCGCTCCATGGTCTCGCGCGTCCGCCCAAGCGGGGAGACGTACCAGTCGAACTCGTCGGGGCGGCGGCCGCCGCGGGCGAACAGGTCGCGCAGGAGAGCCCCGTTATTGTCGGCCTGGCCGCGGCCGACGGCGTTGAGCGGGATGTCGCGCGAGCCCTGGTAGCGGCCCTCGGCGTTCCAGTCGGTCTGGCCGTGGCGGACGAAATAGAGCTCCGGCCAGACAAGGGCGGTGCGCTCGCGCATCGGCCGAAGTGCTCCCGTCTGCCAGGCGCCTACTGGCCGGCCGCCACGTCCGTTTCGTCGTCGAGCAGCTTCATGCCGACGATGCTGTAGCCGCCATCGACATAGTGGACCTGGCCGGTGACGCCGCTGGCGAGGCCGGACAGCAGATAGAGCGCCGAATTGCCGACGTCGTCGATGCTGACATTGCGGCGCAGAGCGGAATTGGCCTCCTGCCAGTGCAGCATGTCACGCAGCCCGGAAATGCCCGAGGCGGCGAGCGTCTTGATGGCCCCGGCGGAAATGGCGTTGACCCGGATGCCGTTCTTGCCCATGTCCACCGCCAGGTAGCGGACGGAGGCCTCCAGCGCCGCCTTGGCCACGCCCATGACGTTGTAGTTGGGCACGTATTTCTCGGAGCCGTAATAGGTCAGCGTCAGCAGCGCGGCGCCCGGCGCCATCAGCTTCTCGGCGCGCCTGGCCACGGCGGTGAAGGAATAGACCGAGATGTTCATGGTGAGGGCGAAGTTCTCGGCCGTGGTGTCGATGTAGCGCCCCTCGAGCTCGTCCTTGTTGGAAAAGCCGATGGCGTGCACGAGGAAATCGAGCTTGCCCCACTTCTCCTTGAGAACGCGGAAGGTCTCGTCCATGGCCGGATCGCTGGTGACGTCGCACTCGACCAGGGTGTCGACACCGATCTCGGCCGCCAGCGGCTCGACGCGCTTCTTGAGCGCTTCGCCCTGGTACGAGAAGGCGATTTCGGCGCCCTGCGCGGCCAGCGCCCTGGCGATGCCCCAGGCGATGGAACGGTTGTTCGCCACGCCCATGATCAGCCCGCGCTTGCCGGCCATCAACCCTTCCGCCATTCCCTGCTCCCGTCGTTTTGGAGGACTTGGGCAGCTTGTCGCACAGGGGCCGCGGGCGGGCAAGTTAGAGCTTGCGCGCCGCCCGCGCCGGATTATGGTCGCGCCATGCCGCTGACCAATCAGCAAATCATTGCCGGGATTGAGGGATTGCTCGGGCACGTGCTGAGCGATCCGGCGCGGATGGCAAGCTACGTCGAAGAGCCGCGGCGGCGCTTCCACGTCCCGGCGCTGGCGGTGGCCGTCCCCACCACTGTCGCGGACGTGCAGAAGCTGGTCGCCTGGGCCAACGACAACCGCGTGCCGCTGATCCCGCAAGGCGGCAATACCGGGCTGGTGGGCGGGCAGGTGCCGCTGGCGGGCAACGAGGTGATCGTCTCCACCACGCGGCTCCAGGGGGTGCGCGAGGTCAATGCCGAGGCCGGGCACATGACGCTGGAAGCCGGCGTGATCCTCGAGCAGGCACAGCGGCTGGCCGACGAGGCGGGGGCGCTGTTCCCGCTGCACATCGCCAGCCAGGGCTCGGCCCGCATCGGCGGGGTACTGTCGACGAATGCCGGCGGCGTCGGCGTGCTGGCCTACGGCAACGCGCGCGCCCTGTGCCTCGGGGTCGAGGCGGTGCTGGCCGATGGCCGGCTGTACCAGGGCCTAAGTTCGCTGAGGAAGGACAATACCGGCTACGACCTCAAGGACCTGCTGGTGGGGGCCGAGGGCACGCTCGGCATCATCACGGCGGCGACGCTCAAGCTGTTTCCGAAGCCCGAGGATTACGAAACGGCCCTCGTCAACGTGGCGACGCCGGACGACGCGCTGCAGCTGTTCCATGCGCTGAGCGAGCGGGCGGGCGGGCGGTTGACGGCGTTCGAGCTGCTGCCGCGCTTCGGCATCGAGATGCTGCTCCAGCACGGCATGATCGAGCGCGACCCGGCCGCCAGCCACGCGCCGTGGTACTGCCTGATCGAGGTGAGCCGCATGCGCGGCACCCCCGAAGGCACGCTCGTGGACGGGCTCGCGGCGGCGGTGGACGCGGGGCTGGTGGCGGACGCGGCCGTGGCCGGGTCGTTGCGGGAGCGGGCCCTGATGTGGGCGGCGCGCGAGAACTTGAGCGAGGTGCAGAGCCGCGAGGGCGCCTCGATCAAGCACGACGTGTCGGTGCCGATCGCGCAGGTACCACGCCTGATCGGGGAGGGATCGCTGGCCGCCGCGCGGCTTGTTCCCGGCATTCGCCCCTGCCCCTTCGGGCACATGGGCGACGGCAACATCCATTTCAACTTCACCCAGCCGGCCGGCGCCGACGGCAAGGCGTTCATGGCCGGCGCCGACGCGGTGCACGCGGCCATCCACGAGATCGTGGCGCGGCTGGGCGGCTCGATCTCGGCCGAGCACGGCATCGGCCAGCTGAAGACGGCACTGCTCAAGCAGGTGAAGGACCCGGTGGCGCTCGACATGATGCGGGCGATCAAGCGGGCGCTCGACCCCAACGGCATCCTGAACCCGGGCAAGGTGCTGGTCTAGAACAGGTCCAGCTGCGTGCTGCCCGCGGCCTTGCGGCGCCGGGCCGGCCGGGCTTCGGCCGCAAGCGCCGCCGTCTCCTCGGGCGTCAGCGCGCGGATGAGTTCGGGGCCCTCGGCATTGGCGTTGCCGATGGCGGTGCCGACCGGGTGGTAGCGCATGGTGTCGGGCGGCGGCGGCAGCGCCAGCTGCACCGCCGCTGTGCGGTCGACCTCGCGGATATTGAGCCAGGCGTCGACCGCCGCCTCCGAGCGCAGCAATGCCGGCATGCGGTCGTAGATGCGTGCCACCTCCTCGTTGGGCGGGACGGTGACGATGGCGGCGGTATCCACCTCCTCGCCATTGGGCCCCATCCAGGTCGAATAGAGCCCGGCAAAGGCCATGGTCCGGCCGTCCGCCTCGGTGATGTAGTAGGGCTGTTTCGTGCCGTCAGCCCGCTTCACCCACTCGTAATAGCCGCTGGCCGGGATGACGCAGCGCTGGTTGCGCACGGCGTCGCGGAAGGCGGGCTTGTCGGCCATGCCTTCGGCGCGGGCGTTGATCAGCAGGGGAAAGTCGCGCGGGTCCTTGACCCAGTTGGGTACGAACCCCCAGCGCACCAGTTGCGCCGTGCGCCGGCCCATCTGCTCCCAGACCACGGGGATCGGCTGCGTCGGCGCGATGTTGTAGCGCGGCGGATAGACGAGCTCGTTGAGCATCTTGAACAGCGCCAGCATGGCGTCTGGCGGCAGGATGAAAGCGTAGCGCCCGCACATGGTCGTATCCCGTTGTGTGCTGCTTAGTTAGGCGCTTGCGCGCCGAACGGCAAACTGCACAGTGCCGCCATGGAAACCAAACCCGATGCCGCCAGCGTGGCGCTGATCGAGGGGACCAGGGTGCTGCTGATCCGGCGGGCGCAGCCGCCGGCGCTCGGCCTGTGGACGCTGCCCGGCGGGCGGCTGGAAGCCGGCGAGACCGCCGAGCAGTGCGCCGCCCGCGAGATCGGCGAGGAACTGGGGCTGCGCGTCGGCCGGCTGCGGCCGGTGACCCAGCTGTCGGTGGGCGAAGCGCGGCGCTTCCTGCTGCAGGTGTTTGCCACCGAGACGTTCGCCGGCGAGGTCACGCCGTCAGACGAGATCGCCGACTGGCGCTGGGTGCCGGCGCACGCGCCAGCAGGGCTGGCGACGACTCCCGGGCTCGGCGACGTGCTGGCGCGGGCCATGGCGATCGCCGGCAGGCGCTGAGCGGGGTGGCGGCGCGGCGGCATTTCGACTAGGTATCGCCCGATGCCGACGCTACGCTCCATCCGCCGTCTTGTGGGCGCGACCGCGCTGGGGCTGCTGCTGGCGGCCCCTCCCGCGCTCGCGATCGACCCGCCCTACCAGGAGCAGATGGAGCGGCTGGCGGAGATCATGGGCAGCCTGTATTTCCTGCAGCCGCTCTGCGTCGACAATGCCCAGGACTGGCGCGCCCAGATGGCCGAACTCATCAATCTCGACCAGCCCGACGAGGACCGGCGGCAGCGCCTCGCCGGCGCCTTCAACGGCGGCTACGCCGCCTACGCCCGCCTCTACCGCGTCTGCACGGTGTCCGCCGCCGAAGCGCTGACGCGCCTGCTGGTGGAGGCGGAGCAGACGGCCCGCGACATCCATTCGCGCTACGCCGAATAGGCGAATTAAGGATAAGTCCCGATAAGGTGTTAACCTTCGGGTCATAATCGGTGGCCAGCGCCCCCCATTGCGTGCTACCCCCGCAGCATGAAAGCCAACAAGCCGATCTTCGCCGCGTCCGAGGCCGAGACGCTCCTGGGGTTCGACCACGAGGAGCGCCAGCTGGCCCTGGAATATGTTGCCGAGGCCTGGAACGCCGCCGAAGAAGAGGGCGTGGAGAGCGCCGCGCTGGCGCACGCCTCGCTGTTCGCGGCCCTGACGACGCTGGTCGAGGCGCATGGCGAGGAAGCGGCGGCCGACATGGTGGCCGCGCTCACCGAGCGCATCCGCTGCGGCGAATACAGCCTCAGGCGCTCGCTGCAGTAAGGGCCGCCGCGCCTACCGGCCCCCGCGTTTCGGGTCCGTCCCGGTCGACCGGCGAGCGGCTTGAAGATCGGGCCGCAGTGCGCGATGTCTTGGGTCCGCCGGGAGTCTCGAGGCGGGTCCAACGGAAGCACCCCATGCCGACAATCCTCCGTCCATCGCGCGCCCTATTCCGCTTTTCGGGACCGGAGGCGCACAAGCTGCTGTTCGACGTGGTCACCGCACGGGTGATGGCGGAGCCGGGGCCGGCAATGTGGTGGGCGCTGCTGTCGCCGCAGGGCAAGATCCAGGCCGAGGGCCTGAGCAGCTTCGCTGATGGCGCCTTCTGGCTGGATGTCGACGCCGCCACGGCCGACGACTTCTTCAGGCGCATGCGCATGTACAAGCTCAGGGCCAATGTGGAGATCGAGGATTTGCGCGAAAGCCACGCCGTGGGCTGGAGCGCGGACCACCCCGAGAGCGACAGGGCCGATGCCGACCCGCGCGGGGGTGGGCTTGGGTTCCGCGTGCTCGCCGGGCGCGACGAGGCCGCCGAATGGGAGCGGGACGACACGGCGTTCGCGCGCCGGCGGATCGGCGCGGGGATCGCGGAACTCGGCCCGGACTTTGCGCCCGACACGACCTTTGCGCATGATCTCGGCATGGACCTGCTCGGTGGCATCGACTTCAAGAAAGGCTGCTATGTGGGCCAGGAGGTGGTGAGCCGCATGCAGCACCGCGGCACGGCGCGGCGCCGGCCGGTGATCGTATCGGGCCTCGAGGCGGAAGCCGGGACGCCCGTGCTGGTCGGTGCGCGCGAGGCGGGCAGCATCGGGCAGGTCGTCGACGGGATGGCGGTCGCGATCCTCAGGCTGGACCGCATCACGGACGCGACAGCGGCGACCGTCAAGGGCAAGCCCGTGACGCTGTCGCTGCCCGCCTGGGCGACCTACGGCTTTGGCGAATCGGCGCCGGCTGATTAACTCTCCCTGCCCCTCATCCGGCGCTTCGCGCCACCTTCTCCCACGAGGGGAGAAGGCGCCGACTGCGTACTGCCGTGGCCAGGGGGAGCGGAGGACACATGGCGCGCGGAAAAGAACGGGCCTGGCAACGCATGCTGAGCGGGCGGCGGCTCGACCTGCTCGACCCCTCCCCGCTCGACATCGAGCTCTCCGACATCGCCCACGGCCTTGCCCGCGTCGCCCGCTGGAACGGGCAGACGCTGGGCGATTATCCGTTTTCGGTGGCCCAGCATTCCGTGCTGGTGCTCGAGATCTTCAAGGCGCTGAACCCGGAGGTCGACGCTCGGGCCCAGCTCTATGCGCTGCTGCACGATGCCCCCGAATACGTGACCGGTGATCTCATCTCGCCGTTCAAGGCGGCCATCGGCGGCAACTACAAGGACGTGGAAAACCGGCTGCTGGGTGCGGTCTATCTGCGCTTCTCGCTGGGCGCCCTGCCGCCCCCCGCTCTCACCCGGCAGATCAAGAAGGCCGACAAGGAGGCCGCCTATTTCGAAGCCGTCAACCTTGCCGGGTTCGACGCCGGCGAGGGGCGCCGCCTGTTCGGCGAGCCAACGGTGCCGGCCTTCGACATCGAGGCTTTCGACCGGCTGATCCGGCCATGGCCCACGCGCGAAGCGCACGACATATTCGTCGCCGCGGTGGAAAACCTCGCCGCCGCCGTCCATCCCTGATGGTGAAATTAATCTTAACGGGCGTTCCATTTTGACGCGCCGGTTGCCGACATGGTTGATGAACGGTTAACCGAGTCCCGTCGCGGGAGGCCTGCCAATGTCGATCACCTTGCGCTTCGCCACCGGTGGCGCGCTCGTCGCGCTGCTGGCCGGCGCCGCCCTGCTCCCGCTGCTGCCCCCGGCACACGCTGACGAGGCGCTCACCGCGGCCCTGTCCGGCGCCTCGGAGACGTTGGCGCGGACGCTGGACCCGGACGACCTGGTGAAGTTCGATTTCGCGGTCGAGCCGGGCGTGAGCGAAACCCTGATCTCGAGCACCACCGTGCGCAAGATCGGCTACGGGCGGACCCACCTCGTCGAGATCGTCACGACGCCGAGCGGCGTCTATTCGAGCGATGGGCTGGCATCGCCCCATATCCGCTACCCCGGCATCCACAAGCAGTGGAAGGGCGACCCGCATGGGGGCCTGGCGCTGTGGAGCAACGGACGTGGCTGGGTCGCGCACGCGGCGATCAACGCCAGCTCGTTCGTGACGCTGGTGCCATTCGCGGGCGGGGCGATGTTGATGACGGACGACAGCGGCTGCCTGTTCGTGGGCCGCACCGCCTATTGCTGAGACGCCGCCGCCCTACCCGAACTTCCAGCCGCGCTTGAAGTGGTAGAAGACGTGCTGGCCGATCTTGGTCACCTTCTTCATGCGCGGCGCCCAGTGCGGATGCACGTAGGTGGCATGATAGTGGGTGGCATAGCCCACTTCGCTCAGGTAGAGGTCGCCGGCAATGACGCCCCTGGCGATCTCCTCGGCCTGCACCCAGGCCTTCTTGTCGTAAACGCGTTCGGGAATGCCGTCGCAGGCAAACGAGAACTGGCAGGCGTTGCGCCGGTGCTGGTTCTGGAACACGACCGCGCAGATGGTTGCCGGGTACAGCTTGTGCTTGACCCGGTTCATGACCACCTGCCCCACCGCCACCTGGCCGCGATAGCTCTCGCCGCGCGCCTCGAAATAGATGGCGGTCGCCATGCAGTTGAGTTCCTTGGCGGAAACCTTCTTGCCGTCGCTCGCCCTGACGGTGCCGTCGAACACCGTGGCCGGCAAGTCGGCGCGCGCATAGGCGATCTGCTGCGACAGCGTGCGGGGCATCGGCGCAG
>NZ_DASWVV010000179.1:0-3942 GCF_036406155.1 Devosia sp. | reverse complement strand
CTTCAAGATTCCGGACCATGTCGACGAACCCGAAGTGACTTCCGATCCGCAGGCCGAGGTCAAGCCAGCCCTTCCTCGCACGGGGGTTGGGATGCTGTCCCGAATGCTCAACGGTGCGGCGGCCGACACTGAAGCCGTCTCAAAGCTCAACGCCGAGATCGAGAAGCTCAAGCTGCAGGTCGGCGAGCAACTCATCGATCCCCGCCAGATCACGCTGACGCGCTGGGCCGATCGCCATCCGGACTCGTTCTCGAGCCAGGCTTTCGCGGAGTTGAAGCAGGAGATCGAGAGTGCCGGCGGCAACGTGCAGCCGATCAAGGTACGTCCCGTTCGTGGGGCTGCAGCGGAGCAGCCGGAGGGGCCGCGGTTCGAACTGGTCTACGGCTCGCGCCGGACGCGCGCGTGCCTCGAACTGGGCTTGCCGGTGCGTGCGGTCGTCGACGAGAACGTCGATGACCAAGCGCTCTACGTCCAGATGCAGCGGGAGAACCGCGGGCGTTCGAACCTGTCGGCTTGGGAGCAGGGCGTCAGCTATCACAAGGCTCTGAACGAGGGCTTGTTTCCCAGTGCGAGGCGGCTGGCCGAACAGATCGGACTCGACCACAGCAACGTGGCCAAGGCGCTTCGTGTGGCCGAGTTGCCGCAGGAGATCGTCGGCGCGTTCCGCAGCCCGGTCGACATTCAGTTCCGCTGGGCTGTCGCGCTGGACAAGGCCTACCAGCAGGATCCGGACGCAGTGCTGTCGGCCGCCCGTTTGCTCGCCGGCCGGTCGCCGAAGCCGGCTGCTGCGGAGGTGTTCCGCAGCCTGACCGAGGCGGTGTCGGCGAAGGGCAAGGCCAAGGCAAAGGAGGCTTCGCGTGCCTTCGTTATTGCCGATGGCAAGAAGGGCGTGATCCGAGCGGGGAAGGGTGGTGCGGTCACCGTGGAATTGCCTCGTGGGGTCCTGCCTCCGGCACGCTGGGCAGCCTTCGAGACGGCCCTCCAGAAATTGATTTCGGACCTCCCGGAAGCACCGTAAGGGGTGTCCGTGGTTCCGTACCACGGACACCATCGAATCCCTCGCCGAGGCTCAATCCGGAGTCAATTCCGGCGAGTCAGGGGGGCCAGAAGCGCGGCCTTGATCGGCCTCCAAATGCGCTCCGTGGTACCGTACCACAGCGCTCCGGAATGCCCCTTCCAGGGGCCGCCGAGGGGGGGGTGTGGTTCCGTACCACACCCCGCTTCAGAAGGCCTACTTTGGCGTGGTGGACGCCGCTGATGCCCTGCGGCGCGGCGCTTCTTCGGTCCCCGATCCGGCCGCGCGCTGCATCGCCCGCATGCCCCTTACGAGGTCCACAGCGTCCGCCTTCACGTAGACCGAGGTCACCCGAAGGTCGGAATGCCCAAGCAGGCTCTGCAGCACCTGGGGCTGCATCTGCTTCACGGCGGAATTGGCGAAGGTGTGACGCAGCCAGTGAGTCGATGCGTTCAGGAAGTCCGCCGAACCGGGGGCACCATCGCGCGCGGCAGCGGCGACGGCCACCTCGCGGAAGAACCGGCGCAGCGCCTTGTAGATCGCCGAGCGCTCCAGTGCGCCGTAGCGGTCAGCCTGCGACGGCAGTTCGCGATCCAGGAACGGAACGCCGAGCCGGTCCAGATTGCGCCGCGGGGGAGGGCGCTTGAGGATCCCGACGAGGGGCCGCCAGGCCTGTTGGTGCTCTGCCCGCAACGCGTCCTGCAATGCCTGCCCCACGCCCTCATCGGGCCTGCTGTCGAGTTCGTGGCCAGTTCCCGCCATGCGCTCGCCTGCCGCGGTAGTCGGAAGGCTGTTGGCCGCCTGGACTCTCTCCACACGTGAGTCGAAGCCCAGGCCTGCAGCGTCCATGTCCCGGTGGTGCTGCTCGAGCAGCGTCTTGATCTCGTCGAAGACCATCACCGTCCGGGGCTTCCCGCCCTTGCCGATGACGTCCAGCAACCATGCCTCCTGGCCATCCACCAGTTCCCGCCGGAAGCCCTTCAGCCGGGTCGTGGCCAGCTCCGACAAACGAAGGCCGGTGGTGCTGCCGAGTTCCAGCAGCAACTGCAGGCGCCGCCGCTCGGGAGTGTCCGGCTTTTCATGCAGCACCTCCATGGCGAAGGCCCACTGGCGCTCGCTCAGGGAACGGCGAACGTCGATGCTCGGCTTCAGCAGGCCCAGCGTCCGGCCCAGGTTCGCCATGGCATTGGCCCGTAGGTACCCTTTCTCGTGCATGGCGGAAAACATGCTGCCCAGGACGGTGAACTCGTGCCGCTGGCTGTTCCGCCCCAGCGGGCCGCGGAAAGGCCTCCAGGAGGCGTCCTCGCGCCTCACCTTGCGCTCCTGCACCCAATCGGCCGGCGGAGCCGCCAGGAAGGCCTGGTAGGCCTGCAGATCGGGCTCCTGGAGCGAGGAGAGGGCCTTGCGCCGCACATGGATGCACCAGAGGTAGAAGCGCTCGGCGATGCGCGTGTAGTCTCGCCGGGTCTGCCCCTGGTACCGGCTCAGCCACTGGCTGATCGCCTGAACATCGGTCTCCGCGCCCCAGACGTTGGCCTCATGCGATCGGAATGCGCCCTGACGGCCAGACAGGGCATCGGACAAGGCGCCGTCGACGATCGGGACCAGGGCGAACGGCTCTGCACCGGCCACCCCCCGACCCGCCAGTTCCCGCCGGCGCAGTAGCGCCAGGTCGGTCTCGGGGCGCCGGGCCGACTCCTTGAAGGGCCGCCCGCCGGCCTCGGCGATGGGAGTCAGCCACTCGAGCAGCCGCCGGGCCCGAACGACGCCCATCCGGGGTACACGGCGGTGCCACCGGAACCCGTAGATGTTGATGTAGTTGACCAGGTCGCCAAGCGACTTGACGCCGACCTTGGCCAGGTCGCGCGGGATGCCGGAGCCGAGCCAGAAGCCAGCCTCGTCTTCCAGACTGGCCTCACGCGACAGCACGCGCTCGAGCGCCGCGAGTGCCTCGACGACCGCCTTGCGTTGGATCGCAGATAGCCGCGGGGCGGCCGCGGCAGACGACCCCTCGACGAGTCGCGAATGAGTCGTGGCGGACAGGGCAGGGGAGGGCGGGGCGGCCAAGTGTCCGGCATTTCCTGCCCCGGTCTGACCCGCCGCCGCGTCCTCGCCGAACTCCTCGCCGTAGAGTTCGAGCCACTCCGCTTCCGTGTAGAAGTCCTCGTCGATTCCGGTCGCACCGCAGTACTGCGAGCGCCATTCTTCGAGGCTAGGGGAGGGTGGCTGGCTCGATGCCGGCCTCAGCGCGACCTCGGGAGTGCTGATGTGTCCGGCTTTTCCTGCCCCTCGTCCAGCTTTCGCTACGGCAAAGTCGGGCAAAGCGCGCAAGGCCGGCAGCGCCACCGCCAACTCCGAACCGCAACCCCGCGCCTCGCCGGCGTGCTCGATCGCCGCGACGACCAGGCGCAGACGGGTGGCGAAGTGGCGACGATCGCTGGGTCCGCCAGTGAAGGAGAGGTAGAGCCGCCAGGCGCGCTCAAGGTCGACCCCGTCGAGGAGGGCGCGCAGAAATGCGAAGTGGTGGCGGCCGAGCTCGCCGCTGCCTTCGCGCAGCAGGCGTGTCTTCGCGCCACGCGGGCGGCCACGGCGCCGCGGCGGCACGCTGGCGTTGGCGGTGAGCTGGCCAGGGGCCGGCGCTACCTCTGAAGCCACCACCTCCGTAGGCATGAAAAAGGGTCCCCCAAGAGCGGTACCCCCACTATAGAAGAATTTTCGCAATGTCCTGAGAAGTGTTCTTATCAGGACGTCATTTCGTGTCGAAAATCCACAGACGGCAAGCCGCGGCCGCTCACACAACTAAGAGTGATGCTGCCCGGCAACAAAATTTGAGGCTTGGTCATGGCCGAGCCGGCCAACCGGTCACGCTACGCCGATTCGCACGGCACAGCAATGTCGCCGGTCGGCGGCCGAGCATCAGGGTTGCC
>NZ_DASWVV010000178.1:0-6358 GCF_036406155.1 Devosia sp. | reverse complement strand
GACGCGCGCCGGGAGTACCGCATCTGGCTGGCGCTGGTGCGCGCGGGGAGTGCCTGAGCGGCTCAGGCGGCCGCGCGGGCCAGGCGTTCCTCGCGCCCGGGGGCCAGGGCCCGCAAGGCGTTGAGGATCACCGCGATGTCGATGGCTTCCTGGAACAGCGCGCCCTGGACCGGCGGCAGGTAGCCGAGGGCGGCCGCCACCATGCCGGCGAGGGACAGGCCCAAACCGATATAGACGCTCTGCAGCGCGATGGCACGGGTGCGGCGGGCGATGACCACGGCGCTGGCGAGCCGGTCAAGCGCGTCGACCAGCAGCACGACGCTGGCCGCTTCCGACGAGGCGGCGGCGCCGCGGGCGCCCATGGCCACGCCGACATCGGCGACGGCAAGGGCCGGGGCGTCGTTGACGCCGTCGCCGACCATCATGATCTTGCCCATGCCGCGCTCGGCAATGACGGCGTCGATCTTCTGCTCGGGCGTCAGGTTGGCGAGGATGCGATCGACCCCGAGCTCCCGGCCGACATGCAGGGCGGTTTCCTCGCGGTCGCCGGAGGCAAGGACAACGCGCTCGACGCCGGCGTCGCGCAGGCGCTCGATGACGTGCGCGGCGTCCGTCCTGACGGGGTCGGCGAGGACGAGATAGCCGGCGAAGCTGCCGTCGATGGCGACGGCGACCGTCACCACGTGGTCGGGCAGGCCGGCGAGCAGGGCAGGCTGGGCTTCCGAACCGCTGTGCCGGTGGACGAAGGCCGCGCCGCCGACGACGACGGGCCGCCCCTCGACCATCCCCTCGATGGCGGTGCCGGGGGTCTCCAGGACCTGCGTCGGCTCCGACAGCGCGAGCCCGCGTCGTTGTGCCGCCTCGACCAGCGCCGCGGCTACCACGTGGGCGGAGGCCTGGTCGAGGGAGGCGGCGAGCCGGAGGACCTCATCGGCCTCGTGGCCCTCGGCCATGCGCATGTCGGACAGCTCGGCCTTGCCGTGGGTGAGGGTGCCGGTCTTGTCGAGGACGGCCACGCGGACGCGGGAGAGAGCCTCGAGGGCGCCGCCGTTCTTGACGAGGACGCCGATGCGGGCGGCGCGGGACATGCCGGAAATGATGGCAACGGGCACCGCCAGGATGAGCGGGCAGGGGGTGGCGACGACGAGCACCGCGAGCGCGCGCAAATGGTCGCCGCTGAGCGCCCAGGCCGCCCCTGCCATGGCGACGGTCAGGGCGAGGAAGCCCATGGCATAGCGGTCGGCGAGGCGGACGATGGGTGCGCGCGAACGCTGTGCCGCTTCCACCAGCCGGACGATGCCGGCATAGGTGCTTTCCGCGGCCGGCCGCTCGGTGCGCAGGTCGAAGGCCGGGCCGACCGAGGTCGAGCCGCTGAGGAGCTCGTCGCCGAGTCGCTTTTCGACCGGCAGCGACTCGCCGGTCAACGCCGACTGGTCGAGCAGTGCCAGCTCGGAAAGGGTCGTGCCGTCGACGGGCAGCACCTCGCCGTGCCGGATGAGCAGCCGGTCGCCGGGGACCAGCATCTCGATGGGGACTTCCTCGAGCCCGGCGGCGCCGTAGCGCATGGCCGTGCGGCCGACGCGGCCGAGCAGGGCGGTCATCTCGCGGCGGGCGCGCCCCTCGGCGAAGCGCTCCAGCAACTGGCCGCCCGAATACATGAGGGCGACCACGTTGCCCGCCAGCGGCTCGCCGAAGGCAAGGGCCGCCGACATCGACAGGGCGGCGACGACGTCGAGGCCGACATCGCCGCGCCTGAGGCTGGTGAAGATCTCGTAGAACAGCGCCAGCAGCACCGGAACGGTGGCGACGAACCAGATCGCCGCCGCGGTCTGTTCGCGGCCGGCGAACACCATGGCGCCGCCGGCGGCGAGGCCGACCAGCGCGACGGCGACGAGGCCAAGCGGAGTCTGCCGGCGGAGTGCGTCGAAAAAGGCGGGAAAGCGCATGTCAGGCAACAGCCGTGCCGAACAGGGCGCCGATGCCGAAGGTCGCGGCCATGGCCAGTGCTCCCCAGAAGGTCACGCGCGCCGTCGGCCGCCAGATCGAGGCGCCACCGGCCCGGGCGCCGACGGCGCCGAGCGCGGCGAGGAACACCAGCGAGGCGGCGGCAACGATCCAGACCAGTTGCGCCGGTGGCGCAAGCAGGACCAGCAGCAGCGGCAGAGCCGCTCCCACCGCGAATGTCAGGGCCGAGGTGATGGCGGCCTGCACCGGCCGAGCGGTCGAAATCTCGGAAATGCCGAGTTCGTCGCGGGCATGGGCAGCGAGCGCGTCCCCGGCGGTCAGTTGCGCGGCGACCTGGTCGGCGAGGGCGGGGTCGAGGCCACGGCGCTGGTAGATCCGGCTCAGTTCCCGCAACTCGAGATCGGGCTGGTCGCGGAGTTCGGCGGTTTCACGCGCCAAGTCGGCCTTCTCGGTGTCGGCCTGGGAACTTACCGAGACGTACTCGCCCGCCGCCATCGACATGGCGCCAGCCACCAGACCGGCCATCCCGGCGACTAGGACATCGGCGGGGGCGGCGCCGGCGGCCGCGACGCCGATGATCAGGCTCGAGGTCGAAACGATGCCGTCATTGGCTCCGAGCACGGCGGCCCGGAGCCAGCCGATGCGCGACACCTGGTGGGTCTCGGGGTGTGTGCCTCGACTCAAACCTTCCTCCTCAGGGTGCCCGTCAGCGTGACGCCCGCGGCGAGCGTGTTGTACACGGTGCCGTATTTGCGGACATTGCTGTGGAGCAACTCCAACCGACGATCCTCCTCGTCGGTATCGACGATGATCTCGTATCCGATCTCGGCCAGCAGCGGCGGCGCATCTTGCCGCAGCCCACGCACGCTGACCTCGATGCCACGGAGCTCGAACCGGAGCATCGGCGTCACCCGCTCGATGCCCTTGAGCATGCAGGCGGCGAGCGCGGCGAGCAGCAACTCGGCCGGGTTGAAGGCGTCCTGACGCCCGCCCGGATCGGTATCGAGCGCAATCTGCGCCTGCTTGGTCGCCGCGGTGCTGCCGTGGGCATCGATGCGCCGGGCGGTGACGTCGTACTGCAACATGGGTCTCTCCGCTTCCCCTACTCCTTGTCGGATGGCGCGGCGGGGGGTGCCTTGACACCGATCAAGACCCGGCAGCGGGACTTCCCGCCGCGGCGCCAGCGTCGTGCAAGTCACTTGCAAGGAGGGCCGCCAGGTATAGAGTTCATGTCAACAGCCCTGTCGCGGCGGCTGCGCTTCTGTGCTGGGTGCCCCCCATCCGCGCCAGCCGCCTGTCAACCGAATCGCGGAACGGGCCGGCCTGCAGGGAGCGGGCCGGCGCGGTATTTGCCATTTGCCAGCAGAGGATCAAGAAGATGCACAGCGAACCGATGGTCGCGGGGATTCCGCAGATGGGCTACGGGACCTGGAACCGGCCCGGGGACGAAGCGTATCACGGCGTCGTGTGGGCCATCGAGGCGGGCTGTCGTCACATCGATACGGCGCAGGACTACGGCAACGAGCAGGACGTGGCGCGCGGCATCAGGGACAGCGGGGTGCCGCGCAAGGACATTTTCCTCACCACCAAGGTGCGGCCGGAGAATTTCGGCCCCGGCCAGGTGATGCCCTCGGTGCGGGAGAGCCTCGACAAGCTGCAGACCGAAAAGGTTGACCTGCTGCTGCTGCACTGGCCGTCGCCGCAGAACAAGTATCCGCTCGAGGATTATGTCGGCCAGTTCGCCGAGGTGTACGACGCAGGCCTCGCGGAGCGCATCGGGGTCTCGAACTTCACCAAGGCGCTGCTCGACCGGACCATCGCGCTGCTGGGGGAGCGCAAGATCACGACCAACCAGGTGGAATGCCACGCCTACATGCAGAACCGCCCCATCGTCGAGCACTGCGGCCGGCTGGGCATCCCGGTCACTGCCTATTCGCCGCTGGCGCGCGGACGCATCCTCGGCGACCCCGTGCTGGAGCGCATCGGCAAGGCGCATGGCGTCACCGGGGCCCAGGCGGCGCTGGCCTTCCTGATGGCCAAGGGCATGATCGTCATTCCCTCGTCGGGCAAGAAGGAGCGGATCGTCGCCAATTTCGAGGCGCGCAAGCTGCAATTGGCGCCGGCCGAGGTGGCCGAGATCGAGGCGCTCGACCGCGGCATGCGCGTGGTCAACGGCGCCTGGTGCCCGGTCTGGGACGTTTGACCCGCCCGTGCGGGCGGCTATCGTGACGCCCGCCCCCTCTGCGCTGACCACAAGGAGCTTGCATTCGCCATGTCCGATCTCGTCATCCCCGACCTCGCGGGAAAGGCCGTCCTCATCACCGGCGCGTCGACCGGTATCGGCGCGGCGCTGGCAGCCGCCTTCGCCGCGCAGGGCGCGTCGGTGGGCCTGCACTACCACGCCAGCGTCGAGGCGGCGGAGGCACTGGCCAAGGCGATCGCGGATGCCGGCGGCACGGTGAAGCTCGTCCGCGCCGACGCCACCCGGCCCGCGGAATTGCGCCGCGCCGTGGAGGACACCGCCGCGGCCTTCGGGCGCCTGGACGGGCTGATCAACAATGCCGGCGGCATGGTGGCGCGGGTGCGCTACGAGGACATGACCGACGCGCACTACGATGCGGTCATGGACCTCAACGGCCGCTCGGTGCTGGCCGCGAGCCAGGCGGCCATCCCCCATCTCAAGAAGCGGGGCGGCTTCATCATCAACACGACCTCGATCGCCGCGCGCAACGGCGGCAGCAACGGCGCCGGCGTCTACGGCTCGTCGAAGGCGTTCGTCGCCACGGTGACGCGCGGCATGGCCAAGGAGTTGATCCCGTTCGGCATCCGCGTGAACGCGGTGGCGCCGGGGGTCATCACCACGCCGTTCCACGAGCGTTACTCGACGGAAGCGCAGCTGCAGGCGCAACTGGCCAACATCCCGCAAGGGCGGCTGGGCGTGGCGGAGGATTGCGTCGGAGCGTATCTGTTCCTAGCCTCGGAGAAGCTGTCCGGCTACGTCATCGGCCAGACCATCGAGGTGAACGGCGGCATGATGATGCCGTGATCGCGCCGGCATGGGAGGGCAAGATGGGCAAGCGGATCGTCTTCACCGGGGGCAGCGGCAAGGCCGGAAGGCACGTCGTCCCGTACCTGACGGAGCGCGGGCATGACGTCTTCAACATCGATCTCGTACCGCTCGACCACCCCGGGGTGACCACCCTCGCGGCCGATCTCACCGACAGCGGCCAGGCTTTCAATGCGTTGTCGATGCATTTCGATTTCAACGGGCTCAGCACGGGCAGGGGGCCGGCTCCGGTGGATGCCGTGGTGCATTTCGCCGCGGTGCCACGCATCCTGATGAAGCCGGACAACGTCACCTTCGCGACCAATGTGGTGTCGACCTACAACGTCATCGAGGCGGCGACCAAGCTCGGCATCCGCAAGATCGTCATCGCCTCGAGCGAGACCACCTATGGCGTGTGCTTCGCCGAGGGCGACAAGGACTACAAGTCGTTTCCGCTGGACGAGTCGTACGATATCGACCCGATGGACAGCTACGGACTCTCCAAGCTGGTCAACGAGAAGACGGCGCGCGCCTTCGCCATGCGCTACGGCGCCGATATCTACGCGCTCAGGATCGGCAACGTCATCGAACCGCACGAGTACGACCGCTTCCCCGGCTTCCTTGCCGATCCGCCGTCGCGCAAGCGCAATGCGTGGAGCTATGTCGATGCCCGCGACCTCGGCCAGATCGTGCACCTGTGCGTCGAAAAGGACGGCCTGGGCTTCCAGGTCTTCAACGCCGTGAACGACGAGATCACCGCAAACGAGCCGACCGCGGCGTTCCTTGCCAAATACGCGCCGAACACGCCGGTCACGCGGGAGATGGGCAAGTTCGAGGCGCCGCTGTCGAACCGCAAGATCCGCGAGGTCCTCGGCTTCAGGGAAGTGCACAACTGGCGGCAATACGTGCCGGCGGCCAGGGCGGGATGACCCGGCACCGGCGGCTCAGTCGGCTGCCGGCCGCACCGTTTCGACCCGCAGCGCGCCGGCCGGCAGCGGCTTGAGCAGGTCCTTCTCGGGGCGGGTGAGGAACAGCCACGCGGCCCAGTCTTCGGGGCGCAGCACGGCGACCTGACGGTCGTGGTAGGGCGCGACGTCGGGGCCGGGCTCGGTGGTGAGCATGGTGAACGACGGCGGATCGCCGCCTTCGCCTTCGCGCCACAGCCCGGCAATCCCCATCAGCGGGGAGCCGCTGAGGCTGAAGCGGTGCTTGGCCTTGGGGTATTTCGTGCCGGTGAACTCGAAGAAGCCCGACAGCACGATGATGCAGCGCCGGCTGTCGGCGAAGCGGCGCCCGTCGGAGCGGAAGTTGAAAGTCGGCGGCGCGCCCCGGCGCGGCGGCGGGTGA
>NZ_DASWVV010000177.1:0-3866 GCF_036406155.1 Devosia sp. | reverse complement strand
TGACGATGACGACGATGACGACGACGACGACGACGACGATGACGATGACGACGACTGCGAGGGTCTCACCGGCCAGGCGCGGGCTGACTGCGAGGCACAGAACAACTGATGGATTGGCCTTGCGAGGCCCGATCTGGCGAGCCGGGGCATTGCCCCGGCTTTGTTTTCGTCGCGGTCATTGTCCGCCCGGCGGACAGACCTCAGCCCGCGGCTGACTTGAGCCGGGCTCTTTCAATGAGGCTCCCGATGCGTTCGCGATAGCGCTCGGGGAATTTTGCCTCCAGCACCAGCTTCTCGCCCGCCTCCACGCTTTCGGCGAAGCGGCCGGTTCGGTACGCGGCAATCTGCAATTCTCGCAGCACGCCGTATTCGTAGGTGGACACGTCGAGGAAGAGCGCAGTCGAGGGCGGGGCGATTTCGAGACACTTCCGGGCGAAGTAGTATGCCAACTCATACCGCCCCGCCTTTCGGCAGATCCGGGCGGCCGCCTGCAGCGCCTCGGCCCGCGTCGGCAGGGTATCGTGGGCCCGCTGGTACATTTCCAGCGTCTCGGCGAAGGGGCGCTTCAGCCGCTCCGACATGCGGCCGGCCTGATAGAGGCTCATGAAAACCTCCTCTACCCAGAAGCCCAGTTCCGCCCGGGCCAGATACTGGACCAGCGCCTCTTCGTACTGCCCGGCATCGCGCAGGCTCTGGGCGAGGTAGAAGCGGTAGCGGCTGCGCAGGAACGGGTCCGTTTCGCTCTCCAGCGCTTCTCGCAGAAGCGCCGCGTCCCTGGCATATTTCTGGGGGTTCCGGCTCCGGGCGCCGTCGCGCGACGGAACGTCGTGGAAACCGTTCGCCGCCGCGCGGGTGATCTTCCCGGGAGCTTCCAGATATTCGTGCAGCACCGACCTGTAGCGAAAGGCAAGGCGGTTCGAGAAGAGTTGCGGCCGTTGATAGACTATTGCGCCGGAGCGCGTCGTCACGTCGTAGACGTCCTCCGTTAGCGCCGACTTGAACTCCCCGGGCGAAAATCCCGGCTCGAACACCAGAACTTCGTCGGCGTCGATGGTGAGGGCGTAATCGATCCAGTCCACCTCGCGCAGTGCCGCGGCGGCCTCGGTCCGGTTGTGCGCAAAATCCACCCATGGCCGCTCCCGCACCTCGCCGGGGAGGGCATGCTCCTGCAGCCATGCCTTGACGACGTCCGGCGTACCGTCATCGGAACCGGTATCGACGAGGAGAGCGTAGTCGATCAGGGGCAGGACACTGTCCAGGCAGCGCCTGATGACCGCCGCCTCGTTCCTGACGATCATGCACAGCCCAAGTGTCGTCAATCTGACCACTCCGTCGCGGTCGCGCGCTGGCCGAGAATCACCTGCCGGCTGCCCTTGCGCAAGAGTTTCGCCCCGGTGCGGCCCGCGCGAAGCGCGTCATGGAATTGGGCAGGCCGCCCATCGCCGGCCCATCGCAGATGCGGAAGGCAGGGAACGGGTTTGCGGGAGTGGTGACCTCGGCAGGAATCGAACCTGCGACCAATAGCTTAGAAGGCTACTGCTCTATCCGCTGAGCTACGAGGCCGTGGCGTCGGTTTAATGCATCCGGCGGCGCTTGTCAGGTGTTCCTCATGTCGTGCGCGCCGGCGCTGCCGGCAAGTGTCACGCCGGGGGCGGCGCCGTGCTGGCACGGACGACAAGCTCGCAGGTGAGGACCAGGCGGAACGGCTCGCTCTCGAGTGGCACGCCCTCGAGGATGTTGAGCAGGGCCTCGGTCGAGCGGCGGCCAAGCTGGTCGCGCGGCTGCCGCATCGTGGTCAGTGGCGGCGTATAGTGCTTCGCCATGGTGATATCGTCGAAGCCGATGACCGACACGTCGCGCGGGCAGCTTATCCCGTAGCCCTGGACCGCCGAGATGAAGCCGATCGCCATTTCGTCATTGGCGGCAAAGACCGCCGTCGGACGGTCCCGCATCCGGGCGAAGCGGCGGCCGGCCTCGTAGCCGCTGTCGATGCTGTGGTCGCCCTGGAAAATCCAGTCCTCGCGGACCTCCAGTCCCGCGGCGTGCATCTCCTCGTGGAAGCCCAGCCAGCGCTCGTTGGTGAGGTTCTTGACCTGCCGCCCACGGACATTGCCGATGCGGCGGTGGCCCAGGTCGACGAGGTGCCGTACCGCCCGGCGTGACGCCGCCGCGTTGTCGGTGGTCACCATGTTGAACCTTGGGGCCAGCAACTCGTCGCACACCACCACCAGCGGCAGCCGGCCGTGGACGAGGGGCAGGTGGCTCAATTCTTCCTCGTCGAGCGAAGCGTCGAACAGCAGCAGCCCGTCGGCGCGGTTGGAGAAGAAGTAGTCGCGCAGCCATTCCGTCGGGTCGTCGCCCAGGCGGTTGGCGACGAGGACGCCGTAACCGCGCGGGGCGGCCTCGGTGACGACGGCATCGAGGATTGTCGAGTAATAGGGATTGCCCATGTTGGGCACGGCGATCACGATGGTGCGGGTCGCGCGCATGCGCAGGGAGCGCGCCGCCTGGTTGATCGTGTAGCCGGTGGCGCGCACCGCCTCGGTCACCCGCTCGCGCGTGGCTTCCGAAACCCGCTCGGGGCTGCTCAGGACCCGGCTGACGGTCGCTGCGGACACCCGGGCGAACCGCGCAACATCTTGAATCGTAGGTGGTTTTCGTATGGCCGTCACGCGGCGAAGCGTCCTTTTCGCTGCCGGTTGTCCACCCTGTCTAATTCGATCTTGACAGGTGCGCAAGAAGCGTTTGAACTTGATGCAATCGATTGCAGAGGTATTTTGGGGAGTGCGATGTAATCGATTACAAAGCCGGCCGGGAGCTGTCGCTCACCGCCGGCAGCTTTGCGGGAGCGTTGCCGCTCCAGGTACGTTGGGAGGATAATCATGAAGAAGTTTGTGGTCGTTGCCGGCATGGCAGCCGCTCTGCTCGGATCCACGGCTGTCGGCGCGGCCGAGCTCGAGGTAACCCACTGGTGGACCTCGGCCGGCGAGGCTGCCGCCGTGGCCGAATTCGCGCGCATTTTCGAGGAACAGACGGGCAATACCTGGGTGGACAGCGCCCTGTCCGGCTCGGGAACGGGGGCCAACCCGGTGATCATCAGCCGCATCATCGGCGGCGACCCGATGGGCGCCACCCAGATGAACACCGGCCGCGACGCCGAGGAACTGATCCAGGCAGGCCTGATGCGCGACCTCACCGACATCGTCGATGAACTCGGCGCCCGTGACTTCTACGTCGACCAGTCGCTGCTCGAACCGTGCACCTTCGAGGGCAGGATCTACTGCCTGCCGATCAACATTCATTCCTGGGACTGGCTGTGGCTCTCGACGGCAGCCTATGAGAAGATCGGCCAGCCCGTTCCCAAGGACTGGAACGAGTATGTCGCCAGCTGGCCGGCGCTGCAGGCCGCCGGCATCCTGCCCTTCGGCCTTGCCAGCGGCTGGCCGATCGCCGGCATTCCGGGCCCGCTGCAGGCCGCGATCGGGGGCACCGAGCTTGTCCTCGCCATCAATCGCGACCGCAATCCCGAGGCCGTCCGCAGCCCCGAGTTCCGCAAGTACGCCGAGGCCTGGGACGCCATTCGCCAGGTCGTGTCGCCGGAGACCATGGTTCCGGCCTTCGCCGATGTGGGCAAGCAACTGCTCGAGGGCACGGCGGGCGGCAACATCCACGGTGACTGGCTGCAGGGCGACCTGCAGATCGCCGGCGGCGTCCCCGGAGAGAACTATGAATGCCTTCCCGCCCTCGGCCTGGGCGACCAGCTTTCGGGCGGCGGCGATGCCTTCTACTTCCCGGTCCTGCCGGCCGGCACCGACCCGGCGGTGATCGACGCCCAGACGGCGCTGGCCAAGATCCTCATCGGCACG
>NZ_DASWVV010000176.1:0-2438 GCF_036406155.1 Devosia sp. | reverse complement strand
ACGGCGTCCCCGAGACGCTGGTGCGCCGCCTCGTCGCCAGGGAGAGCGGCTTCAACCCAAGGGCCCGCAACGGCCCCAATTTGGGGCTGATGCAGATCCAGCACGGCACCGCCCGCTCCATGGGCTATACCGGCGGCCCCGAGGGCCTGCTCGATCCGGCCACCAACCTCAGATACGGCGTCAAGTACCTGCGCGGCGCCTGGCTGGTCGCCGGGCGCGACCCGGAGGGGGCGCTGCGCGCCTACCAGCGCGGCTACTACCATGACGCCAAGCGCCTCGGCCTGCTCGACGAGGTCGGCCTGTAGCGCCCGGGCCGGCGCCCGCGCATTTCCGTTATCCGGCCGGCCAAAGGGTGCTAGACTTGTCCCGGACGGGGCGAGGATCGGTGCCATGCCCACGGACAAGCAGGCCGGCACGTTTCTGCGGCAACCGGGCGCCTCTACCGGCGCGACCGGAGTCGGGGCTGTGCGCGGCGAGCGCCGACTCGTCACCGTGCTCTTTGCCGACGTGGTGAACTCGACCGGCCTCGCCGAAACGCTCGATCCCGAGGACTGGACCGAGATCATGAACGGCGCCTTCGAACAGCTGACGGCGCCCATCCACCGCTACGAGGGAACCGTCGCCCGGCTCATGGGCGACGGCCTCTTGGCGCTGTTCGGCTCGCCGGTCGCGCACGAGGACGACCCGCAGCGGGCGGTGCTCGCTGCCCTCGACATGATCGACGCCGTGCGCGCCTACGCCGGCACCCTCGGCGGCCTCGACTTCAACGTCCGGATCGGCATCAACACCGGCCACGTCGTCATCGCCGATGTCGGCTCTTCGGCCTCGATGGAACACACCGCGATGGGCGATGCCGTCAACGTCGCCGCCCGCATGCAGCAGACCGCCGCGCCGGGGACCATCCAGCTGTCGGCCGAAACCTACCGGCTGGTGGCGCCGCTGTTCGATGTCACCCCGCTCGGCGATCTCGAATTGAAGGGTAAGGCGGAGCCGGTTGCCGCCTACCGGGTCACCGGGATCAAGGCGCACCCCCAGCGTTCCCGCGGCATCGGCGGCGTCAGCGCGCCGCTGGTCGGGCGCGACGGCGAACTGGCGCAATTGCGCGCCATCGTCGACGGGCTGCGCCAGGGGCGGGGGCAGATCGTCTGCCTCATCGGCGAGGCGGGCCTGGGCAAGAGCCGCCTCCTTGCCGAGCTCAATGCCTACTGGCTGGAGCAGGGCGATCCGCAGCGCTGGGAAGTCATGCTCGGCGTGCCCTACGACGCCTCGCGGCCCTTCGGCCTGTTCCAGAACTACGCCCGCGGCCTGTTCGGCATCCAGCTCGAAGACAGCGTCGAGGCCATCCACGCCAAGGTGGAAGAGACGCTGCGCGCAATGGGCGGTAGCGACGAAGACGTGGCGCTGTGCAGCGTTGCCATCCAGCGCGTGGTGGCGGCCAGCGTGCAGGACGCGGCCAAGGAGTTCCCGGCCGAAATGGTCAAGCGCGACATCTACGAGATCATGTACCCGGCCTGGCGCCAGTCCTGCCTCGCCGGGCCGGTGGTCACCATCGTCGACGACCTGCAGTGGGCCGACCAGGCGTCGGTCGACCTGCTCGTGCATCTGCTCGGCCTCGTCGAGGAAGTCCCCCTCCTGATCCTGTGCGCCTTCCGCCCCGAGCGGCAGTCGCCCGCCTGGCAGCTCAAGCTCAGGGCCGAGACCGATTTTCCGCACCGCTACACCGAGATCGAGCTGCGCCCGCTCGGCGCCGACGACACCGACGCCCTGGTTTCGGCGCTGCTCGACATTTCCGACCTGCCCGCGCAATTGCGCCAGCTGATCGCGCACAAGGCCGAGGGCAATCCCTATTTCGCCGAGGAGGTGGTGCGCACCCTGATCGAGCAGGGCGTCATCCGTCGCACCGAGGCGGGGCTGCTCTGGAACCCCGACGCCGAGCTCGCCGACATCGCCATCCCCGACAGCCTGCAGGCCCTGCTCATCGCCCGCATCGACAGGCTCGACGAGGAGACGCGCTCGACGCTGCAGATGGCGTCGGTGATCGGCCGCTCGTTCTACTACCGCGTGCTGCAGGCCATCTCCGATTCCGCCCTGGCGCTGGACAAGCATCTGCGCGCCCTGGAGCGGGTCGAGCTGCTGCGCGAGGCCGGGCGGCTGCCCGAGCTCGAATATATCTTCAAGCACGAGCTGGCGCGCGACGCGGCCTATGCCACCATCCTCAACCGCCGCCGCCGCGCCTTCCACCTGCGCGTGGCCGAGGCCATCGAAACCCTGTTCAGCGACCGCCTCGAAGAGCACGCGCATCGGCTGGCCCAGCATTTCGAGCAGGCCGGCGACGACGCGCGGGCGGCAAGATACTACGAGATGGCGGGCGCCGCCGCCGCCAGCATCCACGCCACCGCCGAGGGCATCGCCCATTACGGCCGGGCGCTGGCGGCGGC
>NZ_DASWVV010000175.1:0-27066 GCF_036406155.1 Devosia sp. | reverse complement strand
GGCGCCCACCCTGCTGATCGTGGGCGGCGAGGACCCTGTGGTGGCTGACCTCAACCGCGCCGCGCTGGCGCGGTTGCCCGGGCGCAAGTCGCTGGTCATCGTCCCCGGCGCGACGCATCTGTTCGAGGAGCCCGGCACGCTCGACCAGGTCGTCGCCCTGGCGCGCGCCTGGTTCCTCGATTTCCTGCCGGCGCCCGCGGTGCGCCGTTAACACTACTGCTTGTGTGCGGCTTGTCGGTATTTCATCCCGGCCGCTACAACAAGAGGGGCAGTGGGGGAGCGGGGCATGCAGCGTCTGGAAGTGGGGCCGGGGCACGCGGGTGCGGACCGGCCGGTGCGGATCGACCTGGTACGGCTGGGGCGCGCCATCGTCATCGCCACTGCCGTCGTCTGGGGGCTGGGCCTTCTCCGCGAAATTATCGTCGGGGCCGTGGGGACCGAGACCATCGTCGAGGACCTGCGGCAGCTCTGGCTCGACGTCGAGCATTCCCTGCCTGCCTGGTACTCATCGGTGCTGATGCTCGCCATCGCCGCGATGCTGGCGCTGATCGCCGGCCTGCGTCGGCGCGAGGGAAACCGGGATGCCCCGCGCTGGTCGCTGCTGGCGCTGATCTTCCTTGCCATGGCGGTCGACGAAGCGGTCAGCTTCCACGAGGTGCTGATCGACCCCGTCCGCACGCTCGCCGGCGCCGGCGGGCTCTTCCATTTTGCCTGGGTGATCCCGGGCGCGCTCGGCGTCCTCGCCCTCGGCCTCTATTTCCTGCCCTTCCTGTTGCGGTTGCCGCGGCGCACGGGCTGGCTCTTCGCCGCCGCGGGCCTCGTCTATGTCGGGGGCGCGCTGGGCATGGAAATGGTCGGCGGCGCCATGGCCGAAGCTTTCGGTACCGCCTCGCTGGCCTACATCGCCGCCTTCGTCGTCGAGGAGGGGCTCGAACTCGCCGGCCTTACCGCCTTCCTGTTGGCGCTGTTCGGCTGCATTGGCGCGCGGGACGCGGGGGTGGTGACGCTGGCCCTCGTGGGCCGCGAGGGGGCGCCGGCCAAGGTTGCCTGATTTTGCCCACCCCGGCGCTACTGCACCGAGGTGCGAAGTGGCCTTCGCCGGCAGGGCCTAATGGGCACAGGATGCTCATAGCCTCTGTCGAGCGAGCACGACGGAGGGTGCGGTGGGCCGCCTAATCTATCGTCTCTTTCCAAGACTGGGAAGCCCGCCACTGACAGTTGGCGAGCCTCGCCTTGCCATTCCTGGAGCTGAGGCAATCTTCGGGGGTGCATGCTTCAATCGTGCGTCTGAAATCTGGCGCGACCGTTCTGCCGAGACTAACGTTTTCAGTTCTTGATCAAAGGTGTTTCTGGCCACAGCCGCTCCAACTCGCTTTCCGTCCTTCCATAGTTGGCCTCCATCGATGAGCGACTTTAGCCTGGCAACAACTCGCCGTGCGTACAGCTCCACGTCGACGGTGACGATTGTCGGTTCTTTGCTCCCCCTGAACTCGAACCAACGCGTCCTGCGCGCGGCCTCCAGCGCCATGGTCTTCGATTTGTTCTTTATCCAAAGGGCACGGAAGCTCGCTGCTGCAAGCTTTCGCCCAACTAGGTCATTTGGATTGTAGTCAAGAAAGGAGTGGGCAACCACATATTCCCGCCACCGTCTCGCGAGCGTCGGCCTCAGCTCGCGTGTCCCTCGCCATATCGGTTCAAGCACCATGAAATCGCCGTGCTTGGCCATGTGCTCAAGTGCGGCGACCGTCCACTTCTGCAGGTTGGATTTGTCGCGGATCACCAGATCAGCGCTGGCTTGCCGCAGTACTTCCTGCCCAATCCGATTCAGTGGTGTAGGGACGACATTTTTGCCCACGAATACAGCCCTTTCAGCGCTGTACGGCGCACCCTAGTCTTCATGACCAACTTTGCACGGAAGCTGACCGCAGCACAATCGTGCCCTCCCGCCAGCCGAGCATGGGGAGCCGTGGGCATGAGACCTCCTTCACTCACAGGGGGCCGACTATGACCCCCACGCTCATTACTCGTCAGGCAGCCACAACAAGCGGGACAGGGTCCAGCGGATACGGAGCGTCCGTAACGTCCTCGATCTGATGCTAAATGGTGCTGCCGGACAGGATTGAACTGTCGGCCTCCCCCTTACCAAGGGGGTGCTCTACCACTGAGCTACGGCAGCCAAGCGCCGCCCCGGAACGGCCCGCGGCGGCGACGGGCGGTTAGTGCCATAGGGTCCGGCTCGACGCAAGGCCAAAAAACGCCTAGGACTGCGAGGTCCGGACCGGCCCGGGAATGGTCAGCGCTTTCATGTCGAAATCCGAAGCCGCCAAGGCACGCGAGCAAAGATTGGCCGCAAAGCTTCGCGAGAACCTCAAGCGCCGCAAGGGGCAGGCGCGGGCGCGACGGCAGGGCGAGACCGGCCTGGCGCAGGCGCCGGCATCGCCGCGGGGCGAGACGGAAAAGTGAACGCGGGCGGAAGCCTGCCTGCCTTGTCGGCACTGCACGACTTGGGTTACCACGCCTCAAACAGGGCCGGCGCGGCCCGGTCGGGATAGAACATGGATCGCATTCGTTTGGTCGGCGGCAACCAGCTTCATGGCGAGATCCCGATCTCGGGCGCCAAGAACGCGGCGCTGCCGCTGATGATCGCCTCGCTGCTCACGCGCGAGCCGCTGACGCTCGAGAACGTGCCGCGGCTGGCCGACGTCAAGCAGCTCGAGCGCATTCTCGAGAATCACGGGGTCGACATCGCCGTGCACGGCCGCCGTGCCACCGACCAGGTGGACGGCCAGCGCATGACCTTCGAGGCCGCCGAGATCGTCGATACCACCGCGCCCTACGAGCTGGTCTCCACCATGCGGGCCAGCTTCTGGGTGATCGGCCCGCTGCTCGCGCGCGCCCATGAGGCGCGCGTGTCGCTGCCGGGCGGCTGCGCCATCGGCACGCGGCCCGTCGACTTGTTCCTCTACGGGCTCAAGGAACTGGGGGCCGAGATCGACATCGACGAGGGCTACGTCGTCGCCCGCGCCCCCGCCGGCGGCCTGCGCGGCGGCCGCGTCGTCTTTCCCAAGGTCACGGTCGGAGCCACGCACGTCATCATGATGGCGGCGACGCTGGCCCGCGGCACCACCGTGATCGAGAACGCGGCGATGGAGCCAGAGGTCACCGACGTCGCCGAATGCCTCGTCGCCATGGGCGCGAGGATCGACGGCATCGGCACGCGCACGCTCACCATCGAGGGCGTCGACGAACTGCACGGGGCGACGCACGCGGTGCTGCCCGACCGCATCGAGACCGGCACCTATGCCATGGCCGCCGCCATGGCCGGCGGCAACGTGCTGCTGCGCAACGCCCGGCCCGCTCATCTCGAGGCCGCGCTCGCCGCGCTCGGGCAGGCGGGCGTGCACGTGGCCGAGGAGGCCGGCGGCCTCAGGATCATGCGCAACGGCAACGGCCTGCAGGCCGTCGACGTCGAGACGCAGCCGTTCCCGGGCTTTCCCACCGACCTGCAGGCGCAGTTCATGGCGCTGATGACCATGTCCGACGGGGTGGCGCAGATCCGCGAGACCATCTTCGAGAACCGCTACATGCACGTGGCCGAGCTTGCCCGTTTCGGCGCCGACATCCGGGTCGAAGGGCAGGTGGCAACGGTAACCGGCGTCCCCGAACTGCGCGGGGCGCAGGTGATGGCGACGGACCTCCGCGCCTCGGTGTCGCTGGTCATCGCCGGCCTGGCGGCGCGCGGCGAGACCATGGTCAACCGCATCTACCACCTCGACCGCGGCTTCGAGCGCCTGGAGGAGAAGCTCTCCGGCTGCGGCGCCGAGATCGAGCGCGTGGTCTAGCGGCCGATGCGGGTGGGGCCCGGCAGCGCCCCGGGGCGGGGGCAGACTGCCATTGCCGCGGGTCCCGCAAGCTTGTAGACGAGGGGGCGAGCGCCCATCTATCGGGCAGAATTCGTCCCAGGGAACCGCATTGCCCATGACCGACCTCAAGCTGTTGGCGCTCGACAGTGAAGATCTGGACGTCATCTCCGCCACCACCCAGGATGCCATCGTGCGCGTGCCCGACATGGGCTTCGCCCGCGGCGACCGGCGATTTGCCCTGCTCATGAACCGCTACGCCTGGGAGCAGGGGGCGGAAGGCCGCAACAAGGGCCAGCGCAAGCGCGCCGCGCTGCATTTCGAGCGCGTCACGGCCGCCAAGGTCGCCGGTATCGACACCAATGCCCGCGACGGCGTGCTGGAACTGCTCGATATCCGCTTCGCACCGGGCGACGCGCCGGCCGGGGTGGTGGAGCTGCGCTTTGCCGGCGGCGGCACGATCCGCCTCGATGTCGAGTGCCTCGAGGCGCGGCTGCAGGATCTGGGGGCGGCGTGGTCGGCCCGGGCCCGGCCGGAGCACGCCGTCTGATGCCCGTCCGCCTCGACAGCCGCCACCCCGCTTTCGCGCGCGATTTCGATGCCCTGCTGGGCTCTAAGCGCGAGGCCTCCGACGAGGTCGGCGCGGCGGTGGCCAACATCCTTGCCGACGTCCGCGCCCGCGGCGACGCGGCGCTGCTCGAATATACCGAGCGCTTCGACCGGCTGCGCCTCGCCCCTGAGACGCTGCGCTTCTCCGCCGACGAGATCGCCGCTGCCGCGGGCCGCGTCGGGGGCGAACTGCGCAGTGCGCTCGAGACCGCGCATGCGCGCATCCGCGCCCATCACGAGCAGCAGAAGCCGCGCAACCACGTCTACGAGGACGCGCTCGGCGTCACCCTGGGGACGCTGTGGACCCCGGTCGAGGCGGTGGGCCTCTACGTGCCGGGCGGGCTTGCCGCCTATCCCTCCTCGGTGCTGATGAACGCCGTGCCGGCCCGGGTGGCCGGGGTCGAGCGCATCGCCATGACGGTGCCGACGCCCGACGGCGAGGTCAACGACGCCGTGCTGGCGGCCGCCCACATCGCCGGCATCACCGAGATCTACCGCGTCGGCGGCGCCCAGGCCATCGGCGCGCTGGCCTACGGCACGGCGACCATCCCCCCCGTGGCCAAGATCGTCGGGCCGGGCAACGCCTTCGTCGCCGCCGCCAAGCGCCTGGTCTTCGGGGTCGTGGGCATCGACATGATCGCCGGCCCGTCCGAAGTGCTGATCATCGCCGATGCCTCGGCCAATCCCGCCTGGGTCGCGGCCGACCTTTTGGCCCAGGCCGAGCACGGCGGCGGCGCCCAGTCGATCCTCGTCACCACCGATCCGGCGCTGGCCGAGGCCACCGAAGCGGAGGTGCGGCGCCAGGTGGCGCTGCTGCCGCGCGCCCAGATCGCCGGCGAGGGCTGGGACGAGTTCGGTGCCATCATCACCGTCGCCTCGCTGGACGAGGCGGTGGTGCTGGCCAACCGCATCGCGTCCGAACACGTCGAGCTGGCGCTGGACGAGCCGCGGGCGCTGCTGCCGTGGATCCGCAATGCCGGCGCCATCTTCCTCGGCCATCACACGCCGGAGGCGATCGGCGACTATGTCGGGGGCACCAACCACGTGCTGCCGACGGCCCGCTCGGCCCGCTTCGCCTCCGGGCTCGGCGTGCTCGATTTCATGAAGCGCACCAGCGTGCTGGGCTGCGATCCGTCCTCGCTCGCCAAGCTCGCCCCGGCGGCCGAGGCGCTGGCGGCGGCCGAAGGGCTCGACGCGCACGGGCGCTCCGTCGCCATCCGGCTCAACCGGTAGCGCCCTTGCGCAAGCCCAGGGACTTCGGCGAGACCGACCGCATCGTCGCCGTCACCCTCGATCCCAACACCATCACCTCGATCGACCCCGACGAGGTGCATGAGTGGCGGATTGCCATCTACGACCTGGTCGAGGAGAACCGCTTCGCGCCGGCGCGGGTCAAGGCGCACGGCCCCTATGCGCTGCACGTGTCGATCGTGGGCAACTATATCGTGCTCGACGTGCGCCACCCCGAGACCTACGAGCCGATCGCCGCCCACTATCTGTCGCTGACCCCGTTCCGGCGCCTGATCCGCGATTACTTCCGCATCCGCGACAGCTACTACGAAGCCATCAAGGTGTCCTCGCCGTTCCAGATCGAGGCGGTGGACATGGCGCGGCGCGGCATGCACAACGAGGCCGCCGAACTGCTGCGCACCCGGCTCGACAACAAGCTGGAGATGGACCTCAACACCGCGCGGCGCCTGTTCACGCTGATCTGCGCCGTGCAGCCCTATGCCCGCCGCATCGACGAGCGTGCCTCCAGCCTGCCGGCCGTGCTGTTCGTGTGCTCGATGAATTCGGTGCGCTCGCCCATCGCCGCGGCGCTGGCGCGGCGGCTGTTTCCCGGCCGGCTGATCGCGCGCTCGGCGGGGGTGCGCTCGGGCAAGGCCGACGCCTTCGTGCACGAGGTGATGGAAGAGATCGGCATCGACATGTCGGTGCATACGCCGCACACCATGGACGAACTGGTCGCCACCCATTTCGACCTCGTCGTCACGCTCTCGCCCGATGCCGCCGCGGCGGTGGCGCAGCGCGGCCTCGACGCCCGCGCCATCGAGCATTGGCCGATGCCCGATCCCACCAGCGTCGAAGGCAACCGCGAGGCGGTGCTCAGCGCCTATCGCGGGCTGCGCGACACGCTGCAGCAGCGCGTGCGCGAGCGCCTCGAGCCGCTCGTCGCCGCCCCGGCCCCGTCGCCGGCGGCCGGGCGCTGATGCGGGCCGCCGCCGACATCACGGGTGGTTCACAAACTCCGCTACATCCAGTATAGCTTGCGCCCAAATTCGACCCCGACATCGTTGCGGACGGGCGGGCGCGGGGTCCCTTTCAGGAGAAAGTATGGCTAAGGAAGAAGTGCTCGAGTTTCCGGGCGTGGTGACGGAATTGCTGCCCAACGCGACCTTCAGGGTCAAGCTCGAGAACGATCACGAGATCATTGCCCACACCGCCGGCCGCCTGCGCAAGAACCGCATTCGCGTGCTCGCCGGCGACAAGGTGCTGTGCGAGATGACGCCCTACGATCTGACCAAGGGCCGGATCACCTACCGCTTCAGATAGCACCGGCAAGGGGAATGCCATGGCCACCCGCCCGGAACTGATTCTGGCGTCCGCCTCGCCGCGCCGGCTGGCGCTGCTCAACCAGATCGGCATCGAGCCGGAACACCTCATCCCCGCCCAGATCGACGAAACCCCCGAAAAGGGCGAACTGCCGCGCAAGCTGGCGCAGCGTCTGGCCGACCAGAAGGCGCTCGCGGCCCAGCACAAGGCGCGCATCGCCGGCATCTCCGGCAACGCCATCGTGCTCTCCGCCGACACCGTGGTGGCGGTCGGCCGCCGCATCCTGCCCAAGGCCGAGACCATGGAGGAGGCGGCCGAGTGCCTGCGGCTGCTGTCGGGCCGCTCGCACCGCGTCTATACCGCCGTCTGCCTGCTCACCGCCTCGGGCTCGCTGCGCCGCCGCCTGGTCGAGACGCGCCTCCGCTTCAAGCGGCTGTCGGCGCGCGAGATCGAATCCTACCTGGCCAGTGCCGAGTGGCGCGACAAGGCAGGGGGCTATGCCATCCAGGGCATCGCCGGGGCCTTCGTGGTCAAGCTCAGCGGCTCCTACACCGCCGTCGTCGGCCTGCCGCTCAACGAGACCGCCGGCCTCCTCGCCGGCGTCGGCTATCCGGTGCATTTCAACTGGCTCAACCAGTCGATGCTGTCGAGCGTTTAGGCGCCATGGCCGACAACATCGTCAAGCTCAGACCCACCCGCCCCTGTCCGATCTGCGGCAAGCCCTCGAGCCAGCAGTTCCACCCGTTCTGCTCGGCCCGCTGCGCCGATATCGACCTCAACCGCTGGCTCTCCGGGGCCTACGTCATCCCGGCGCGGGACGACGAGGAGGCCGGCGCGGACACGCCTCCGGAGGTCGAGGGCGACGGCGGCGACGCCGGTTAGCCCCGCCCCTCGAAGGGGACGCGCGCCGATCTGCGCCCGGCGTGCGGGGCGCCTGCGACGGGCCCGCCGCGCCTGTGCAACGGCGGCGCTTTGGTGCTTGCGCGAACCACGAGCAGCCCCTATAAACCCCGAGCCTTACGGCGCGCCCCGCGCCCGCCGCAGGGGCCCAGGTAGCTCAGTTGGTAGAGCAGCGGATTGAAAATCCGCGTGTCGCTGGTTCGATTCCGGCCCTGGGCACCATCAATTTCCCCGGCGCTTATAGGCTACGCGTCTTGGGTGTTAGGGGCGACTACCTACCTGTCTTGACTATTGCGGATCACGCTTCGGCTACATACAAGCTGCCTTGTATGCATTTCGCTATAGCCAAGCCGGTCTAACGCGCTACCGCTATGAGCATATTCGAGCAGGTCAATGGCTGCGTGAAGTGCCGGCTTGATGCGAGCGCCCTCTAGCCACGTCGATCTGGCGCTGAGTTCCCCAGCATTTCCGTGCTCTTCTGCTCAGCCTCGGCAACTCCGTGCGCGGCGGGCTATCTTTTCCGACTCGGTCATCCGTGGTTCTCTCTTCCTGCCTTTCAGAGGGGGACTGAAATGGACCAAGAACTGCTCAACCTGTTTGGTCACGCGCGCATATCTGATCGCCAGCTGGATGAGCTTATTGGATTGGCCAAAGGCCTTACCGCTGACGGCTTGGTAAACCAGAGTGAGGCAGAGTTTCTTCAGGCCTGGCTTGCCGCAAATGTTGCCGTCAGCGGGGACAAGACGCTGGGGCTGCTATATCGGCGGGTTGCCGAAATGCTCTCCGATGGGGTTCTCGACGCGGATGAGCAGAACGACTTACTCGACACCTTGTCCTTCTTCAGCTCTGACCGCATCGAGGTTGGAGAAATCCAGAAGCCCAGTTCGCTGCCCTACACAAGGCCCGCGCCAGCTTTGACCTTCCCAGACGTTCGGTTCTGCTTCACGGGGACGTTTGAGTTTGGCTCGCGACGGGACTGTGAGGCCGCCGTTGCCGATCGTGGCGGGGTAGCCGGATCGCTCACCGCGGAGACGCACTTTCTTGTCGTGGGCTCCTACGCCACCGAGTCCTGGAAGCACTCGTCGTTCGGCAACAAGATATCCAAGGCAGTCGACATGCAGCTCAAGGGCCTGCCGATCGCTATCGTCGCCGAGAACCACTGGGCATCGTACCTATAAACGTAGTTCGTATTGTACACTGTGGAGGAATAGGTTTTGAAATTTCAACCAATCGGACCCCTGGAGCTCCCTCGGGACGACAAAAATCTGCTAAACTTTGATGAATATGGGCGCAAGACGATGTGGGACGACTTCGAGGCAGAGGTTGGAGCTCCTCGACTTCGAGACGCATGCGGATGCTACGTCTTTGCCATTCGTGCATCAAAGGGCATGCGCCCTTGGTATATTGGCAAGGCGGAGAGACAAGCCTTCAAGAACGAGTGCTTCACCGCGCACAAGCTCGAACATTACAACAGGGTGTTGGCGGCGTCTGAACGCGGCACGCCGCTATTGTTCTTCTATGCTCGGAAGACGCCGACACGGGATGTCTGGTCCAAACCGAGCCGTACGGGCTATCGCGATGTTGACCTTCTCGAGGACCTGCTGATCGGAGCTGCCCTCCGAAAGAACCGAGAGCTCCTGAACGTCCAAAAAACTGATCTCCTCATGAACATGGAGGTGCCAGGCTTCTTGAACAGTCGCCGCGGCAAACTGAGTACCGCCGCCAATGACCTGAAGCGCCTCTTTGCCTACTGACTCTCACCGGGCAGCCTCAGTCATTCTCGCCACTGCGCAGCTGTCGCTGCTATGAAGGTTGTTCATCCGAGGAAGGGCTGAGAAGCTGGGGTTGCGATCCAACCAACCCTGAGCCGGAGTTCCTCGGATGAACGTGCACAAGAATGCGCGCCTGACGCCTTCAGGTCGACTGGTTTTGGTGAGCCGGGTGCGGAACGGCTGGACGGTGCTCCGGGCGAGCGCGGCGGCGGGCGTGTCGCGGCGCACGGCCTATCGCTGGCTGCGCCGCTATCTTGGCGGCGACCGGGAGCTTTGCGACCGTAGTTCGGCCCCCCGTCGTTGCCCGCATCGGGTGCCCGAGGAACTGGTGCGGGAGGTCGAGCGGATGCGTCGGCAGCGCCTGAGCGGGCCGGCCATTGCGAGCCGGCTGGGGATGGCAACCTCGACGGTGGGGTTGATCCTGCGCCGGCTTGGTCTCAACCGGCTGAGCAGGCTTGAGCCGAAGCCACCGGTGGTGCGCTACGAACGCGAGCGGCCCGGCGAGATGATCCACATCGACATCAAGAAGCTGGGCCGGTTCGAGGGCGTGGGGCACCGCATCACCGGTGACCGGCAGGCCGGCCGCTCGCGCCGCGTCGGCTGGGACTTCCTGCACGTGGCCATCGATGATGCCTCGCGGCTGGCCTACACCGAAATCCTGCCATCCGAAGGCCAACTCGATGCCACCGGCTTCCTCGAACGGGCGCTCGGATGGTTCGGCCGGCTCGGCATCAGGGTCGAGCGGGTGATGACCGACAACGGCTCGGCTTTTCGCTCCAAGCGCTTCGCCAAGGCGCTCGCTGCCGCCGGCATCGCCCACAAGCGCACCAGGCCTTATACCCCCAGAACCAACGGCAAGGCCGAGCGCTTCATCCAGACCTCGCTCAGGGAGTGGGCCTATGCCAGACCCTATCTCTCCTCAGCCCAGCGCACCCAGGCCGTCGGACCCTGGACCGATGCCTACAACCTCGCCAGACCCCACTCCGCTATCGGTGGCATCAGCCCATGGCAAAGAGTGAACAACCTCCTTGGTAATGACAACTAGCTCAGGGCAGTTCGCGCTCGCCGAACAGGCGATAGCTCACCGAGCGGGGCTTGGCGCCTTCCACCGGCGTCGCCGGCACGAAGGAGGAGGTGCCGCCCTTGAGGTCCGCCGGCAGCATCATGACCCGCACGAAGGCGCTGACCTCCTCGGCGATGTTCTTGCCGATTACCCAGTCCTTGCCCGTCTCGAACCAGGCGTCGCCGGCGTCGATGCGGTCGACGTCGTCGCCGATGAAGGCGTGCAGGCGCCCCTTGAGCAGGCGGCGGATGCCCGGGCCGCGGTGGCCGTGCAGCGGCGTCTGCGCGCCGGGATTGGATTCGACCCGGTCGGCGCGGAACATCCGCGGCCCTTCGAAGGTGGCGGGCAGGTCACGCGCGATCACCAGGCTGAAGGCGGGGCCTGCGAGCGTCGGCTGGGCGCTGGGGGCGAGGTCGTAGAGCCAGGCGATGCCCTCGCCGGTGACGCTGGCGGGACCGTCGAGCATGGTGCCGTCGTCGGCCCCGACGGCGAGCTCGCTGCCGTTGGTCGCAACCGTGGCGCGGCCCGACCAGACATAGAAGAAACTCGCGCCCCGCGACGGAATCGCGGCGGCGGCGGAGGTCAGCGTGACGTCGTAGACGGCCAGGCGCCAGCCTGACGGGGGAAGCGAATGCATCTGGGAAGCCTTTCCGGGAGCGAGGGGCGGTTATTTCCGTGCGCGGGAGAGGCGCAGCATGGCCGCGCCGATCGGCGATTCGGGCTGCATGAACGGCAGCAGGATGTTGAAATGGTTGTAATTGGGCATGACGTGCACGGCGGGCTGGTTGCCCTGCCGGTGCAGGTGGTGGGAATAGCGGAAGGTCTGGTCGATCCATTGCCAGGGCTCGTCGCCCCCGACCATCAGTTCCACGGGGCAGTGCACCAGCGTCGGCCGCGTCTCGACGTTGCGGCGGGCGATGATCTCGGGGGTCAGCCGCAACTGCTCGTTGACCGAGATCAGGGCCGCGGGCGCCGGGTCGTAGATGCCGCTGACGGCGACGGCGCCGACGATGAAGGCCGGGTCGATGCCGCGGGCCGCCCAGTCGGTGGCGAGGATTTCGGCGGTGAGGTGCGCGCCCGCCGAGTGGCCGGACAGGCACACCGCGTTCGGGTCGCCGCCATAGGCGGCAATGTTGCGGTGCACCCACTCCAGGCCGGTTATGGCCGAGTCGGCGACCGCGTCCAGCGTCGAATCCGGGCACAGTTCGTAGTTCATGATCACGGCGGTGATGCCGTGCTGCACCAGCATCCCGGCGATGAAGGCGTAGTTGGCCTTGTCCTGGGCCCGCCAGTAGCCGCCGTGCAAATAGACATGCACCGGTCGCGGCCCGTCGCCCTCGGCGGGGTAGATGTCGAGATTGCGCAGCTTGTGGTCGCCATAGGCGATGTCGCGATGCGCCTTGAGGGTGGCGGTGGCGCGTTCATTCGCCGGTTCGCGCAGCGCGCGATAGTCGTTGAAATTGGGGCAGGCCCGTTGCGGGTTGTACTGGAATTCGAGCTCTTCGGGGGTCAGCGACTCCCACAGGCGGGGGGCGTTCGTCATGGTTTTCCTGCTGCGTGAACGGGCGAGGCGCTCGTCTATAGCCTCATTTCGGCGGCGAGCAAAAGTGCCCTCTTGCGCATCTGGTGCAGAATGGTCCAGATATGGAGCGCATTGATCACTTTTGGCTTAGGGGTTGCCCGTGAAGCTCACGGCCGTCCAGTTTCTGGCTCTGTCCGCGCCGCTCGGGGCGGCCAAGCCCTACGGCATGTCGAAACTGCTGGCGACCGGCCGGCAGTCGACCGTGGTCCGCCTGACGCTGGCCGACGGCACCATCGGCTACGGCGAGGCCTGGGGCATGCCGGCAGTCAATCGCGGCTACGAGGCGTTCCTCGCCAATTACCTCGTGGGCACGGACGTGTTCGATATCGAGCACGCCTTCTCGCGCATCATGGCCCGGCACTACCATTTCGGCGTGCAGGGGCCGATGCTCGCCTGCATCAGCGGCATCGACATGGCGGCCAAGGACGCCATCGGCAAGCTTCTGGGCCTGCCGGTCAGCAAGCTGCTCGGCGGGCAGCGCCTGGACCGGGTGCCGATCTACGCCTCGGGCGGCTATCTCACCGAAACGCCGCGCGAGGACTTCCGCCCGCAACTGGACGAACTGGCGGCGGCGGGCTATCCGGCCGTCAAGATCAAGATCGGCCTCGGCCCGGACAGCGATGAAGAGCGGGTCGCCCTCGCCCGCGACGTGCTCGGCAAGGACGTCGAACTGCTCGCCGACATCAACTCCAACTACACCTACGACCTGGCGCTCGAGTCGATCGAGCGCCTCGCGCCCTATCGCCTGGGCTGGATCGAGGAGCCGCTCAGCCCGGCCGACCACGCCGGCTACGGCCGCCTGCGCGCCCGTTCGCGCCTGCCCATCGCGACCGGCGAGGCGCTCTACACCGTGTTCGATTTCAAGACGCTGGTCGACGCCGGCGGCGTCGACGTCCTGCAGCCCGACTTGACCCTGTGCGGCGGCTTCTGGCAGGGGCGCAAGATCGCCGAGCTCGCCTATGCCAATCATTTGCGGGTCTCGCCGCATGTGTGGGGCGGCGCCATCGGCCTCGCCGCGGGCCTGCACTTCCTCGCCTCGCTGCCGGCCTATCCGCATTCCGACAACATCCCGAAGCCCGCCCTGCTCGAGTACGATTTGGGCGCCAATCCCCTGCGCACCGAACTGCTCACCCGGCCGATCACCGTCGAGGACGGCTTCGTGGCGGTGCCCGCGGGGCCGGGGCTCGGCATCGAGGTCGACGAAGATGCCCTTCAGCGCTTTGCCGCGAACTGAGGCCGCATGAACGCGGTGCTGCAAAAACCGGTCCTGGCGGTCGAAGACCTCAAGACCTATTTTTTCACCGATGCGGGTGTCATCAAGGCGGTCAACGGCGTCACGCTGACCGTGGGCGCCGGCGAAACGCTCGCCATCGTGGGCGAGAGCGGCTCCGGCAAGTCGGTGACCGGCCTGACCGTCATGCGCCTGCTCGGCCGCACCACGGCCCGGGTGGTGGGCGGCTCCATCACCTTCAACACGGCCGCCGGCGAGGCGGTCGACCTTCTCGCCCTGAGCGAGAAGGCGATGAGCGACGTCCGCGGCCGCGACATCGCCATGATCTTCCAGGACCCGATGTCGAGCCTCAATCCCGTCTTCACCGTGGGCGACCAGGTGGCCGAGCCGATCCGGGTCCACAAGGGGGTGAGCCGGCGCGAGGCGCACAGGCAGGCCGTGGAACTGCTGGCGCAGGTCGGCATCTCCGATCCCGAACAGCGCATCAAGGCCTATCCCCACGAGCTGTCGGGCGGCATGCGGCAGCGCGTGATGATCGCCATGGCGCTGGCCTGCGACCCCCGCCTGCTCATTGCCGACGAGCCGACCACGGCGCTGGACGTGACCATCCAGGCGCAGATCATCGACCTGCTGCGCCGCCTGCAGCAGGAGCGCGGCATGTCGATGGTGTTCGTCACCCACGACCTCAAGCTGGTCGGCGAGATCGCCGACCGCGTGGCGGTCATGTATGCCAGCGAGGTGGTGGAGGAGGGGCGCGTCGACGACGTGCTTGCCCATCCCCGGCATCCCTACACGCGGGCGCTGCTCGACTGCATCCCCAGCCGCCGCGACAGCGCCGGCAATCGCCGCACGCCGCAACCCATTCCGGGCACCATGCCCAATCCGCTGGCGCCCCCCTCCGGCTGCCGCTTCCATGCGCGTTGCGTGCATGCGCGGCCGCAATGCCTGGAGCGCGATCCGCCGCTCGAGACGGTCGCCGACCAGCACGTTACCCGCTGCATCCGCTGGAAGGAGCTGGCGCTGTGAGCGCGGCAGACGCCCCCCCGCCCGCCGTCCCCGAGCGGCCGCTGGTCCATGCCACCGGCGTGAGCAAGTATTTTCCGGTGGCCTCCGGCGGCCTCGGCAAGCCGCCGCGCAGCCTGCGCGCCGTCGAATCCGTCGACCTCACCGTGGCCAGGGGCGAGGTCTTGGGGGTCGTGGGCGAATCCGGCTCCGGCAAGTCGACGGTCGGCCGGCTGCTGCTGCGCCTCGTCGAACCCACGGCGGGCCGGGTGGTGTTCGACGGGCAGGACGTGGGCGCGCTCGATGCCGACGCGCTGCGCCGCTTCCGCCGCAACATGCAGATGATCTTCCAGGATCCCTTCGCCAGCCTCAACGCGCGCATGACGGTGGGCGATGCGCTCAAGGAGCCGCTGGTCCTGCACCGCCGCCTCAGCGGGCGCGAGGCCGAGGAACAGGGCGTCGCGCTGCTCGAGAAAGTGGGGCTCTCCGCCGACCACATGAAGCGCTATCCGCGGGCCTTCTCCGGAGGCCAGCGCCAGCGCATCGCCATCGCCCGCGCGCTCGCCTCGGAGCCGAGCTTCATCGTCGCCGACGAGCCGGTATCGGCGCTGGACGTGTCGATCCAGGCCGAGGTGCTCAACCTGATGCAGACGCTGCAGCAGGAGTTGAGCCTCGCGCTGCTCTTCATCAGCCACGACCTGTCGGTGGTCGAGGTGATCACCGACAGGGTAATGGTGCTCTATCTCGGCCGGGTCATGGAACTGGCGCCGACCGAAGCGCTCTACGACCATCCCGAGCATCCCTATACGGCGGCGCTGCTGCAGGCGGCCCCCGGCTATGCCGGCGCCCGCCGGCACGTGCTGGCCGGCGAAATCCCCAGCCCGCTGTCGCCGCCCTCGGGTTGCGTGTTCCGCACCCGCTGCCCGTTTGCGATCGCGGATTGCGCCAAAATCGTTCCCCCCGTGCGCGAGGTGCGCCCGGGACATTTCAAAGCCTGCATACGAGACGACCTTGACCTCTGAGAACACCCCCCCGGCGCGCATCCTCGTCATCGGCGGCCGCGGCTTCGTCGGCTCGCACGTGGTCCGCCATTTGCTGGCGGCCGGCCACCACGTACACGTCTTCGGCCCGGCCATGGGGGCGGACCTGCTGGCCGATCTCGCCGGGCGCTTCGGCGAGACCGTCGGCTCGGTCGAGGATCGCGATGCCGTCCGCGCCGCCATCGCCGCCGCCGGCGCGACCGCGATCCTGACCACCGCCGCCTATGGCGAGGGCAGGGGCCTGATGCATGGCGGGGAAGCCAATACCGACAAGGCCATGGCCATCAATGTCGACGGCTACCGGCATGTGCTCGAGGCGGCCCGCGAGGCCGGGGTCAGCCGCGTGCTGACGACCGGCTCGAGCGTTGTGTTCGGCCCCGCCGACCTCTATGGCGAGGCGAGGGTGGACGAAGATGCCCAGCGCCGGCCGCGCACCATCTATGGCCTCACCAAGGTTCTCGGCGAGGACCTGGGCCAGTACTACCGCGACCGCCACGGCATGGACGTGAGCTCGATCCGCCTCCCCCTCGTGCTGGGACCGGGGCTCTGGTACCAGGGCGCGGCCAGCGCCATCACGGCGGTCCTCGCCGCAGCCCGGCCGGGGGCCACGCACACGGTGACGTTCCACGACGTGCGCGTCGACCTCATGCATGTCGACGACGTCGCGCGCGCGCTGGTTGCGGCGCTGCTCGCCCCGGCGCCGCTCGATGCCGTCTACCACATCAACGGCTTCACCGCGGCGATGAGCGACATCATCGCCGGCGCGGTCCAACTGGTCCCCGACTATCGCGTCGAGCACGTCGTGGTGCCGCCGGCGATGGTCTTCCCGCTCATGGATGACCGCCGGTTCCGCGAGCGGTTCGGCTTCGTGGCGGAGTACGACCTGCCCAGGCTGCTCAGCGACCAGATCAACGAAAGGGTGCAGGCATGATCGCACAACGTCTCGCGCAACTCGGGCTGGTGCTGCCCGAACCGGCCACCCCCTCGTTCAACTACGTGCCGGTCGTGCTGCACGACGGCATCGCCTATGTCAGCGGGCAGGTGCCCAAGGTCGACGGCGAGGTGCGCGTCTTCGGCAAGGTCGGGCGCGAGGTCGACCTCGAGACCGCCCGCGGCGAAGCTCGCATCTGCATCCTGCAGGGCCTGGCGTGCCTCGAGGCAGCCCTCGGCTCGCTCGATCGCGTCGAGCGCATTCTCAAGATCAACGGCTTCGTCGCCTCGGCGCCGGGCTTCAACGACCAGCCCAAGGTGCTCGATGCGGCCTCCGACCTGCTGGGCGAGATCTTCGGGGATGCGGGCCGTCATGCGCGCGCCGCCGTCGGCGTCGCCGAACTGCCGCGGAACTGCGCTGTCGAGATCGAGATGACAGTCGCCTGCCGCGCGTGAATGCGGCCGCCCCCGTGGCGCGCCGTGCGATGGCTCCCCGCAAGGCGGGCGGCCATCAGGACTGAGTTTGAACCAAGGGAGAAGACATGAGACATCTCGATAGATCCCGACTACGCGGGCTCGCCCGAGCCCTGGTGGGCGCGACCATGCTCGGCGCCATGGCCCTGACGCCGGCACTGGCGCAGGAGGTCAGCCTGTACGGTCCGGCGGCGGAAAACGCCGTGTCCGGCGGCCGGCTCAACATGGGCCTGCTGCTCGAGCCCCCCGGCCTCGATCCGTTCCACCAGGCCGCCGATGCCCGCATCCGTTTGACGGTGCTGGTCTACCAGGGCCTGTTCTACGAGGCGGCCAACGGCACTGCCGCGCCGCTGCTGGCGGAAAGCTACGAGGTTTCCGAAGACGGCCTCGTCTACACCATCAAGCTGCGCCAGGGCGTGACGTTCCACAACGGCAAGACGATGACCGCCGAGGACGTCGCCTACAGCTACAACTACATCCGCAATCCGGACAACGGCTCGCCGGGTGCGGGCGACTTCTCGATGGTCGAGAACGTCGAAGTGGTGGACGCGAACACCGTGCGCTTCGTGCTCTCGGCCCGCAACTCGTCGCTGCCGATGACGCTCGGCAACAAGTATGGCGGCGTCGTGCCGGCCGGCACTTTCGACGACGAGACGGCCAAGAACCGCATCAACTCGGAGAGCGTCGGCACCGGCCCGTTCAAGCTCGTCGAGTTCGTGCCCAACTCGCACGTGACGCTGGAGCGGCACGAGGGCTACTGGGAAGCCGGCATGCCCTATCTCGACGGCATCGACTTCTCGATCCTGCCCAACAGTGCCTCGATGCTCGTCGCCCTGCGCAACCAGCGCGTCGACCTCGTGGCGCTGAGCCGGCCCCAGGACGTCCAGCAGGTCGCCGGCGTTCCCGGGCTGACCGTCGAGCGCTGGCCGTCGCTGGCACAGACCGCCATCGATCTCGGCTCCGAACTGAAGCCGCTCGACGACGTGCGCGTGCGCCAGGCCATCTCGCTGGCCGTCGACAAGGCGGAAATCACCCGGGCGGCGGTGGGCGAGTACGGCACCGTGCTGGGCACGATGACCGCCGGCATGCAGGAGGCCTGGGGCCTGCCCCTCGACCAGGTGCCCATGCAGGGCCCCGACCGCGACAAGGCCAAGGCCCTCTTGGCCGAAGCCGGCTATCCCGACGGGTTCAACCTGACGCTGACCACGATCAACGGCTTCGACTGGATGGATCCGGCTTCGGTGACGCTCAAGGAGCAGCTGAACGAGGTCGGCATCAACCTCGACATCCAGCGTGTCGATCTGGGCGTGTGGGTGAACAATTTCCGCTCCAGCCAGATGGGCTTCACCTTCAACGACTGGGCCTCGCAGCCCGACCCCAACCTGCTGTTCTACCGGCACTTCCATGCCAAGCCGGACGGGGCCGACTTCCGCAACTGGAACAATGCCGAAGCCAGTGCGCTGCTTGACGAGGGCCGGGCGGAGCCCGATCCGGCCGTGCGCAAGGACATCTACAACCGCTACCAGATGGTGATGGCCGAAAGCGTGCCGACGATCATGCTGTATTCGCCCGACCACGTGACGGTGCGCAGCGACAAGGTGCAGAACTTCGTCCAGCACCCGACGGGCTGGTATTTCGGCCTGGCCCGGACGTTCCTCGCCAAGTGATGCCCCTGCGGGAGGCGCCCGGCGCCTCCCGCTCCCCATTCCAGGATCCACCCGCATGGGTAGCTATCTTCTCAAACGCCTCGCCGCCTCGCTGCTGACCGCGCTGCTGGCCTCCATACTGGTCTTCCTGCTGGTGCGCATGGTGCCGGGCGATGTCGTCGCCCAGATGATGGGGCAGGCCGGCGGGGAGAACGCGGCCGCGGCGCTGCGCGAGTTCTTCGGACTCGACCAGCCGATCTACATGCAGTACCTGGCCTGGATCACCCATGTCCTGCAGGGCGACCTCGGGGTCAGCTGGACCCGGGGCATTCCCGTCGCCACCATGGTGGGGCAGGCGTTCCTCGTCACCCTCGAAATCGCCCTGCTGACGCTGTTCATCGCGACGGTCATCGGCGTGCCGCTCGGCATCCTCGCCGGCATCTACGAGAACCGCCCGCTCGATACCGCCATCCAGAGCTTCAACATCATCGGCCTGTCGGCGCCGGTCTTCTGGGTCGGCCTGATGCTGCTGGTCGGCGTCTCGGCGACCTTTTCCTGGTCGCCGCCGCTGCGCTTCGTCACCCCGGACCGCTCGCTCGCCGACAATCTTGCCATCCTGGCGCTGCCCATCGCCAGCCTCGGCCTGCTGCAGGCGGCCGCCTACAGCCAGTTCGTGCGCCAGAACGTGGTCTCCGCCATGTCGCAGGAATATGTGCGCACCGCCATCGCCAAGGGCGTCCCGGTGCGCGGCATCTTCTTCAAGCACATCCTGCGCAACGTCATGATCCCCATCATCACCTTCATGGGGTTGATCCTCATCCAGATCCTGGGCGGGACCGTCATCATCGAGTCGCTGTTCGCGCTGCCCGGTCTCGGCCGGCTGCTGCTGGCCGCCATCGAGACGCGCGACTATCCGGTGCTGCAGGGGGCGCTGCTGGTCGTCGTGGTGGCGGCCATGGTCGTCAATCTCCTGGTCGACCTCACCTATCGGTTGATCGATCCCCGCGTCCGCGTTTCCTGAGGTTCGGAGGAACAACTTGGCTCTCAACGTTTCCCCCGCCCCCGCGGCCCGCCTGACCACGACGGGCCGGCTGATGCGCAGCGCCCGGCGCGAGCCCGGCCTGGTGCTCAGCCTCGTGCTGCTGCTGCTGCTGCTGCTCGTCGCCCTGTTTCCGCAGCTGTTCACGCCGGTGTCGCCGCTCGACGTGGCCATCGACCAGGCCATGCTGCCGCCGTCCCCCGAGCACTGGTTCGGCACCGACGATGTCGGCCGCGACGTGTTCGCGCGCGTCATCCACGGCACCAGGGTGACGCTGTCCATCTGCGCCGGCTCGCTGCTGATCTCGGCCCTGGTGGGGGGCGCCGTCGGCCTGGTGTCGGGCTATTTCGGGGGCTGGTTCGACCAGGTCCTCGGCCGCATCGTCGACGTGCTGCTGAGCTTTCCGCCCATCATCCTCGGCATGATCATCACCGGCGTGCTCGGGCCGCATGTCGGCAATCTCATCCTCGCCCTGTCGATCGTCTACATGCCGGTCTTCTTCCGCATCGCGCGGGCCGGGGCCCTGGGGGAAGTCGGCAAGACCTATGTCGAGGCGGCGCGCAGCGTCGGCATCCGCGAGCGCACCATCCTGCGCCGCCACGTGACGCGCAACGTCATGCCGCTGCTGCTGACGCAGTACATCATCCTGTTCCCGATGATCCTGCAGATCCAGGCGGCGCTGGGCTTTCTCGGGCTGGGCGTGCAGCCGCCGACCCCGGACTGGGGCGCCATCCTCGAGCAGGGCAAGGATTACATCCTGTTCGCGCCGTGGATGAGCGTGTTCCCCGGGCTCGCCATCCTCGTCGCGGCGCTGGCGCTCATGCTGCTCGGCCGCGCCGTGCAGAAGCGGATGGACCAGCGGTGAGCCCGTCCCGCCCTGCGGCGGCCCCGCTGCCGCGTATCGCGTCAGTTGCTGGAGACGTTGGCCAGGGTGCGGAGCAGGTAGTCGCGGATGGCTTCGCGGGCGCGTACCGCCTCGCCGCTCCTGAGTGCCTCGACGATCACCATGTGGTCGCGGTAGGCCGCTTCGCGCACCATCAGCACCGGTCCCGTGTGCTGGCCCTGCCGGCCCCAGCCGGCGCGGCGGCGCGATTCGATGATCTGCTCGAAGATCGAGACGATGAAGCGGTTGCGCGTGCCCCGGGCGATGGCCAGGTGCACCTGGTACTTGGCCTCCTTGAACTGGTCCCAGCTCTCGGCCTCGCGCAGCCGCTCGAGGCTGGCCTCCATGTCTTCGATGAGTTCGGGCGTGATGCGCTCGACCACCACGTCGGGCAGGTTCGGCTCGAACAGCAGCCGCGCCTCGAGCAGTTCGGCGAGGGTGAATTCGTCGCTGCCCGCACGATCCCGCACGAACGTGCCGCGCCCGACGTGGCGGACGATGAGGCCTTCGTCGGCCAGTTGGTTGAGCGTCTTGCGCACGCTGTTGCGGGCCGCGGCGAAATGGTCCGCCAGCGCCCGTTCGGTCGGCAGCCGGCTGCCCACGCCGTACTCCCCGCTCATGATCGCGGCTTTCAGGTCGCGGTAGATCGCTTGCGAATCAAGGTCGGATTTCGCGCGCGCGTTGGTCGGCGCATGCGGTACCGATATGGACTCGAGTGTCATGTCTGTGGACCAATTCGTTGCAGTTCGCGCCGCCTTGGGTCGAGCAGCTAACCCGACACAAAACCAATACCAAATTTCCCCGGCGCACAATACTCCTAACGCAATGGTGGAAGGAATGTAACACATTGGGTGAGATAGGTCGCAATTGGATGTGAAATGGTCTAAGGGCTGGGCGGTGCCGCCCTGTCTGGGCCCGATGCCTGCAACAGAGGATCTTCGATGACGTCACGCTCCCTGAACACGCCCCGACGCGGGGGGGATTTGCTGGTGCAAAGCCTGCTGGCGCAGCATGTGGACCGGGCTTTCTGCGTTCCGGGCGAGAGCTATCTCGCCGTGCTCGACGCGCTTTTCGAGGAACGCGACAGCATCGATCTCGTCGTCTGCCGCAACGAGGGCGGGGCGGCCAACATGGCGGAGGCCTATGGCAAGCTCACCGGGCGGCCTGGCGTCTGCTTCGTGACCCGCGGCCCGGGTGCGACCCATGCCTCGATCGGCGTGCACACCGCGTTCCAGGATTCGACGCCGATGGTCCTGTTCATCGGCCAGGTGGCGCGCTCGATGCGCGATCGCGAGGGCTTCCAGGAGGTCGACTTCCCGGCCATGTTCGCCCCGCTCGCCAAGTGGTCGGCCGAGATCAACGATGCCGCCCGCATCCCCGAATATGTGCACCGGGCCTTCCAGACCGCCATGGCTGGCCGGCCCGGCCCGGTGGTGCTGTCCCTGCCCGAGGACATGCTGAGCGAAGCGGTGTCCGAGGCGCGCGCCCCGGGGCCGGCCGCCGCGCCCGTCTCCGGTGCCCCGACGCCGGCGCAGGTGGAGGAAATCTGTGCCATGGTCGCCCGCGCCGAGCGCCCGGTGATGATCGTCGGGGGCGGTGGCTGGACCCAGCAGACCGGGCGCGACGTCGAGCGTTTCGCCGAACGCTTCGGGGTCGCCGTCGTGGCGTCGCTGCGCTGCCAGGACTATGTCAGCAACCACCATCCCAACTATGTCGGCCACCTGACGATCGGGGCCGAGCCCAGCCTCGTCAGGCGCGTCCAGGAGGCCGACCTGCTGCTCGTTTTCGGCGCGCGCCTCGGGGAGATGACCACCAAGGGCTACACCATCGTCGAGCCCGGGGCAGGGCGCCAGCCGATGATCCATGTCTACCCGGATCCCGAGGAACTGGGGCGGGTGTACCAGCCGACGCTGCCCGTCAATGCCGGCGCCGCGCCCACGGCCGCGGCGCTGGCGGCGGCGGTGCCGGGCCGGGCCCACGGCCGCGAGGACTGGCTCAAAGCCTGCCGGGCCGAATACGAGCGCACCCTGGACGTCGCCCCGCGCTCTACGCCCGTCGACCCCGCCGCGGTGGTCGCGCATCTGCATCGCGTGCTGCCCGCCGACACCATCGTCGCCTCGGGCGCCGGCAACTACACGGCGTGGGTCCACAAATACTGGCAGTTCACCAGCTACCGCACGCAACTGGCGCCGACTTCCGGGGCGATGGGCTATGGCGTGCCGGCGGCCATCGCCGCGGCCCGCAGCCTGCCGGGCCGTACCGTCTTGTGCTTTGCCGGCGACGGCTGCTTCATGATGACCGGGCAGGAACTCGCCACCGCGACGCAGTACGGGGTGAAGGTGCTCTTCGTCATCATCAACAACGGCATGTACGGCACCATCCGCATGCATCAGGAGCGCGAGTTCCCCGAACGCGTGCACGGCACCGATCTGGTCAATCCCGATTTCGTCGGGCTGGCCCAGGCCTACGGGCTGCACGCCGAGCGCGTGACGGCGACGGCGGCCTTTCCCGACGCGGTGGCGCGGGCGCTGGCAGCGCCGGGCAGCGCCCTCATCGAGGTCGTCACCGATCCGGACCTGATCTCGGTGCGCACCACCATCACCGCCATGCGCGAGGCGGCCCACCGCGAGGTCTCGTCATGAAGACGAATGCGATCAAGGCCATGTGGGCCGCGGGCAAGCCGGTCATCAACGGCTGGCTGTCCATCGGCAACGCCTTTTCCGCCGAGATCATGGCCCGGCAGGGCTTCGACAGCCTGACCGTCGACCTCCAGCACGGCGTCGTCGACTACGCCGCCATGGTGCACATGTTCCAGGCGATGGGAGCGACCGCGACGGTGCCGCTGGCGCGCATTCCCGCGCTCGGCGCCAACGAGGTGACGCGCGCCCTCGACGCCGGGGCCATGGGCGTGATCTGCCCGCTGGTCAATACCCGGGCCGATGCCGAGGCGCTCGTCTCCTACATGCGCTACCCGCCCGCAGGCATCCGCAGCTACGGGCCGACCCGCGCCGCGATCGCCCTCGGCCCGGGCTACGACGGCAATGCCTCCGACGAGCTGGTGTGCCTGGCCATGGTGGAGACGGCCGAGGCCATGGCCAATCTTGAGGCGATATGCGCCACGCCCGGGCTGGACGGAATCTATGTCGGGCCTTCCGACCTGACGCTGGCGCTGACCGGGCGCCGCTACCGTACCGGCTTCGACCGGGAAGAGCCCGAGATGCTCGAGGCCATCCGCAGCATCCTCGACGCTGCCCATCGGCACGGCATCAAGGCTTGCCTGCACACCGGCAGCGCCGCCTACGCCGCGCGCGCGCTCGAGTGGGGCTTCGATCTGGTGACCGCGGCCACGGACGTGCGCCTCCTCGCCGGCGGCGCCGCCGAGATCGTGGAGAGCCTGCGCGCCCGGACCGCGTGAGGACGCGGCGGGCCCGGCGCGTCGCGCTTTCGCCATGGCAACGCACTGACTGGAGGATGCAGGTGAGCGCAAAGGACGAGACGGCCATGACCGGGGCCGAGGCGGCGGTGCGCATGCTCGCGCTGCATGGGGTGAGGCACGTGTTCGGCCTGTGCGGCGATACCAGCCTGCCGTTCTACGACGCGCTCTATCGGCTGGACCATGGCATCACCCATGTCCTCACGAGGGACGAGCGCAGCGCCGCCTACATGGCGGACGGCTATGCGCGCGTCTCGGGACGCGTGGGCGTCTGTGAGGGACCGAGCGGGGGCGGCGCCACCTACCTGCTGCCCGGCCTGGCGGAGGCCAACGAATCCTCGGTGCCGGTGCTCGGGATCACCTCCGACGTGCCGGTCCTGTCGCGGGGGCGCTATCCGCTCACCGAACTGGACCAGGAAGCACTCTATCGGCCGGTCACCAAGTGGAACGGGACCATCGACCACGTCGACCAGGTCCCCTCCGTCTTCCGCACGGCCTTCCGGGCGGCGACCAGCGGCCGGCCGGGCGCCGCCCATGTCTGCCTGCCCTATGACGTGCAGAAGCAGCCGCTGGGCCGCCCGCAGGAGGTGTGGGCCGACGCCGCGGCGGGGAGCGCGCCGTCGCGCCGGAGCGTTGCCGACACGGCCGCCATCGAGGCGGCCGCCGAGCTCATGCTGGGCGCGGCCAACCCGGTGGCGATCTGCGGCAGCGGCGTCGTCGCCTCGGGCGCCAGCGCCGAACTCGAGGAACTGGCCCGACTACTCAACCTCGCCGTCTGCACCACGGTCAGCGGCAAGGGGGCGCTGAGCGACCGCAGCCCGTTCAATGCCGGCGTCGTCGGGGCCAATGGCGGCGTCCTGGCCACCCGCGCCGTCGTCGCTGCGGCCGACCTCGTGCTCTTCATCGGCTGCCGGGCGGGCTCGACCACCACCGAGAACTGGCGTTTCCCCCGGCACGGGACGCGCATCGTGCACATCGACGTCGACCCCATGGTGATCGGCGCCAACTACCCGACCGATGTCGGCCTGCTCGGCGATATCAGGCTGACGCTGGCGGCGCTGCTGCAGGTCGTCCGGGAGAACCTCGGGCAGCGCAATCGCGCGGCGCAGGACGGGCGCGTGGCCGTGGCCACGGCGCGCCGCGAGAAGCACGGCCAGTTCCTGCCGCTCGCCGAAAGCAGCGCGACGCCAATCCGTCCGGAACGGGTCATCTTCGAACTCAACCGCGTGCTGCCCGAAGAGGCGATCGTCGTCGCCGATCCGGGCACGCCGTGCCCCTACGTCGCCGCCTATCTCGATCTCGCCCGGGCCGGGCGGCATTTCCTCACCAACCGGGCGCACGGCGCCTTGGGCTATGCCATGTCGGCGGCGGTCGGCGCGTGGTACGCGCAGCCGTCAAGCAAGGTCGTCGCCATCATGGGCGACGGCAGCTTCGGCTTCACCGTGGGCGAACTGGAGACGATCGCGCGCCTCGAGGTGCCCATCGTCATGATCGTGCTGACCAATGCCGTCTATGGCTGGATCAAGGCCAGCCAGAAGGCCGGCTATGGCGAACGCTATTTCTCGGTCGATTTCTCCCGCACCGATCACGCGGCGGTTGCCGCGGCCTACGGCATCGAGGCCGTATCGGTGAGCGACCCCGCCGAGGTGGGAGCGGCGCTGCGGCGCGCGCTCGCGGCGGACCGCCCGGTCCTGGTGGATATTGCCGTGCAGCCCCTGCAGGATGCGCAGGCGCCGGTCAGCCAGTGGATGGGATGACCCGGGCCGGGCCGGGCGGCAGGGCGACCGCCGGGCGGTAACCCGCACCGGCGGTCGGCGAGGGACGAAGGGTGGGCGTCCCCGGCCAGCGAGGGAGGTCAACACTGAGGTGATGTCGGCATCGCTGCACCGCTCTCCTTGGCATCGGCGGACGCTGCAGGCAAACGAATTTATTTGCCCCTTCTATGCAGGATTCATGCTAGGAGCCGGGGATGGACGTCGACCTGGCCAGGACCTTTCTCGAGATCGTGTCGACGCGCAGCTTCGTGCGCGCCGCCGAGCGTCTGAATGTGGCGCAGACCACGGTCAGCGCCCGCATTCGCACGCTCGAGGATCAGCTCGGGCGCTCGCTCTTCGTGCGCAACAAGGGCGGCGCGACGCTGACGCCGGCGGGCGAACAGCTGCTGCGCTACGCCCCCACTTTCGTGCAGCTGTGGGAAAGGGTGCGCCACCAGGTGGCGGTGCCGGAAGGGCACCAGTCGGTGCTCGCCATCGGCAGCGAGATCAGCCTGTGGCAGCCGCTGCTGCTCGACTGGGTGCTGTGGATGCGCCGCAACATCCCGCAGACGGCGCTGCGTGTGCATGTCGACGTGCCGCAGGACCTGATCGACCAGGTGGCGTCCGGTCTCGTCGACGCCGCGGTGATGTACGCGCCGCCGCATCGGCCGGGGCTCAAGGTCGACCTGCTGCTCGATGAGAAGCTGGTGCTGGTGACCACCGCCGACGCGGCCTCGCCGGATAGCGAGACGAGCTTCGTGGGCATGGAGTGGGGCCCGCATTTCTCCCAGGATTTTGCCTCGAGCTTCCCCGGCGCGCCGCACCCGGGCGTATCGTTCAACCTCGGGCCGCTGGCGCTCAGCTACCTGCTCGCCGCCGGCGGCTCGGGCTATTTCAGGATGCGTGCGGTGGAGCAGCTGGTGCAGCAGGGCCGGCTGCGCCTCGTACCCGGCCAGCCGCAGTTCTCCTACCCGATCCACGTGGTCTATTCGTCCGACCTCGACGACGCGCTGATCCAGCCCGCGATCGCCGGGCTGAGGCTGGTGGCCGGCGGCCGGCGGGCGCCGCTGCCGCCCGACGGGCTGAGCGCCTAGGGCGAGCCTCAGGCGTCGACCGCGACGGCGATGTCGGCGAGTACCGCCTCGAGCGGGCCGCGCACGCAATCGTCGGCGACCAGCGGCAGCAGCGCCCGCACCCGCTTCTCGATCTCGGCGGCGGCAGCTTCTGGCGCGAGGCGCGGCAGGGCGCCCGGATCGCTGCGGCGGGTGGTCGTGCCGCCGCGCCGTTCGACGAGC
>NZ_DASWVV010000174.1:0-3499 GCF_036406155.1 Devosia sp. | reverse complement strand
GGATCACATCGTCACCCCTTCCCCCATTACTCCGCTCGGCGCAAAGGGCTGCGGCGAAGGCGCAATCCACACCACGCCTGCGGCCCTGCTGTGCGCGATCAACGACGCCCTGGCGCCCCTCGGCCTCGAGTGCCGGGAAACGCCCGCCTCGCCCCGCCGGCTGTGGAACCTGCTGCACAACAAAGCCTGACAGGAAAGCTTTCACAATGTCCCAACCCGACCTCAGCAACGGGCCCCTCGCCGGCCTGCGCGTCCTCGACCTCTCGACCATGCTCGCCGGTCCCTACGGCGCGACGCTACTCGGCGACCTGGGTGCCGACGTCATCAAGATCGAGTCCCACTACGGCGATGAAAGCCGCCACCTCGGCCCCAAGCGCGGCGAAGAGCGCGGCCCGTATCTGAGCCTCAACCGCAGCAAGCGCGACCTCGTGCTCGACCTGCAACGCGAGGAGGCACAGGAAATCTTCGCCCGCCTCGCCGCCACCGCGGACATTCTCGTCACCAACATCCGCGAGCCGGCCCTGTCGAAGCTGGGCCTCGACTACGAACAGGTGAAGAAGCACCGGCCGGACATCATCTGGATCCGCGTCACCGCCTTCGGCGCCGACGGGCCCTACGCCGGCCGCCCCGGCATCGACTTCCTCGCCCAGGGCTACACGGGTGTGCTCACGCTCAACGGCGACCCCGATGGTGCGCCCGTACGCACCGGCTTCCCGGCCGTCGACGTCATGACCTCGCTCCTCGTCAGCAACGCGGCGCTGGCCGCGCTGCGCGCGCGCGACCTCACCGGCGAAGGCCAGCGCATCGAGGTCTCGCTCCTCGACGCCCTGATGCACGCGCAGGCCAGCTCCATCGGCACCTGGCTCACCACCGGCGACCGCCCCAAGCGCACCGGCAACCGCAGCCTCTACTTCGCGCCCTCCGGCGCGTATCCGACGAAGGACGGCAAGCACGTGGTCATCACCACGCCGGGCGAGAAGTTCTTCGCCAAGGTCTGCCGGGCCCTGGAAACCGACTGGGACACCGACCCCCGCTTCCACGACATCCACGCCCGCCTCGCCAACGAGGACGAACTCGACCGCGTCATGGCCGAGCGCACCCGCAAGTTCGATCGCGCGGAACTCGTCGACAAGCTCGTCGCCGCCGACGTGCTCACTGCGCCGATCAACGAGGTCGAAGACGTCGTCAAGGATCCCCAGATCCTGCACAACCGCATGATCGTCCCGGTCAAGCACCCGGTCCTCGGCCGCCTCGACGTCACGGGCATCCCCATCCGCTTCTACGGCACCCCCTGCGAGGTCACGCGGCACCCGCCGATGCAGGGCGAACACACGCGAGAGATCCTCGGTGAGCTGGGTTACCCGAAGGGAGACGTCGATGCGCTCATCGGCGACGGCTTGGTTGCTGACGTCGCCGAAATGACGCGGATGCGGGAAGAACGGCGGGCACGAAGGGCCAGGTGAATCGCTGGCCCTCCGCCAACTCGCTCTCGGCAAACACGTTGCGCCGATGTTTGCTGATCACCGAACGCTCTCGGCCGAATAGGTCCGCCATCTGGTCCTGCCGCAGCCACACCGAATCGCTTTCGAGCCTGACTTCGGTCACGCTCGACCCATCCTCAGTCTGATAGATCAGGATGTTGGTATTGTCGGCGTCCATAGCCTGCCTCCGCTTGAGGCCATCATCATAACTGACCGGAGAAGGCCTATTGCAGAGCGCCAGGCGCTGCTGCTGCGGACACGCGACGGGCCACGGGCGGCCGGACGTTACACCGGCTGCTATGTGCGCCCCACTGTGTCGGGCGATATCTTCCGACCATACGCTGGCGAGTGAGGCGGACCTTCACACCCGGGGCGCATTGAAGCGCTGACCGCGCGGGCGCCCGTGGCGAAATAATTGTGCGCCGATCCTTGCCCTGATGGGCAAACGGATCGGCGCGTTAATGCTGGCGGGTACCAGGGACTACACCATCATCCCCACGGCCGCCCCATGCCGCGTCGCCTCGGCCAGCCGCCGCGGCACCCATGCGCCGCCGGCGATGAACACCTGCGGGATGCTGCCGTCTGCCTTTAGGACGTGGTAGAGCGCCGGTTGCTGCACAGAGCCGTACATCAGCACCACGCTGTCGAAGCCGGCCTCGCGATAAGTCTGGTCGCCCCAGCTGGAGACGAACTCCAGCGCCTCCGCGGTGACACTGCGCAGGATAAGGTTCGCACGCACCTTCACGCCGCAGCGCTCCATGCGCTTCAGCACCATGCCGATCGAGTAGCGGGCGACTTCGGTGGCGAGATGCACGGACTTGTGGAAGATCTCGACCTGCTTGCCCTGCTCGGCGAGGTATTCCGCGACGCAGGGGGTCTGGTAGTAGTCTTCCTGGGAGACGATCGCGACACGCTGGCCCGTCTTCGCCCGCCCGCGCAGCACGTCCCAGCCCTGCAGGACATGGGGCAGGTCGATGCCCGGCACCTCGGTCGGCACGCGCGGCAGCGAGCCGGTGGCGATCACGACGGCATCCGGGTTGAGCGCCTTGATTGCGGCCAGATCGGCGGTGCTTTCGAGGCGCACGTCGACACCGAGGCGCGCGAGCGCGTTTTCCTCGAAATAGACCTGATCCTCGAACGAGTCGCGCCCGGGCGCCTTGGCGGCGAGGAGGAGCTGACCGCCAAGGCGTTTGCCCTGCTCCAGCACTGTGACCTTGTGGCCGCGCAGCGCTGCGATGCGCGCGGCCTCGCAGCCCGCGGCGCCGCCGCCCACGACGACGACGCGGCCGGGATTGTCGGCAGGGCGAAAGTCGGCCTCCCACTGCAGCTCGTTGCCGATCATCGGGTTGATCGAGCAGGTGGGCGTATAGGGGATGTAGGCCGGTTCGGACGCTTCGTCGATGCAGCGCGTGCAGCCTATGCAGCGGCGGATCTCGCCGAGCCGGCCCTCCTTCGCCTTGATGGCGAAATCGGGATCGGCGATGCCCGCGCGCACCATGCCGACAAGGTCGCAGAAGCCGCCCTTGATGAGTTCCTCGGCAAGCACGGGGTCGTTGATGCGGCCGGTGAAGAGCACGGCGATCTTCGGGTCCAGGTCGGCGAGGTCGGCGCGCGCGGCCTTGCCGAACTCGCGGTATTCGGCGTGTGGGTGGTAGGACGAGGGCACGTAGGACGGGGCCCCCCAGCAGTGGCCGACGTCGAGGTCGACGAAGTCGAGCAGGCCGGTCTCGCCGATGTGATACAGCATTTCCCGCAGCTGCATGTTGTCGTATCCGCCCTCGCGGGATTCCTGCCCGTTCACGCGGATCCCGACCGCCATCGTGGAGCCGACGCGCTCGCGCACGCGCTTCAAGGCCTCGACGACGAAGCGGATGCGTTCGGCCGGCCCGCCGCCCCATTTGTCTGTGCGGCGATTGGTGACCGGGGAGAGGAAGCTGTAGCCGACCGTCTCGTGCGCGCAGTGGATCTCGACCGCGTCCGCCCCGCTCGCCTTCGCCGCGGCCGCGGCCTCGGCGTAG
>NZ_DASWVV010000173.1:0-6845 GCF_036406155.1 Devosia sp. | reverse complement strand
GAAGGCGGGCGCGCCGGTGGCGAGCGCCGCGACGCAGGCCAGAACGCGCATCCAGGCCCGCAAACCCATTCCGGTTCCCCTTGGCGCCCTCACTACGCAGCTCACCCGCACGACACGTTTTGGTCCCTACCCTTGGAATGGGGAAAAGCTGTGTCATAAGGACGTCGTACCCGCAAGGACCCAAGCATGACCGTCAACGCCGCACTTCGCGATTACCTGAAGACCCGCCGCTCGGTGGGCATCGCCTTCCTCCGCGAGCCGGGGCCGAGCCCCGAGGAGCTGGACGAGATCCTCACCATCGGCACCCGGGTGCCCGACCATGGCAAGCTGGTGCCGTGGCGCCTCGTCGTCATTGCCGGTGCGGCCCGTGCCGCCGCCGGCGAGCGCCTCGCGGAAATCGCGCGGCGGCGCAACCCGGCCCTCGACGAGGCCTCGCTCGACGTCGAGCGGCGGCAGTTCCTGCCGGCGCCAGTGACGATCGGCGTCATCTCGTCGCCGCGGCCGAGCCCCAAGGCCCCCGAGATGGAGCAGCTGCTGTCGGCCGGCAATGTGTGCTTCAACCTGTCCCACGCCGCCTTCGCCCTCGGCTACGCGGCGAGCTGGACCAATCGCTGGTACGGCTTCGACCCCGAGGCGCAGACCATGCTGGGCGCGCGGGGCGGGGAGCGCTTCGTCGGCTTCGTGCATATCGGCACTCCCGCCACCGTTCCCGAGGATCGCGAACGTCCGGCGCTCGCCGACGTCGTTACGCATTGGCAAGGTTAGCACTTCGTTAACCTTGTTCGGATGTCGTTAATCGGCGTGGCGAAAGGGTGGAATCGATGGGGGTAAGGCCGATTTCGGTGCCGCCGGGCCTGGCCCGTGTCCTTGACACGGCCGGGTCCCGGAGCGACGTCGATTTTGGCTACCTGCTGCACACCGCCATCCGTGAAAGCAGTTTGAATCCAAAGGCCAAGGCCGCCACGTCGTCGGCTACGGGGCTGTTCCAGTTCCTCGATGCCACCTGGCTGCAGGTCATGAAGTCGGAGGGGCCGCGGCTCGGCTACGGCCGCTATGCCGACGCCATCGTCGAAACTCCCGGCGGCGAGTTGACGATAAGGGACAAGGCGTTGCGGGAGGAAATTCTCAAGCTGCGCGAGGACCCGCAGGTGGCCGCGGACCTCGCCGCCGCCTTCACCCGCAGCAATGGCGCCCGGCTGCTCGAGCGCTTCGGCCGCATGCCCAGCCCGGGCGAACTCTACATCGCCCATTTCCTCGGCGCCGAGGGGGCGGCACAGCTGTTCGAGGCCGGCCTGGCCGACCCCGACCGGATCGCGGCGGACCTGTTCCCGCGGCAGGCGAAGGCAAACCGCGCCATTTTCTTCGAGGACGGGCGGCCGCGCACGATCCGGCAGGTCTATCAGGTACTTGTGGCGCAGCATGAAGGGTCGGGTGCTGCCAGTTCCGGGTTCGCGGCACAGCAGATCGCTGCCGACCCGGCCCCGAAATGGCCGGCTCAGCAGGCCCTGCCGTCGCGCTTCTCGCCGGACGAAATGTCGTTCACCTCCCTGTTCTCGACGGAAGCCGAGACGGCGCCCCGGGCGCTGCTCACGCCGGCGGACGATGCCGCCGCCAGTGCCTTCTTCACCCAGCTCTACGCCAAATAACAGGGTTAACCGCGGCTCTAGGAACAGGGTGAACCGTTCCTTAAGGCTTGGCGCCTACAAGCGAACCATTGGGTGGGGCTCGGAGACTCTTCATGGTCGCGTACCAGGATTTCGTTGCCCTGTGCCGCTCAGGCAGCAGCGAAGACCGGGGCCGGGCGGCGCACCTGGCCGCGAAGGCCTATCTCGGGCATAGCGGGCCGGCCGACGAGCACGCAGCTCTCTACGCGGCGCTGATCGGCTTTCTCGACGACCCCTCGGTGAAGGTGCGCGCAGCACTGGCCTACGGCCTGCTGCATGCCGCCGAAGCGCCGCGCCCGGTCATGCTGGCCCTGCTGCGCGACAGCCCGGTGATTTCCCGGGCGGTGGTGCAGTATTCCCCGGCGCTGATCGACGCCGACCTCGTCGGTTTCGTCCGTGGGGCCGATCCGGCCATGCTCGCCGCCGTGGCCATGCGCGAGCGGTTGAGCGCCCGCGTCGCCGGAGCGATCATCGGCCGCAGCGTGCGGGCCGTGACGCTGCCGCTGCTGCAGCGGCGCGACGTGCCGGTGGCCGTCGACGATCTCGTGCGTCTCGCAGCGGAGGGCGCCGCCGACGCCCGGATTCGCGGGGCTCTGCTGGGGCGGTCCGACCTGCCGGCGGGCGTCCGGCTCCACCTGGTCGAGGCGGCCGCTGCCGCCCTGCGCGAGGCCCGCATCGTGAAGGGGGCGGTAGCGCCGGCACGGCTGGAGCGGCTGCTGCGCCACGCCGGCGACACGGCCCTGACGGCGATCGGCGAGGGCGTCGCCCATCGCGACGGGCAGGACTATGCCGCCGCGCTGATCGCCGGCGACCGCCTGTCTGCCCGCGTCCTGCTGCACGCCATCGTCAGCGGTCACGTGCTGTTCTTTGCCGATTGCCTGGCGCAATTGTCCCAGGCGCCGCGCGCCAAGGTCTTCGCGCTGCTCGAAACCGGCAGCCGCGCCGCCCTCAACGCCTTGCTGGTGCGCTGCGGCCTTGGCGAGGCCGTGCGCAACCTGATCTCGCGCCTGGTCTTGCTCGCCCGCTCCGCCGATTTGGCCGACGATGTGGCGGCGCGCCATTTCGTCGTGACCGTGCTGCTCGAGGAACTCATCGTCGAGCACGATGCCGAGATCCCGCCCGAACTCGAGGAGGCCTTCGCCTATCTCTCGGAACAGAATGTGATGCTCGCCCGCGAGGCGGCGCGCGGCGTGATGGCGGCCTTTGCCGAGGAGGGGACGGCGAGGGACGGGATGCCGGACCTGACGGACGGCGGGCCGCTGGCGCTGCCGGCCGCCTAGTAGCGGAACTGTTCGGTCAGCACCCGCTCTTCGAGGCTGGTGCCGGGATCGAAGAGCAGCGTCGCCCGGTGCTCGCGGCCCTCACGGACCACGACCTCGACGACGTTGTGGAACTCGACATTGTCGGCCACGGCGCTCACCGGCCGCTTGTCGACCTCCCGGGCGCGAAACGTCACCACCGCCCGGTTGTTGAGGATGGCGCCGCGCCAGCGCCGCGGCCGGAACGGGGAAATGGGGGTCAGCGCCAGCAGCGGCGCGTCGATCGGCAGGATCGGGCCGTGCGCGGACAGGTTGTAGGCGGTCGAGCCGGCCGGGGTGGCGACCAGCACGCCGTCGCAGATGAGTTCGTCGAGCCGCGGCTGGCCGTCGACGCTGATCTCGAGCTTGATCGCCTGATAGGACGCCCGGAACAGCGACACTTCGTTGAGCGCCAGGGCCTCGTGCCGCTCGCCCGCCGTGTTGCGCACGGCCATGGTCAGCGGATGGATGTCGGTGGCCTTGGCCGCCCTGAGCCGCTCGACCAGCCGGTCGGCGGCGTATTCGTTCATGAGGAACCCGACGGTGCCGAAATTCATGCCGTAGACGGGGACGTTGCGGTCCATGACGCGGTGCAGCGTCTGCAGCATCAGCCCGTCGCCGCCAAGCCCCACGACCACTTCGGCATTGTCGAAACCGACTTCGCCATAGCGGCTGCGCAACGCTGCGGCGGCCGCATCCGCTTCCGGCGTCCCGCTCGAGACGAAGCTGATCCGATCGGTCGAAAACTGCTTCAAGCGCGCACTCCCCCGGGCGAGCGCCTGCCTAGCACGTGGATGGCGCCGGGCCAAGCCGCGGGGCGCTTGCACCCGTACCGGCGGCAATGGTAGCAAGCGCACCGGGCCGGTATAGCTCAGTTGGTAGAGCACCTGATTTGTAATCAGGGGGTCGCGGGTTCAAATCCTGCTGCCGGCACCAGCTTTTTCTGCCCCGCCCGGCGCGGCGCGTGGCCTGCAGTTTTATGCGAATGTGCGGTGCCTGAGGTGCCCGGTCTTAACCGGGCCGGGCCAGTGTCGGGGGCGAGGGCGCTCGCGCACGACGCACAGACCTGCCGATCCCGATGGCGCACGACATCTCGAACGCGCGTCACGTGCCGGGCCGGACGGCGCGGCGGAGAGGCTGCGGTTGCGGCCGGGCTGGACGAACGGCCGCAGCAGTGCCACGCTTCCGGTTCCTGTCCGCGAGGCGGCGCGGCCGTACGAAATCCTGGGAGGGGTGAGATGGCGTCCGGTTCGAAATTGACCTCGGTGCTGCTGCCTGCAGCGGTGGCGGCGGCGATCGGGATGGTTCCGGCCATGCTGGTGGCCGCGGCCATGATCGACACTGCGCGGCAGGGGTTCGACGAGCAGCTCTCCGGCGCGGAGGCGACCATCAATGCCATCGAGGCGCGCCTCGCATCGGTCGAAGCGCGCGCGCCGGAGGTGAACCGGCAGGACCTCGAGGCGCTCGGCGGCGAGCTAGCCGTCCTGCGCACCCGCTACGAACAGGCCGCGGACGGTGAGGCCGACACGCCCTCGCGCCGGGAACTCGAGGCGCTTGCAGCGGCGCTGGCCGACCTGCAGCGCGCGGGGGCCGGCAAGGACGCCCTCGCGGCGGTCGACGCCCGCGTCCAGGCGCTCGCCCGGCGCTTCGACGAAGTCCCGCAGGCGGCGCAGGTCGCCGAGCTGCGCCAGCAGGTCGAGGCCGCATCGGCGGCGCTTCTCGGCCTGCGGGACGACGTCGCCGCGGCCTCCGCTGGGGTCGCCGCGCTGCGGGCGGAACCGGCCGCGGCCGACCCGATACCGGGGCTGGTGCGCGACCTGCAGGGCCGCATCGAGGCCCTCGAACGGCGCCTCGGCGACGGCATGACGAGGGCCGGCGATGTCGCTGAGAACGGGGCCGGAGCGCTCCCCGCGGGCGCGCCGGAGACACCGTTGCTGGCCAGGCTGGACGCCGTGGAGCAGCGCATCGGCACGCTGCCGGATGCCGCTCGCGTGGACCGCCTGCAGAGCGACGTTGCCACGGTATCGGACCTCGTCGCCGGCCTGGCCCGCTCGCAGCCCGAACCCGCCGTGCTCGACACGCTTTCGGCCAAGGTCGCCAGCATCGAGGAGCGCGTGGGCCAGTGGCCGCAGGCAGCCGCGGTTACCGCCCTGGTCGGCGACGTGGACGCCTTGTCGCGCCAAATCGAGGCGCTGCAGCGCCGGCAGCCCGACCCGGCGGCGATCGAGCGGCTCACCGCTCTGGTCGAGGAACTCCGCCAGCGGCCGGCGGCCGCGGCAGAGCGCGAGCCGCCACGACTGCTCGGGCAACTCTATTTCGAACCCGCCAGCGCCGAGGTATCGGACGCCGACCTGGCGGCCGTGCTGGCGACCATGGACGGGCTGCAGGGCCAGATCGGCCAGATCACCATCGTCGGCTTCACCGACAGCATCGGCTCGCCCGCAGCCAACCAGGCGTTGTCGCAGCGGCGGTCGGCGGCGGTCCGGCAGGCCCTGCTGCGCCACGGCATCCGCCCCGAGATGATCGTGTCCATCGATGGCCTCGGCGAATACGGCCCGCCGGTTGATACCGACGACGGCATCCAGCTGAGGGAGAACCGGACGGTACTGGTCTACGGCTACTGACGGGCAGGCCGCCGCCGCGGGGCGGCCGTTTGTCGCCACGGCGGGGCATTGTCTTCACCCGGGCTCACCCATAGGTTGGCGCCGGCAGGGACTTGGCGAAGGGGACAGGGGGCTGGAAAGCCCGCATCGGGCGCGCCCCTGGCCCAGCGTATGGACTGTGTGATGGCCGACCCGATGATCTATGTCGACGCCGATGCGTGCCCGGTGAAGGATGAGGCATTGCGCGTCGCCATGCGCCACAGGCTGACGATCACCTTCGTTGCCAACAAAGGGGTTCGGCCGACACGCGACCCGATGATCCGCTATGTCTACGTGCCGCAGGGCCCGGATGCGGCGGACGACTGGATCGTGGAAGAAGTCGCCGCCAACGACATCGTCGTTACCGCCGACATTCCGCTTGCCAGCCGCGTGTTGCAGGCCGGGGCACACGTACTGGCGCCTACCGGCAGGCGCTTCACCAAGGACTCCATCGGCATGGCGCTGGCGATGCGCGACCTCAAGCAGCACCTGCGGGAAACCGGGGAGAGCAGGGGCCTCAATCCCGAATTTTCGGCCCGTGACCGCTCGCAGTTCCTGTCCGCGCTCGACGAGATGGTGAACCGTGCGCGACGCCGCGCCCATCTCGGCGCGGAATAAGGCGAAAACCGAGCGGACCCCGTGCGGCGTCTGTTGCACGGGGCTTCGTTGCTGCGGTAAAGCCGGGCCAGCGGCCCGATTCCAAGCTCGAAGCCCGCGTCCGATGGAGAGGACACCTGTCATGAAAGTTACAACTCTTTGGGGTTTGCCCCTAGCGCTGGCCTTGGGCTTGTCGCTCGCGGCCTGCGACACCAACAACACCCCGCCGGCCCCGGCCACCGACGCAGCGGCCCCGGCCGCGGACGACGCGGCCGCTGAGCAGAAGGCGGCCGAGGAGGCCGCCGCCGCCGCGAAGGCCGCCGAGGAAGCCGCTGCCGCCGAGAAGGCCGCGGCCGAGGCCAAGGCGGCGGAGGAGGCAGCAGCTGCCGCCAAGGCCGCCGAGGAAGCCGCCGCCGCCGAAAAAGCCGCGGCCGAGGCGAAGGCCGCCGAAGAGGCCGCCGCTGCAGCAAAGGCTGCCGAGGAAGCTGCCGCTGCCGCCAAGGCCGCGGAGGAAGCTGCTGCGGCCGAGAAGGCTGCCGCCGATGCCAAGGCCGCCGAGGAGGCCGCCGCCGCTGCCGCGCAGACAAAGGGCGCGGCCGACGCCCAGGCTGCCGTTGCGGCATCGAGCCCCGCGCCGGCCGCTA
>NZ_DASWVV010000172.1:0-62766 GCF_036406155.1 Devosia sp. | reverse complement strand
TGCCGCCACGCCGTCGAAATGGAGGTCCCATGCGTCCGCTCGCTCTTCTTTGCGCCTTGCCGATCCTGGCGGTCCTTGCCGCCTGCGACCAGACTCCACCGCCCCCGCCGCCGGACTCTCCGGCGGCGCCGCCGCCGGCGGCACCCGCCAGGCCCGCTGCTCCCCTCGGCGCCGCCGCGCCCCTCTTCGGCAGCTGGGCCGCGGACCTTGCGCAATGCGGGAGCTTCGCCGTCGAAATTTCCGCCACCCGTTTCCTCGGCGCCGAGAACCAGTGCGACATCACCGACCTCGCCAACAACGGCGACGGCACCTTCACCGCGAGCCTCGACTGCGTCAGCCAGGGGGAAAGCGCCAGCGAGCGCATCCGCATGACCCCGGTATTCGCGCCCACCGGCGAAGGCGTGACGCTCGACTATCTCGATCGCGGCGGCGACCCGGTGACCCTGCTGCGCTGCCGTTAGGCTCTCTTCGGTCCCATGGAACGCCGCCCTTCGCGGCGCGTTTGCTGTTGCACGCGCCCCGGAGGCCCTTATGTGGACGAAGCTCTTCGATGATTTCGCGCATACCGTTGCGCGCTTGTCCGGCAAGCCGGTGGTCTTCGGGCTCGCCTGTCTGCTGGTGCTGGTCTGGGCCATCAGCGGGCCGCTCTTCGGCTTTTCCCAGACGTGGCAACTCGTCATCAACACCGGCACCACCATCGTCACCTTCCTGATGGTGTTCGTCCTGCAGAACTCGCAGAACCGCGATGGCCTCGCCCTGCAGGCCAAGCTGGACGAACTGATCCTGGTCAGCTCCAAGGCCGAAAACGCCTTCATCGCGGCGGAACAGCTGAGCGAGGAGGAAATCGAGCGGCTGCGTGCCCTCGTCGTCGACCAGGCAGCGGCAGACGACCGTGCTCCGCACGCCGGACGGGCGCCCACGGTGACCGCCAACGGCACCCTCGGCAAGGCCTGAACTTGGCCGGCCATCGCCTGCCGGGGATGGTTGGCAAACGCAATGTTAACGGAATGGCTGCAGATTGAGACGGTGAAGGCCCTCGCGGCCCTCCTGGCTGGTATTGCGTTCTGGAGCCACCGATGGTCAGCGCCCTTCGCCTGCTGCCGGCACTTGCCCTGCTTGCTCCGGCGCTGGCAGGCTGTGGCATCCTTTCGCCCTTCGCCTCCCTGTCGCCCCGCCAGTGCCTGACGCGCGTGATGTATTTCGAGTCCAACCGCTCGAGCGAGGAGGGCATGCTCGCCGTCGGTACCGTGGTGATGAACCGGCTCGCCGACCCCGAATACCCCAAGTCCGTGTGTGCCGTGGTCGGCCAGAAGAACCAGTTTGTCGATGGCGTGCTGTGGAAGCCGATGAAGGAAAAGCGCAGCATGGCCCGGGCGGCGCGGGTCGCCGAGGCGGTGCTGGCCGGTGCGCGTCACCCCGGCGTCCGCGGCGCGAGGCATTTCCACACGGCCGGCCTGCGTTTTCCCTACGATAACATGCACTACGTGCTCGAGGCGGGCGGCAACGAGTTCTACGAGAAGTACTGACGGCCGGGAGCCTAGCCCAAGCCCATCAGGCTGCTCACCACGAACAGGGCACCGAACACCAGCGCCCACAGCACGCCCCAGACGATGACGAGGGAGATGACGGCGGTCACCAGCCCGATCAGCACCCACACGCCGTCGCGCTCGAGCAGGCCCAGCGACATGATGCAGATGGCGATCGAGGGCAACATGTTGCCGAGCGGAATGGGCAGGAACAGCACGATCGACATGATCAGCGCCACCAGCCCGACCAGGTGGATCACCGGCCGATGCGCCATGAAGGTGAGCCGCGGCCGCATGATGTTCTCCGCCCGCGCGAGCCAGGGCGCCACCGTCGCCACCACCTTTTCGAAGTCCACCCGGCTGAGCGAGCGGTCGGTGATGATCCTGGGCAGCCATGGCTTGATCCCCAGCATCAGCTGGGCGCTGAGGAACAGCAGCGGCGCCCCGACCACCGCCGAGACGCCGGGTGGCATGGGCAGGGCCGTCGGCACGGCGAAGATGAACAACAGCGCCCCCAGTGCCCGTCGCCGCAGGGCTTCGAGCAGGTCGCCGATCGAAATCCGCTCCCGGTCCTGCGCCTGCGCGATGGCGAGCAGGATCGCCGACAGGCGGTCGGCGCCCTCGTGCGGATCGACGTGCTCTATGTGGATTGAGGGGTCTTCATCGTTCATCGCGCCGGATCATGCCCGGCGATTCCCGTCCGAGGCAAGCGCGAAGCGGTTTTGAGGTCCCCAGGCGCGACTGGACGAGTCCTAGAAATCCCCGCCGAAGTCGAAACCGCCGCCGTCGCCCATGTCGCCGCCGAAATCGTCATTGCCGACATCACCGGCATCCTGTCCGGCATCCTGGCCGCTCTCGGCGGCCTGCGCCTCGCCGGGGCCGAACATGCCGGCAATGGCACTGCCGAGCAGCAGGCCGCCCGTGACGCCGAGCGCCGTCTGCGCCGCACCAGCCAGGAAACCGCCGCCTGTACCGGAGCGTTCGTCGCGCTCCCACGGCCCCCGCTCGCGCCGCGGCGCGGGCTGGCGACCGGCGTCGCGGCCGCCGAACAGGGCGCCGAAGAAATCGTCCGGGCGCCGCCGTTGCTGCTCCTCGAGCGCGGCAACGCGCTCCTGGGCGGCCCGCAGCGCCTGTTCCTGGACGAGGATGGTCTGCGCCATGTAGTACGGGGCGCCGGGCAGGCGGGCGATCTCGGCGCGAATCAATGCCTCGGCCTCGGGGTCGCGCGCCGCGCCGCGGCGCTCCACTTCCGCCAGGCGGTCGAACAAGCCTTCGATGGCACGGCGATCTTCGGGGCTCAGCATCCTTGTCGTCTCCCGGAATGAGCGTCACCCCTTGACATGGGGACGCCCCCAAGGCTGCACAATCCCCGCAAAGGAAAACCATCGTGAGCGACAACCAGAGGCCGATCCTGCCGACGACTGACGAGGCCGTGGCCATGGCGAAAGCCCTGCTCCGCACCGCCCATCACGGCGTCATCGCGACGCTGGAGCCGGACAGCGGCCGGCCGGTGGCGACCCGGGTCGGCCTGGCGACCGATGCCGACGGCGCACCTGTCATCCTCGTCTCTGCACTCGCGGCCCACACGCCGGCGCTGCGCGCCGATCCGCGCTGCTCGCTGCTGGTCGGCGAGCCCGGCAAGGGCGACCCGCTGGCGCATCCCCGCCTCACCTTGCACTGCGACGCCCGGGAGGTGGAGCATGCCGGCGCCGACGAAGCGCGCATCGCCGCCCGCTACCTCGCCCACAATCCCAAGGCGGCCCTCTACGCGACGCTCGGCGATTTCCGCTATTTCCGGCTCGAGCCGGTGCGCGCGAGCCTCAATGCCGGCTTCGGGCGGGCCTATGCGCTGACCCGCGCCGATATGCTAGGCTGACCTTCGAAAGGAGCCGGCACATGCCGAACCAAGATCCCCCGGCCGACAGCAAGCTCACCCGCACCAAGGCGCAGTGGGCTGAAACCGGCAAGTTCCTCACCGGCCGGCATGCCCGCCCCGAGGAGGAGCGCCTGCCGCCCGGCCAGCATCTGGTGACGAGCTGGCCGGTGCTCGACCTGGGACAGACGCCGCAGGTACCGCGCGCGGCGTGGCGGCTCGAAATCGCCGGAGCGGTCGACCGTCCGCTCAGCTGGACGTGGCCGGAATTCTCCGCCCTGCCGCAAAGCCGGAAGACGTCCGACATCCACTGCGTCACCACCTGGTCGCGCTACGACAACCACTGGGAAGGCGTCGCCACCCGCGACCTCATCGACGCCGCGGGCGTGCGGCCCGACGCGGCCTTCGTGCTGCTGACCAGCCACGACGGCTACACCACCAATCTGGCGCTCGCCGATTTTGCCGATGCGGAGGCCCTTATCGCGCATAGCTGGGAAGGCGAGCCGCTCACGCCCGAGCATGGCGGGCCGGCGCGCCTCGTCGTCCCGCACCTGTATTTCTGGAAAAGCGCCAAGTGGCTGCGCCGGATCGAGTTCGCGACGCAGGACCACCCCGGCTTCTGGGAGGTGCGCGGCTACCACAATCGCGGCGATCCCTGGGCCGAGCAGCGCTACAGCTGAGCCGGCGGCGGCACGCGCCTTGACGGCCACCCACCGGCACCGGATAGTCGGGCAGGTTGGGGGCTGACATGCGCGCAAGATTTCTGTTCCTGCTGCCGGGCCTCGCCTCGGCATTGACACTGCCGGCGACCGCGCAGGAGCTCGACCGGCTGCAGGCGCATTTCGGAGCGGTGACCTACGCGTTCTACTGCGAGGCCTGCCATGGCGAGACCGGCAAGGGCGACGGCCCGGCCGCGGCGTCGCTCACCGTGAAGCCGGCCGACCTCACGACCCTGGCCGCGCGCAATGGCGGCACGTTCCCCGCCGAGCGGGTCGCCGCCGCCATCGACGGCCGCGTGGAAGTCGTCGGCCATGTCGATCTGGCCATGCCGCCCTGGGCACAGCTGTTCGCACATGAACTCGACGAGTTCCCGCCGGGCACGATCCTCGATGCCCTGGTCGAGCGCCGCATCGCCCACCTGGTCGCCTATATCGCGACGCTGCAGGCCGACTGACGAGCGTCAGCCGATGAAGTCGCGCTTGCCCAGCGGTACGCCGTTGTGGCGCAGGATGTCGTACGCCGTGGTGACGTGGAAGTAGAAGTTCGGCATGACGTTGTGGAGCAGGTAGTCGAGCGCCGGCAACTGCACGTCCTCGCCCCGAACCTTGAGGGACACCGGCTTGTTCTCATGGCCGTCGAGGTCGGTCGCCTCTACCCCGGCGAGATACGCCAGCGCCTTGTCGATGCGTGCCTTGAGCTCCTCCAGCGTCTGCTCGTTGTCTGCCCAGGACGGCGCCTCCCGGCCCGTGACGCGGGCGACGAAGAACTTGGCCCGGTCGGTCGCGCTCTGCACCTGGAAGGCGAGCGGATACATGTCCGGCGCCAGCCGCGAAGCGGCGAGCACCTCGGGCTTGATCTTGCGTTCGGCGGCGTTGGCCTCGGCCTTGCCGATGATGGCGAGCAGGTTGCGGAGCATGCGCTCGAATACGGGCACAGACACCGAGTAAAGCGAAATCGTCATGGGTATGCCTCTTCTGGCCCGGACCCGGGCGCTGCGGACGGTCGATGCGCAGGTCCGGTCACCGGCCCTGGCCGTCCCCGCCTACGCCAGCCGTCGCTGGCCCACAAGGGTCCCGTCAGCAAATCGGATGCCAGGGAGGTCGGCCAAAAAAGGAGGGCCATGAACCGTCTCCGGTTCATGGCCCGTGGGAAGCTCCCCGCCGCACTGTTGAGGGCTTGGGGGCAGCGGCGAGGCAACCTCCCTCCGTTCTCGGTGCATGGGTCGTTTGCAGTAATCCGGGAACTGACTGTTAGATGGGACAGCCCGGCAAAAGTAGAAGTGGCCTCACCGAAAGGTGATTGTAGCGGCCCGCCCGGCGGCCCTGTTGCCGAAACGTCACGAAAACCCTATGGAGTGGCTGCAAGGCCGCGCTGGCAAGCAGCCGGCATTGCCAAGAGACGATAATGCCCACGATTAGCCCCGATCCGCTGCCGCAGCAGGCGTTCACCGACCCCGAGGGCGCCTGCGACTACGTCGCCCGCATCTACCGCCGGAACACCGGTTTCATCCGCGACAGGCTGGCGGAACTGGCCGACGGCCTCGTCCCCCAGGGCCGCGTGCGCGCCTTCTATCCCGAAGTGCAGGTCTCCTCCACCAGCTACCGCAAGTCCGACTCGACGCTCCCCTACGGTTTCCTGCACAGCCCCGGTATCTATCGCACCACCATCACGGCGCCGGAGCTGTTCCGCACCTACCTGCTCGAGAACTTCGCCATCATCCTCAAGAACCATGGCGGCGCCATCCAGGTCGGGGAATCGTCCACGCCGATCCCGCTGCATTTCGCCCTCGACCCGGATCAGCCGCTCGACGGCCAGTTGCTCAGCGGCCTGAGCGTGCCGCTGCGCGATGTGTTCGATACGCCTGACCTCGCCGATACCGACGACGAAATCGCCAACGGTACCTTCATTCCGCCGGTCGGCGGCCCCTACCCGCTGGCCGCGTTCACCGCGCCGCGCATCGATTATTCCCTGCACCGGCTCAGCCACTACACCGGCACCGATGCGCGGCATTTCCAGAATTTCGTGATCTTCACCAACTACTCGTTCTACATCGACGAGTTCTGCCAGATCGCCAAGGAGTACATGGCGGCCGGCCATGCGCACTACGATTCCTTCGTCGAGCCGGGCAACTGCATCACCGCCAACCAGCGCCATGGCGGCGGCACCACCGGCACCCCCGCCGCCCGCGTGCCGCAGATGCCCGCCTATCACCTGACCGCCGGACGCAGCCGCGGCATCACCATGATCAACATCGGCGTCGGCCCGTCCAACGCCAAGACCATCACCGACCACGTCGCCGTGTTGCGTCCCCACGCCTGGTTGATGCTCGGCCACTGCGCCGGGCTCAGGAACTCCCAGGAACTGGGCGACTATGTCCTCGCCCATGCCTATGTGCGCGAAGACCACGTGCTCGATGCCGACCTGCCGCTGACGGTGCCCATCCCGGCGCTGGCCGAGGTCCAGGTGGCGCTCGAGCAGGCCGTGGCCGAGATCACCCAGCTCGAAGGGCTGGAGACCAAGAAGATCATGCGCACGGGGACCGTCGCCAGCTTCGACAACCGCAACTGGGAATTGCGCGACCAGCAGGAGATCACCCAGCGCCTCAGCCAGTCGCGGGCCATCGCCCTCGACATGGAAAGCGCCACGATCGCCGCCAACGGTTTCCGCTTCCGCGTGCCCTACGGCACGCTCCTGTGCGTGTCGGACAAGCCGTTGCACGGTGAGCTCAAGCTGCCCGGCATGGCTTCCGCGTTCTATCGCACCCAGGTCAGCCGGCACCTGCTGATCGGCCTCAGGGCCATGGAAATCCTGCGCGACCAGCCGGCCGAGCGCCTGCATTCGCGCAAGCTGCGTTCCTTCGCGGAAACGGCGTTCCAGTAGCGTCGCGAAAGGGGAGGTTCAACACCATGCCGGTGCGCACGCTGTGGATCGCGGTGGGACTGGTGGCGACCGGCCTCGGCGTCGCCGGCATCTTCCTGCCGCTGCTGCCGACGACGCCCTTCTTGCTGCTGGCGTCGTTCGCCTTCGCGCGTGGCTCGCCACGGCTGCACGCCTGGCTCGTGGCCCATCCCCGCCTCGGCCCCGTGATCCTCGAGTGGCAGCGCCACGGCGCCATCAGGCGGCGCGTCAAGGTGGTGGCGCTGGGCGCCATGGCCCTGTCGCTGTTCGTCACCTGGATGCTCGGCTTTGCCTTCTGGATCATCGGCAGCCAGGCGCTGGTGCTGGGCGCCGTCGCCATCTTCATCGTCACCCGCCCCGAGCCGCCGGCGCGGTGAGCCTCACACCGGCTCGGTGTCGATCTCCATGAACCTCTCGACCTCGTGCGCCCAGCGTTCGCGCACGAAGCTCAGATGCCTGGGGTGGGCGTTGTAGCCCTCATAGGCGGCCCGGTCCGCGAACTCCATCGAGAAGCCGAAGCGGTAGTCGGTCCTGGGATTGACCTGCCGGAACTGCTCGAACCCGCTCACCCCGGGGATGTCGCCGAGGACCTGCGCATCCCTCAGGAACGACTTTTCCTTGAGCGAGCCTTCGGCGTGCCTGAGCGTGAACACCACCGTGTGGCGGATCATCCCCCACTCCCCTCCATGGCCACCGTCTCGCTGGCGGCGATTGCCGCCATATTGACGATTCCGCGGCTGGTGGTCGAGGGGGCAAGGATATGGGCCGGCGCCCGCGTGCCCATCAGGATGGGGCCGACGGCCAGCGCGTTCGTCATTTCCTTGAGCAGCGTCATCGACAGATTGGCGGCGTCGAGGTTGGGGAACAGCAGCAGGTTGGCCTCCCCCTTGAGCACCGAGTCGGGGATGTAGCGGCCGCGCAGGCCTTCGTTGAGCGCGAGGTCGCCCTGCATCTCGCCCTCGACGATCAGGTCCGGGGCCGCCTCTTTCAGCAGCGCGTAGGTCTCGCGCATCTTGTAGGCCGTGTCGCCGTCGCGGGAGCCGAAGTTGGAATAGCTCAGCAGCGCCGCCCTGGCCTCGATGTTGAAGCGCCGGAGGTGGTCGCGCGCCTGCAGCGCGATGCCGACCAGTTCCTTCGCCGTCGGGTCCTGGTGCATGTAGGTGTCGGCCAGGAAGAAGGCGCCGCGCGGCATGATCAGCATGGACAGGGCGGAGACGTCGTCGACCCCATCCTGCAGCCCGATGACCGAGCGGATGTCGCGCGCGTGCTTGATGAACCGCCCCTGCAAGCCGCACAGCAGCCCGTCCGCCTCGCCCCGCTTGACCGCCAGTGCGGCGATGACGGTGGTATTGGTGCGCACGATGGTCTTGGCGGTATCCGGGGTGACGCCGCTGCGGCCCACCAGCGAATGGAACAGCGCCACGTAGTCGCGGAAGCGCGGGTCGTCCTCGGGGTTGATGATCTCCGCATCCTTGCCCGGGTTGAGCGTCAGCCCGAAGCGCGCGATGCGCGCCTCGATCACCGACGGCCGGCCGATCAGCAACGGCCGGGCGATGCGCTCCTCGAGCAGCACCTGGGCGGCGCGCAGCACGCGCTCGTCCTCGCCGTCGGCAAAGGCGATGATCTTGCCCTGCCCCTGGGCCCGGTCGATGATCGGCTTCATCACCAGCCCGGAGCGGAAGACGAAGCGGTTGAGACTGTCGCGGTAGGCGTCGAAATCGGCGATCGGCCGCCGGGCAACGCCGGTATCCATGGCCGCCCGCGCCACGGCCGGCGCAATCCTGAGGATCAGGCGCTGGTCGAACGGGTTGGGGATGAGGTGGTCGGCGCCGTACACGGCGGGCTGCCCGGTGGGCGAGACCTCGAGGCCGGGCTCGTGCGCGAGCTTCGCGATCGCCCGCACCGCAGCCAGCTTCATGTCTTCATTGATCGCCGTGGCGCCGACGTCGAGGGCGCCGCGGAAGATGAACGGGAAGCACAGGACGTTGTTGACCTGGTTGGGATAGTCGGAGCGCCCGGTGCACACCATGGCGTCGGGACGCAGTTCCTTGGCCACTTCCGGCATGATCTCGGGGACCGGATTGGCCAGCGCCAGGATCAGCGGGTTCTCCGCCATGCGGGCCAGCATCTCGGGCTTCAGCGCCCCCGCCGCCGACAACCCGAGGAACACGTCGGCGCCGTCGAATACCTCCGCGAGCGTCGTCGCCTCGCTCGTCTGCGCGAACTTGCCGCGCCATTTGTCGAGCACGTCGGTGCGCTTGTGCGTCACCAGTCCGTCGACATCGGCGACCCAGATGTTCTCCTGCTTCGCGCCCAGCGACAGCAGCAGGTTGAGGCAGGCGATGGCGGCCGCGCCCGCCCCGGAGGTGCAGATCTTGGCGTCGGCGATGGTCTTGCCGGCGAGGGCCAGCCCGTTCAGCACCGCGGCGCCGACGATGATGGCGGTGCCGTGCTGGTCGTCGTGGACCACGGGGATGCGCATGCGCTCGCGCAGCGCCTCCTCGATCTCGAAGCACTCCGGGGCCTTGATATCCTCGAGGTTGATGCCGCCGAAGGTCGGCTCCAGCGGCGCCACGACCTCGATGAACTTCTTGGGGTCGCGTTCCTCGATCTCGATGTCGAAGACGTCGATGCCCGCGAATTTCTTGAACAGGACGGCCTTGCCTTCCATCACCGGCTTGCTGGCCAGCGCGCCGATATTGCCCAGCCCGAGCACCGCCGTGCCGTTGGAGATGACCCCCACGAGGTTGCCGCGCGACGTGTAGCGCGTCGCCGCGTCGGGATCCGCCTTGATCTCCTCGCACGGCGCCGCGACACCGGGGGAATAGGCAAGGGCGAGGTCGCGCTGGTTGCCGAGCGGCTTGGTCGGCTGGATCTCGAGCTTGCCCGGCTTGGGAAACTCGTGGAAATGCAGCGCTGCCTGCCGCAATGCCTTCCTCTGCTCGGTCGTGTCGGGCGTCATCGGTTCCCCCTGCGGTATGGATGCGGGGGTTGCTTACACCAAATCGCGGCCAAGGGAAGGCCGGAACACGGGGAACGGCCGGTTCGCTACGCCACTGCGGTCGACGGCGCGAGCGGCACCGGCCTCGGCTCCCCGTTGAGCGCCTGCGCCAGGTCCCTGAACGGCTCGATGCGAAGGGCGGGCGCGAACAGGTAGCCTTGCGCCATCACCACCCCCCGCGCCCTGAGATAGAGGGCCTGCGCCTCGCGCTCCACGCCCTCGGCCACGATCTCCGTGCCGAGGTCGCGCGCCATCGAGATCAGCCCGTCCAGTACCGGCACCGGCGTCGTCTCGTCCTTGATCATGTCGACGAAAACGCGGTCGATCTTGACGATGTCGACGCCCAGCGTCTGCAGGTAGGCGAGGTTGGAATGCCCCGTCCCCGCGTCGTCCATGGCCAGGCGCGCCCCCAGCGCGTGCAGGCCGGCGATGACGCTGTTGGCCTGCATGGAGTTCTCCAGCGGGCGCCGCTCGGTTATCTCGAACACCAGTTGCCGGAACGAGATGGGAGAATCCCCGAAAATGGCCTGCACGTCCTCGACGATGGTGCCGTCGCGGAAATGCCCTTCGAACAGGTTGATCGACACCCTCAGCTCCGGCATCTGCCGGCACAGGTCGGCAAGGTCGGCCCGGACCTGTTGCATGAGGCTCAGCGTCATCGGGATGGCGAGGCCGGTCACCTCGGCGTATTCGATGAACGCGCCGGGCGGCACCACCTCGCCGGATTTCTTCTCCCAGCGGCACAGCACTTCGCAGCCGGCGAGCGTCCCGGTGCGCAGGTTGATCACCGGCTGGTAGTAGGGCTTGAGTTCGCCCGCGGCGATGGCGCGCTCGAGGTCGAAGGCGGGCAGTTGCGAGCGCCGCACATATTGCAGCGCCAGTACCAGGAAGGCGCCGCTCATCAGGCACGCGATGATGGTGAAGCTGGCGTCGAGATCGGCGTAGTCGGCCCGCACGATGGCGAACGGCACGGCGGCCTGGGCGCGCAGCGGGATATCCCCGGCGATGGCGTCGGCTTCGACATATTCGACGTCGCCGCGCCCGTCATAGGCCGCCGTATCGCCCGTGGCGACGACCGGCGCGCCGTTGGTCAGCGCCACGCGAACCATGGTCGTCGGCCGCAGCCCGTCCGCCAGACTCTTGATGTCGCTGGCCAGTACCGGCACGAAGGCAGACACCAGGCGCGAGCCGAACGACTGCGTGATCTTCATCGCCGGCATGTCGAGATCGCCCAGCGCCACCACCGAGATGGTCTCGGTATGACCCGGCACCGGCAGGCCCTCCGACAGCGCCGACCAGCGCACCTGCCGCCCGAAGGCGTCGCAATACTGCACGCCGTCGGCGTTCTCGACCAGCACCTGCTTGAGGTAGATGCTTCGCTCCATCTGCCGGTGGACATTGGCGATGAAACCGGGCGTGCACAGCGACGGGCTGTCCGCCAGCACGCGCCGCAGCGAGGCGATGGCGTCGTAGGCGATGGTCTGGATGCGGCCGCCGACGCCGGTGACGGTCTGCTGCAGCTGCGCCCGCTCGCGGATGCGCACGTAGTTGTCGAGCAGGTAGTCCACGGCGAGCACGGGCAGGAAGGCGGCAATGGCCGCCGCCAGAATGATCACCTGGGAATACTTGGAGTTCACCGGATTCCGAATCCCCACCGCGCCACCCGCACCAGCGCTAGCAGTGCGGGGTTTAACGGATGGTTAACGGAAATTAACCATCTGGCAAAGCAGCCTGGAAGCTGGCTCGTGCCCTTACTTGTCGGTGACGTTGAGCCGGATGCTGAGCTCGCGCAACTGCTTGGCGGTGGCCGGCGACGGCGCTCCCATCAGCAGGTCTTCGGCCTGCTGGTTCATCGGGAACAGCGTGATCTCGCGCAGGTTCTGCACGCCGCAGATGAGCATGACCATGCGGTCGACGCCGGCCGCCATGCCGCCGTGCGGCGGTGCGCCGTACTGGAAGGCGCGGTACAGCCCGCCAAACTCCTGCTCGACCTCCGCCCGCGACTTGCCCGTCAACTCGAACGCCTTGACCATGGTCTCGGGCTCCTGGTTGCGGATCGAACCCGAGGCGATCTCGTAGCCGTTGCACACCGCGTCGTACTGGTAGGCCTTGATCGTCAGCGGATCCTGCGAATTCAGCGCCTCCATGCCGCCCTGCGGCATCGAGAACGGGTTGTGCGCGAAATCGATGCGCTTCTCGTCCTCGTCGTATTCGTAGAACGGGAAGTCGACGATCCAGCACAATTCGAACCGGTCGGTGTCGACGAGGTTGAGGTCGGTGCCGACCTTGCTGCGGGCCTCGCCCGCGAAGCGGGACATTTTCTCCGGCCGGCCGAGCACGAAGAACACCGCGTCGCCGTCGCTGAGCCCCAGTTGCGCGCGGATCGCCTCGGTGCGCTCCGGCCCGACATTCTTGGCGATCGGGCCGGAGCCCTGCCCTTCCTTGAAGAAGATGTAGCCGAGCCCCGGCTGGCCCTCGCCCTGCGCCCACGCGTTCATGCGGTCGCAGAACGCCCGGCTGCCGCCGGTCGGGGCGGGAATCGCCCACACCTCGACCTTGGGGTCGGCGGCGATCTGGTTGGCGAACACGCCGAAGCCGGAGCCGCGGAAATGCTCGGTCACGTCCTGCATCTCGATCGGGTTGCGCAGGTCCGGCTTGTCGGTGCCGTATTTGCGGATCGCCTCGGCGTAGGGGATGCGCGGGAATTTCTGCGTCACCGGCTTGCCGTCGGCGAATTCCTCGAACACGCCGCGCAGCACCGGCTCCATTGTGTCCCAGACGTCTTCCTGGGTGACGAAGCTCATCTCCACGTCGAGCTGGTAGAACTCGCCCGGCAGCCGGTCGGCGCGCGGGTCCTCGTCGCGGAAGCACGGGGCGATCTGGAAGTAGCGGTCGAAGCCGGCCACCATCAGCAGCTGCTTGTATTGCTGCGGGGCCTGCGGCAGCGCGAAGAACTTGCCCGGATGGATGCGGCTCGGCACCAGGAAGTCGCGCGCACCCTCGGGCGACGAGGCGGTGAGAATCGGCGTCGAATACTCGCCGAAGCCGATCTCCGCCATGCGCCGGCGCATCGAGGCGATGACCTTGGTGCGCTTGACGATATTGGCGTGCAGCGTTTCGCGCCGCAGGTCGAGGAAGCGGTACTTGAGCCGGATGTCCTCGGGGTAGTCCGGCTCCCCGAACACCGGCAGCGGCAGCTCCGCGGCGGCGCCCAGCACCTCGAGTTCGCGGATGAACACCTCCACCTGCCCGGTCGGCAGGTTGGGGTTCATCGTCTCGGGCGTGCGCGCCTTGACCTCGCCGTCGACGCGGATCACCCATTCGGCCCGCACCTGCTCGGCCGCGGCGAACGCCTTGGAATCGGGGTCGATCACCAGTTGGGTGATGCCGTAATGGTCGCGCAGGTCGATGAACAGCAGCCCGCCGTGGTCGCGCACGCGGTGCACCCAGCCGCTCAGCCGGACGGTATTACCCACGTCGGCCGCAGTGAGGGCTGCGCAGGTGTGGGAGCGGTAACGGTGCATTTTCGGGCTCTCGAGACGGCAGGAATCGGGCCGGAAAAGCGCATGCGGGCCCGGGTTTGTCAAGCTGCCAGCGGCGCCGCGGCGGCGGCGCGCGATTCCGCGCTGGAGTACGCCGGCCTCCCCTGTTATGACCCGATGCAAAGAACGTCCGAGAACAAGGACTCATGGAGCTCATCACGACGACCACTGTGCTCGCCGGCTTTTGCGAGCGCGCCGCAAACCAACCCTTCGTCACGGTCGACACTGAATTCCTTCGGGAAACCACGTACTGGCCCAAGCTGTGCCTGCTGCAGGCCGCCACCGAGCAGGAGGCGGTCCTCGTCGACCCGCTGGCCGAGGGCCTCGACCTCGCCCCCTTCTTCGACCTGCTCGGCGATGACAGGGTCACCAAGGTCTTCCACGCCGCCCGCCAGGACATCGAGATTTTCGTCAAGCTGACCGGCCGCGTGCCGCTCAACATCTTCGATACCCAGATCGCCGCCAGCGTCTGCGGCTTCGGCGACAGCGTCTCCTACGACAACCTCGTGCGCTCCATCGTCAGCGTCGAACTCGACAAGTCCTCCCGCTTCACCGACTGGTCGGCACGGCCGCTCTCGGAAAAGCAGCGCCTGTACGCGCTCGGCGACGTCACCCATCTGCGCGACATCTACAAGGCGCTGGTGCGGCAGGTGGAGGAGACCAAGCGCTGGGACTGGGTCGAGGACGAGCTCTCGGCGATGCGTTCCATCGACACCTATGTCATCCAGCCCGAGCAGGCTTGGGAGCGGCTCAAGACCAAGCTGCACCGCCCGCGCGACCTGGCCGCGCTCAAGGCACTCGCGGCATGGCGAGAGAAGCGCGCGCAGGATACCGACCAGCCGCGCAGCCGCATCCTCAAGGACGATGCGCTGGTCGAACTCGCCATGCAGCGGCCGCAGAGCCCGGAGGGCTTCGACAAGCTGCGGGCCGTGCAGCGCGGCTACGGCCGCAGTACCGCCGCCGCCGAGATCATCGCCATCCTCAAGCAGGTGGAGGCGCTCCCCAAGTCGGAACTGCCGCCCGCCCCCGAGCGCCACCGCGGCGCCTCGCCCAAGGGTGCCGTGGGCGACCTGCTGCGCGTCCTGCTCAAGGCGGTCTCCGAGCAGCACGGCGTCGCCGCCCGCATCATCGCCACGTCCGACGACATCGACGCCCTGGTGCTCGACGACAACGCCAACGTGCCGGCGCTGAAAGGCTGGCGGCGCAAGCTGTTCGGCGACAAGGCGCTCGCCATCAAGCACGGCCGGATCGGCCTCGCCGCCACCCGCAAGGGCGTGGTGGAGTTCGAGATTCCGCAGTAACGGCTTCAGGCGGCGGCGTTGCCGTCGCTGGCGCCGACGCGCACGGCCGTCGCCTTGATGCTGGCAACGCCCGCCAGTTGCTCGAGCCGGCCCCGCAGGTGTTCCCCATCGAGGAAGGCCAGGTCCTGCGGCAGGTGCAGCACCAGCGTCTTGCCCTCCATGGCGAAGCGTGTGCGCGGCAGCACGCCGGGCATCCCCGCCGACATCGGATAGGCGACCCGGAAGGCCGCGCCGATCAGCCGTGCCCGGGCGCTGCCCACCGGCCCCGCCAGCGTCAGCAGCTTCTGGTTGGCGCTCTTGTGCTTGAGGCCCATGTAGCGCACCGCCAGCACCTCGGCGAGGAAGGCCCGGCCGGGATGGTCGACGCCGGTGAGCGACCCGTAGGCGATGAGGTCGACGCTCTGGTCGCCCCGGTAGTCGGGATGCCCGCGCCAGCCGATATCGGCGAGGTAGCAGGCGGCCTTGCGCAGGCGCTCCCCGTCGGGGCCCTCGCGCACGCCGATCGCGGCGAGGAACCCGGAGGTGAAATCGAACAGGTCGGTGGCGTGGGCCGGCGAACGCGAGCGCAGCACGTTGATGTCCTGCGCCGCCTGCAGCAGCGGATCGAGCGCCTGCTCGCGGCGGTCGAGCAGGCCGTACAGATAGCCCTCGCGCACGCCCAGCGCCGAAAAGGTCACCGAGGCGAAGGCCCCTGCCCGGAGCACTTCGCCGAGCACCACCGCTCCGAACGGCACGAGGTCGCGCCGCGACGAACTGACGAACTCCCCGCCCGGCATCGCCTCCCCGGCGGCGACGGCGTCGGCGATCTCGTCGCACAGCCGCAGCAGGTCCGGGGCGGGAACCGCGTAATGCTGCACCATGTGCAGCGGGTAGCCACGCAGCACCTGGTGCACCTTGGCCAGCGAGCGCCAGGTACCGCCGATGGCGCAGAACGCGGCGCCCGGAGGCGAGCCCACGAGCTTCGAGTGTGCGAGCCGCTGCCGCACCACCTCCCGCGCCCGGCGGACCGAGCCGCCGGCATCGTCCTGCAGCCGGATGACGCCGAGCGCGTGCGTCTCGCCGGCCGAGTCGCGCCCGTCGGCGACGGCCGACAGTTCGAGGCTGCCGCCTCCGAGGTCGCCGATCACGCCGACGAAGCCGGGCATGCCGGAAATCGCCCCGAGCGCGGCGAAATGCGCCTCTTCCCGGCCGCTCAGCACGCGCACGTCGACGCCGATGATGGCGGTCACCGCCTCGACGAACGCGGCGGCATTCTTCGCCTCCCGCACCGCCGACGTGGCGAGGACGAAAACCTTCGTCGCCCGCATGAGCCGGGCCACCAGGGCGAAGCGCTGGATCGCCGTCAGCGCCCGCTCGATGCTGTCCTGCGGCAGCCGGCCGGTCGCGGCGAGGCCGCGGCCGAGCGCGCAGGCGGCCTTCTCGTTGTACAGGGTGGTCAGCGCGCGAGCGTGGCGCTCATAGACGACGAGGCGCACCGAGTTGGAGCCGATGTCGAGCACGGCGACCGGTCCGGCGCCCTTGATGCGCCCTTGCGCGGTCGGATCGGCGTCGACGCCCCACACTGGGTTCAATCGTCATCCTCTTCGCTGTCGCGGTGCCCGGCGCTGCCGCGTCCCGACAGGCTGGCATTGGTCATGAAGTAGTTGTGCGCGCTATACGGTTCTTCGCCTTCGTGCAAGCGGACGCGCTGCGAGCTGCCATCGGGGAGCACCTCCCAGCTCTGCTGGTTGTCCTTGAGATAGGCGACCAGCATGCGGCCCAGGATCTGCTTGTGCACCGTCTTGTTGACGATCGGAACCATGACCTCGACGCGCCAGTCGAGGTTGCGCTGCATCAGGTCGGCCGAGGAGATGTAGACCTTCGCCTGCGGCGAGGGCATCGGCGCGCCGTTGCCGAAGCAGAAGATGCGCGAGTGCTCGAGGAAGCGGCCGACCACGGATTTCACCCGGATGTTGTCGGAGAACCCGGGGATGCCGGGCCTGAGGCAGCAGATGCCGCGCACGATCAGCTCGATCTTCACGCCCTTCTGGCTGGCGTCGTAGAGCGTGTCGATGATCTGCGGGTCGACCAGCGCATTCATCTTCAGCCAGATGCTCGCCGGCTCGCCGCGCTCGGCGAACCTCACCTCCCGCTCGATATGCTCGACCAGCGTCGAGCGCAGATTGACCGGCGAGGCCGCGATCACCTCGAGCTCGGTCGGCCGGGCGTAGCCGGTGATGAAGTTGAACACCCGGGCCACGTCGCGGGTAATGGCCGGGTCGGTCGTGAAGTAGCTGAGGTCGGTGTAGATCTTGGCGGTGATCGGATGGTAGTTGCCGGTGCCGACGTGGCAGTAGGTCATCAGCTTGCCGTTCTCGCGCCGCACCACCTGGCTCATCTTGGCGTGCGTCTTGAGCTCGATGAAGCCGAACACCACCTGGGCGCCGGCGCGCTCGAGGTCGCGGGCCCAGCGGATATTGGCTTCCTCGTCGAAGCGGGCCTTGAGCTCGACCAGCGCGGTGACTGACTTGCCGGCCTCGGCGGCCATCACCAGCGCCTTGACCACCGGGGAATCGCGCGACGTGCGGTACAGCGTCTGCTTGATGGCGACCACGTCGGGGTCGCGCGCCGCCTGCATCAGGAACTGGGCCACCACGTCGAAGCTCTCGAAGGGATGGTGCACCAGCATGTCCTTGGCCCGCACCGCCGCGAAGATGTCGCCGCCATAGTCGCGGACGCGCTCCGGATAGCGCGGCATGTAGGGCGCGAACTTGAGGTCGGGCCGCTCAATGTCGCAGATCCAGCTGGCGTCGGCGAGGCCGAGGAAGCCTTCCACCTCGAAGGTGTCGCTGCCGGCGACGCCCAGCCGCTCCGAGATCTGCCGGCGCAGCGCGTGCGGCATCTTGCGTTCGATCTCGAGCCGGATGACCTGGCCGCGCCGCCGCTGCCGCAGCGCGGTTTCGAACTCGACCACCAGATCGGCGGCCTCGTCGTCGATCTCGATCTCGCTGTCGCGGATGATGCGGAAGGCGCCGGAGCCTGCCACCTCGTAGCCGGGGAACATGCGGTGGAAGAAGATGTTGATGAGCGTGTCGATGGTCACCACCTCGATCCGCCCGCTTTCGGCAAGGTCGGCCGGCAGCTTGATGAAGCGGTCGAGATTCGCCGGCACGCGCACCAGCGCGGTCAGCGTCTGCGCCGTATTCGGCTGGGTGAGCTCGAAGGCCAGCGACAGCCCGAGATTGGGGATGAACGGGAACGGGTGCGCCGGATCGACCGCGATCGGGGTCAGGACCGGGAAGATCTCTTCGCGAAACAGCCGCTGCAGGTAGGTCACCTGCTCCATGCTGAGGTCCGCCGCCTCGTGGATCACGATGCCCTGCTCGAACAGTTCCTCGCGCAGCGTCTGCCAGTGGTCCTGCTGGTCGAGATGCAGGTGCTGGGCGAGCGTCGCGATCTCCTCGAGCTGCTCGGCCGGGGTCAGGCCGTCGGCGCTGCGGGTGGTGACGCCGAGCCGCTGCTGGCCCTTGAGGCCGGCCACGCGGACCATGAAGAATTCGTCGAGATTGCTGGCCGAGATGGAGACGAAGCGCAGCCGCTCCAGCAGCGGGTGGTTGGCATTCCCCGCCTCCTCGAGCACCCGCATGTTGAACTGCAGCCAGCTCACCTCGCGATTGACGTAGCGGGCCGGGCTCTGGCGCAATTCGGCAATGTCGGGGGCGGCGCCGTCGACGTCCGCCAGTTCGCTCAGCTCATTCATCCTTCTTGCTTTCCGTTACCGACTGGACCAGTGCCAGCTCCAGCTGGCCCTCCCCGCGTGCCGCGTCGCGCATGGCCAGGGCCTCGGCGGCGATGGCGCGGGTGACTGCCGTGCCGCGTTCGAGCGCCAGCCGGTCCATCAGGCCGGTCAGGGCAACCGTCTCCTCGGGCGACCGTTCCATGCGCGCGACCAGATAGGCGATGATCTTGGGATCGACGGCAAGCTGCCGGTCGCCGAACAATTTCACGAACATCTGTGACAAATGGATGTCATCGCTCGTGCTCACCGTGAACAGGGCAGCGAGTCGCGCCCGCGACTTCAGATCATCGGTTGCGAAGGGCCAGTTGGCAACCGGCTCGCGGGCCGTCATCAGCACGGGCCGGCGATCCCGCATCGACTGGTTGAGCAGGTGGAACAGGGCCGCTTCCTCATAGCCGCGACGGTCGACATCCTCGAGCAGCAGCGGCAGCTTGCCCCCCGCCCTGGCCAGGTCCTCCAGTTCGTCCGGCCACGGCGCCGCCGCGCCGGCGCGGTCGGCCCAGATGCGCGCCAGGTGCGACTTGCCGGCCTTGGCCGGCCCGGTGACCAGCGTCAGCGGTCCGGGCCAGTGCGGATAGGCCATGACGTGGGCATGGGCGAGTTCGTTGCCCTCGCCGACGATGAAGTCGGCTTCCGCGTGCGAGGGCGTGTGCCCGAGCTCGAAGGCGAGCTGGCTGGCCGTGGGGGTCATTTGGCGCGCGTCGGGCGGCGCGCCGGCGGCTTGCGGACGGGCGGGACGACGAGGTCCACTTTCGGGGCCGCCGGCTCGGGCTCCGGGCCGCGATACAGGCTGGATGCCTGGTACTTGGCGAGGGCGTAGCGGGTCAGCACTCCGGTGATGGCGGCCAGCGGCACCGCCAGCAGCAGGCCCACGAAGCCGAACAGCAGCCCGAACGCGAACAGCGCGAACATCAGCCAGACCGGGTTGATGTTGATGCTCTGCCCGACCAGCTTGGGATAGAGGATGTTCGCCTCGAGGAACTGGCCGACCAGGTAGACGGCCAGCACGATGAGCACGAACAGCCACTGATCCGGCCAGAACTGCACCAGCGCCACCGTCATCGACAGCACGAAGCCGATGGCGAAGCCGACATAGGGCACGAAGCTCAGCAGGCCGCCGAGCAGGCCGATGGCGAGGCCGAAATTGAGCCCGACCAGCGTCAGGGCGGTGGCGTAGTAGATGCACAGCACGAGTACGACGCTGCCCTGGCCGCGGATCACACCCGCCATCGACTTGTCGATCTGGTTGAGCACGCCGCGGATTTCGTCGCGATAGGCGCGCGGCAGCAGGTCGTCGACGCGCTCGGTCATCCCCTCCCAGTCGAGCAGCATGTAGAAGGCCACCACCGGCGTGATGAACAGCACGGCGATGGTGTTGACCACGGTGAGCCCGCTTTGCGCCACCTGGGCCGTGATCAGGCCGGCCATCTCGACGCCGCGGGTGATCAGGTCGGCCAGCGACGCCTCGACCTGGGCGGTACGCTCCGGGCCGAGCCATTCGGTCAGCTGCGGGACGAGGCCCTGCGCCAGCGCCTGCAGGTCGGTGACGTAGCCGGGCAGCCGCGTGATGAGGCCCACCACCTGCTGACCCACCAGCGGCACCAGCATCAGCAGCATGCCGATGATGACGAGGATGCCGATGACGAGCACGATGGCCGAGGCCCACGGCCGGCTGATGCCGATGCGGCCGATAATGTTGACCACCGGATTGAGCAGGTAGGCGAGCGCCATGCCCACCACGAAGGGCAGCAGGATCGGGCGGAAGATCCACAGCAGGAAGATGGTGGCGACGAAGAATCCGACCCAGACCAGTACTTGATTTCGCAAAGTCATGAGATGGGGCGGCCCTTGCGTCGGGATGGTGGAGCGGGTATCAGCGCGGGGAAACGCCTTCCCCTTCCCACAGCCGCATCAAACCCTGATGTCCGACGCGCAAAACCTGCCATCAAACGGGCTTACATACAAGCAGGCGGGCGTCGATATCGACGCCGGCAATGCCCTCGTGGAAGCCATCAAGCCGGCGGTGCGCTCGACGCGCCGGCCCGGCGCCGACGCCGAGATCGGCGGTTTCGGCGGCCTGTTCGACCTCAAGGCCGCCGGCTTCCGCGACCCCGTCCTCGTCGCCGCCAATGACGGCGTCGGCACCAAGCTCAAGATCGCCATCGACACCGGCAGCCATGCCACGATCGGCATCGACCTCGTCGCCATGTGCGTCAACGATATCATCGTGCAGGGGGCCGAGCCGCTGTTCTTCCTCGATTATTTCGCCACCGGCCGGCTCGACGTCGCCACCGGCACCGCGATCGTGGAAGGCATCGCCGAGGGCTGCCGCCAGGCCGGCTGCGCCCTGATCGGCGGCGAGACCGCCGAGATGCCCGGCATGTACCACGACAAGGACTACGACCTCGCCGGCTTTGCCGTCGGCGCCGCCGAGCGCGGGACGCTGCTGCCGCGCGCCGATGTCGCCGCCGGCGACGTGCTGGTCGCTCTCGCCTCCTCCGGCGTTCACTCCAACGGCTTCTCGCTGGTGCGCAGGATCGTCGAGGTGTCCGGCATCGACTGGTACCTGCCCGCGCCCTTCGCGCCGGGCAGGACCTTGTCCGAGGCGCTGCTCACCCCGACCCGCATCTACGTCAAGCCGCTGCTCGCCGCCCTCCGGGCCGGCATCGGCATCAAGGCCCTCGCCCACATCACCGGCGGCGGTTTCGTCGACAACATCCCGCGTGTCCTGCCCGACGCGCTGGCCGCCGAGATCGACCTTGCGGCGGTCGACGTGCCGCCGGTCTTCGCCTGGCTCGCCCGCGTCGGCGGCCTCGAGCAGCGCGACATGCTGCGCACCTTCAATTGCGGCGTCGGCATGGTCGCGGTGGTCGCCGCCGATGCAGCCGACGCCCTGCTCGCCCACCTCGCCGAGGCAGGGGAACGGGCCAGCATCATCGGCCGCCTCGGGGAGCGCCGCGGCGAAGCGGTGACCTTTTCGGGCTCGCTGGCGCTTTGAAGGCGCCGACGGCCATCCTGATTTCCGGCCGCGGCTCCAACATGCGCGCGCTGGTCGAAGCCGCGCGGGCCCCGGACTATCCCGCCGAAATCGTCGGCGTGCTCTCTAACAAGGCCGATGCCGAGGGCCTCGCCTTCGCCCGTGCAGCCGGCATCCCGACCGCGGTGCGGACGCTGCGCGACTACGCCGACAAGGAGGCCGCCGACGCCGCCATCGAGGCGGTGCTGCGCGCATGGGGTGCCCAACTCGTCTGCCTCGCCGGGTTCATGCGCATCCTGTCGCCCGGATTCGTCGAGCGCTGGCGCGGCCGCATCCTCAACATCCATCCGTCGCTGCTGCCCCTGCACAGGGGCCTGCACACGCATGCGCAGGCCCTGGCCGACGGCGTCGCCGAACACGGCTGCACCGTGCATTTCGTCACCCCCGGAATGGACGAAGGCCCCCCGATCCTGCAGGCGCGCGTCCCCGTGCTTCCCGGCGACACCGTCGAGACGCTCTCCGAGCGCGTGCTGGCGGAGGAGCACCGCATCTACCCCCGGGCCCTGGCCATGGTGGCTCGCGGCGAGGTGGCGTTCAACTGACCCGTCCGCGGGCGCGGTTCATTGCCGGTTCAGGTGCAGGCTGCCAAACGGCATCACGTCCGTTGATCGGTCCCATCGCCAAAATCGGTTCGACGCGCCTGCCGGACGGTACTAGCGTCCCGACCTTTCGGAGATACTGCCATGGCCGCGCGTGACTGGTTCTGGGTCATCCTGCTGGGAGCGATCTGGGGATGCTCGTTCCTCTTCAACGCCGTGCTCATCCGCGAGATCGACCCGCTCTGGGTCTCCGCGCTGCGCGTCGGCGTCGGCATGCTCGGCTGCTGGGCGGTGTTCTTCGCCATGGGCAAGTCGCTGCCGCGCGGCGTGCTCGTCTATGCCCAGATGCTGCTGCTCGGCATCATCGGCTACACGATTCCGTTCGCGCTGTTTCCGCTCAGCCAGATGCATCTGGCCAGCGGCGTCGCCGCCATCATCAACGCCCTCACCCCCATCACCACGGTGATCGTCTCGCATTTCTGGCCCGGCGGGGAACGCGCCACCATGCTGAAATCCGCCGGCGTCGTCGCCGGCTTCGGCGGCGCCGCGCTCCTCGCACTGCCGGCGCTGCAATCGGGCGGCACCAGCCAACTCTGGGCCATCGGCGCGTGCCTGCTGGCGACGCTGTGCTACGCGGTGTCGCTCAACTATACGCGCCGCTTCGTCCGCATGGACCCCACCACCATCGCCACGCTGGCGTTGACGGGGGCGACCCTGGCCGGCATCCCGCTTGCCTTCGCCGCCCACGGCGCGCCGGTCATCACCCGGCCGGAAACCGTTGGCGCCGCGCTCGGCATCGGCCTCGTCGCCACCACCTTCGGGTTCATGATCATGTACCGGCTGCTGCCGCGCATCGGCGCGACCAATTTCACCACGGTGACCTTCATCGCCCCGGTGTCCGCCATCATCCTCGGCGTGACGCTGCTCGGCGAGAGGCTGCTGCCGAGCCATTTCCTCGGCATGGCCGCCATCTTCCTCGGCCTGCTCCTCATTGACGGACGCATCGTGCGGCGCTGGCGCGGCGCCCGCGCCTGAGCGAGCCTACCGAGGGCTGTCTTCCGGCTGCGGTTGGTCGATGGCCGTGACCGCAGCCGGCGGCGCGGACTCGCCGCCGAGCCGGGCGAGATCCGCGGTCGGCGTCGAGATGTCGATCACCAGCCCGTTGGGATCGCGGATCAGCATGCGCGTCTGCCCGTAATTCAGCGCGACCGGTTCCTCGATGATGTCGAGCCCCATCTCGCGGGCCTCGCGCAGGGCCAGCCGCACGTCGTCCACCACCAGCGTCAGGTAGCTGCCCTCGTGCACGCCCCAGGCGTGGCGCGGCGCGAATTCGCTGACCTGGTCGATGAGCCCGATCTGCACGTTCGGCTGGCCGGCCGGCGACAACACGACGTACCACTCGCTCTCGAACACCGGCTGCAGATTGGCGATCCGCCGGTAGAACTCGACGCTCGCCCGCAGATCCTTGGCGAGGACGTTGAAGAGGATGCGGTTGACATTGGCCTGCATCGGACGCTCCTGTCGCTGGCTCGTGACCCTCAACGGCCGCCGCCGCCGCTGGTTCCGTGGCCGGCGGCGCCGAGTTCCGGCAGCCGCCGGCGCAAATATGCGAGGAGCAGCAGCGCCAGCAGCGACACCCCGGCGCCGGCGAGGAAGGTCGCGCCCGGGCCGGCCGTGTCCCACAGCAGTCCCGCCGCCAAGCTGGCCACCAGCAGCGCCACGCCGCCCAGCATGTTGAAGACGCCGAAGGCGGTGCCGCGCAGTTCGGGCGGCGACGTCTCGGCGACAAGGCTGGCCAGCAGCCCCTGGGTGAAGCCCATGTGCAATCCCCACAACACCACCCCGATGGCGACGCCGGCGAGCGTCGGCACGAAAGCCAGCACCAGGTCCGCGGCGATCAGCAACGCCAGCCCCGCGGCGAGCACCTGGACCTTGTTGACCCTGTCGGACAGCGCCCCGGCCGGATAGGCCGAGAGCGAATAGACGACGTTCATGACGACCAGCACCAGCGGCACCAGCGCGATCGCCAGCCCCTCGGCCTGCGCCTTGAGCAGCAGGAACGCCTCGCTGAACCGGGCCAGCGTGAACACCGTGGCGGCCGCCGTGATCCACCAGTACGCCTGCCCCAGCCGCGCCATCTCCGCGAACGACAGCGGCGCCTTCACCTTGCGCAGCCCGGCCGGCCGCTCCGGTTCGTGCACGCCGAGCACCAGCACGACGACGCATAATGCGGCCGGGATCACCGCGACCCAGAAGACGGCCCGGAAATCGTCGGCCAGCACCCACATGAGCACCACCGCCAGCCCCGGCCCGAGGAACGCCCCCACCGTGTCCAGCGTCTGGCGCAGCCCGAAGCTGGCGCCGCGCAGGTGCGGCGGGGCAATGTCGGCAACCAGCGCGTCGCGCGGAGCGCCACGGATGCCCTTGCCGATGCGGTCGACGAAGCGGGCGGCCACCACCCAGCCGATGGTGCTGGCCAAAGGGAAGACCGGCTTGGTCAGCGCGGCGAGTCCGTAGCCGATCACGGCGAGCGCCTTGCGCCTGCCGAGCCAGTCGGAAACGGCGCCCGAGAACACCTTGGTGATGGCCGCGGTCGCCTCGGCAATGCCCTCGATGGCCCCGACCACGGTAGCCGAGGCGCCCATCGCCGTCACCAGGTACACCGGCAGCAGCGCATGGATCATCTCCGATGAGACATCCATCAGCAGCGACACGAAGCCCAGCGCCCAGATCCCGGGCGGGATGGCGCGCAGTCCGCGTTCCGGCTGTGTCGGCCCGGTCATTTCCACCTTCCCGTTCATGCCATAGGGTCTTCGCGCAACTGCATCGGCGCAAGGACAAAACCATGTTCATCCAGACCATCGACGACGCCGCCGCGACCGGCGAAATCGCAAGGATCTATGCCGAGGAAAAGGCGGCGCTGGGCTTCGTCATGGAGGGCACGCGCTGCTGGACGGCACGGCCCGACCTGCTGCCGCTGGTCGACCACCTGCTCAACACCGCCCGCACAGATTTCTCGCTCGGACTGCGCGCCTGGCGGCTGATCACGCTGATCGCCGCCCGGCACATCCCCTCTACCTATTGCTCGCACGTCTATGCGCGGGGGCTGGTCGCCGATCTGGGCTCGAAGGAACAGGTGCTCGCCATCCACCGCGACTTCCGCAACGCCGGGCTCAGCGACAGGGACGTCGCCATGCTCGCCTATGCCGAGCAGGTTGCCGTCGATGCCAGCAGGATCACGCAGGCCGATATCGACGCCCTGCGCGCCGTCGGCTTTTCCGATCGCAACATCGCCGACATCGCCTTCTGCGCTGCCTTCCGCTGCTTCATGAGCCGCTATTTCGACGCGACCGGCGCCACGCCGGAGCCGTTCTTCTTCGACGAAGACCCCGGCTTCCGCGCGGCCATGACGGTGGGCAAGCCCATCTAGCGGGCGGACCGGGGCAGCGGCGCTACTCCGCCAGCCCCTCGACGATGACGAAGTCGGCGACGCTCGCCGCGATGCGGTCCTGCATGCCCTTCTGGTAGCCGTCCGAGCGGTAGACGCGAACGGCGTCGGCATAGCTCGGGAACTCGACCAGCACCGTGCGCCGCCGGCCCATGCCCTCGACCACGTCCTGCTGGCCGCCCGCGACCACGAAGCGGCCGCCATTGGCGGCGAGGAACGGCCGCACGAACGCGCTGTAGGTCGCGTAGCGCTCGGCGTCCTCGACGTCGAGCCCGACCACCCAGTATCCCTTTGCCCCCATCTACAGCCCCAATTTCTTCTTCAGGATCTCGTTGAGCGCCTGCGGGTTGGCCTTGCCGCCCGAAGCCTTCATCGCCTGGCCGACGAACCAGCCGATCAGCGTCGGCTTGGCCTTGACCTTCTCCACCTGTTCCGGATTGGCGGCGATGATCTCGTCGACCACCTTCTCGATGGCGCCCAAATCGGTGACCTGCTTCATGCCGCGGCGCTCGACGATCTCGGCCGGATCGCCGTCCTTCTCCTCGGCAATGAGAATCTGCAGCAGGTCCTTGGCGATCTTGCCCGAGATCGTGCCTTCCGCCACGAGGTCGACGATGCCCGCGATCTGCGCCGGCGTGATGTGCGTCTCGTAGACCGACAGCCCCTGGCTGTTGGCGTAGGCCGAGAGGTCGCCCATCACCCAGTTGGCCACCGCTTTGCCGTCGCGCTGGCGGCCGCCGTGCCTTACCGCGGCCTCGTAATAGTCGGCCGTCTCGCGCTCGAGGATGAGCACGCCCGCATCGTAGGCGCCGAGCCCGTACTCGGTCATCAGCCGCGCCTTCTTGTCGTCCGGCAGTTCGGTGAGGCCCGCCCGCAGCGCCTCGATGAAGGCGTCGTCGAACTCGAGCGGCAGCAGGTCGGGATCGGGGAAGTAGCGGTAGTCGTGCGCTTCTTCCTTGCTGCGCATCGAGCGCGTCTCGCCGGTCCTGGGGTCATAGAGCCGCGTCTCCTGGTCGATCGCCCCGCCGTCCTCGAGAATGTCGATCTGCCGGCGCGCCTCGTATTCGATGGCCTGGCCGGCGAAACGCACCGAGTTGACGTTCTTGATCTCGCAGCGCGTGCCGAAGGCGCCGCCCGGCCGGCGCACCGAGACGTTGATATCGGCGCGCATCGAGCCCTGCTCCATGTTGCCGTCGCAGGTGCCGAGATAGCGCAGGATGGTCCTCAGCTTCGAGAGGTAGGCCTTGGCCTCGTCCGAGGAGCGCAGGTCCGGCTTCGACACGATCTCCATCAGCGCCACGCCCGAGCGGTTGAGGTCGACGAAGCTCATGCTCGGGTGCTGGTCGTGGATCGACTTGCCGGCGTCCTGCTCGAGATGCAGCCGCTCGATGCCGATCTCGATCTGCTCCTCGCCCATGTCGAGCAGCACCTTGCCCTCGCCCACGATCGGGTCCTTGTACTGGCTGATCTGGTAGCCCTGCGGCAGGTCCGGATAGAAGTAGTTCTTGCGGTCGAAAATCGAGCGCTTGTTGATCTGCGCCTTGAGCCCCAGGCCGGTGCGCACGGCCTGGCGCACGCATTCCTCGTTGATTACCGGCAGCATGCCGGGCATGGCCGCGTCGACGAAGCTGACATTGGCGTTGGGCGGCGAGCCGAACTCGGTCGAGGAGCCGGAGAACAGCTTGCTCTCCGAAGTCACCTGGGCATGCACTTCCATGCCGATGATCACCTCCCAGTCCCCCGTCGAACCCTTGATGAAGCTCTTGGGGTTGGGCGTGCGCGTGTCGATGATGGTCATGGCTGGCTGGGGCCTTGTGAGTGCTTGGTTGATCGCTGCTAGCGAACTTGCCGCTGCTGGGCAAGCCTCAGCTTCACGGCCTGCTGAAACCGCGATCGCATTTGGCGGATCTCCTCGCGCTCAAGATTCCGGCCCAGGGCTTCGCCACAAATGGGGAGCAGCTTTCGATCGAACTCCTGAGGAACACCACGTTCGGTCTTCCAATAGGCCTCGACACCCTGGATCTCTGCCTCCGTCATTTCGTCTACGAATTTGGTGACGGTTTGCATGACCACGTCGTCCCCCAAATGGACTGTGGTCACAAGTGTGGCCTCGACGGTCGCGGAAACTGGCGCTCGGGCACTGCCGTCTGCGACCGGTTCTCTGATCGTCATGAAGGACGCGACCGCTTCGGCGCCCCACTCCTTGGTCGTATCCGCCTCCTGCAAGAGCTGATGGGACTGAGAACCGCGACTTGGGATGATGCCCAGAAGGTGTACGCGAACGCCATGGTTCTGTGCGATCTGCACCCCAACGCGCACGTCTTCATCCCCCGACAGAAGCACTGCGTCGGAGATGGACTTCAATCGGGCAAGTTCGATCAAGTCGGTCACAATGAGGGAGTCGACGCCCTTCTGCTCCCCTTGGCTGTTGACGAAGCCCAGACGCAGTTTGACGTCATCTGAGTTTGCCAGCAGCGCCTGCTCGGTTGTCGGGCGCGAACCGGCAACCGCGCCGTCATACCAGTAGATGCGAAGCAGGCAACATTCCGGCGAGGTCTCGGCGGCAATCGCCTTGAGAGCGGCGACGGCACCGGCAGCATCCAGCATTATGCTGGTTCGGGACTTCTTGCTTCCGGATAGCGCGGCGCTGCCCTGTGCGTAGAGATACCCCGCATCCACGAAGACAGCGACCCTGTCCACCGCCTACCCCCAAATAGCAAGGGCTCCCGCAGGAGCCCTTTTATGCCACTGTCGACCAATCACGTAGCGGTCGCAGTGGAGTAAGCATATGTATGCCCAAACGAAGAATTCCTTCAAGAGGAATCGCTGGCCGTGCCACTATGGCTCAGCAACCGTGAACCGTGGATTAGGTTCCACCCCGGGTCGATCCAGTCCCACTGGATGATTCACCCTAGTCCTCGATGCCAGTGATCACCCCGCGCCACGGCATCAGCCGCTTTTCCAGGCGCACGCCGGTCTCGGGGTCGGGGCCCATGCGGCCCTCGCGCTTCAGCGCCAGGATGCGGTAGCCTTGGCGCTGGTAGAAGCTCACCGCCCGCACGTTGTCGGCGAGCGTGTCCAGTTGCACGCACTCGGCCCCCTCCAGCTCGAGCAGCGACTCCATGCGCCGCAGCAGCAGCGAGCCGATGCCGTGGTTCTGCAGCAGCGGGGTGACGAACAGGAACGGGATGTACGCCTTGCCGCGCTGGCGTGCGCACCAGCCCGCGGCGATGCCGTCGACTTCGGCGACGATGGTACGGTCGAGCAGCTCGTGCACGGCGTTGGACAGGCGGCGCCGCTCGTTCTCGCGGGAGGCGGCAACGCCCGAGAGGAACGGCCGCAGGTCGCGCTCCCACGCGACGAAGCCGATGTCGGCGAGGGTCTCGACCTCGCTGGCCACGGCCTTGCGGATGCTCACCCCGGCGATCACGTGCCTACTCCATGCGCTTGCGCGCGACGATAATGCCCTTTTCGTAGTTCACGTTCCAGTCGATCAGCGTGCGCCAGATCAATTCCGCCTGGTCCTCGTCGAGATCGAGCTCTTCGGCGCGCTTGCGCTGCTTCCTGATCACCGCCTCGATGCGCTTGAGGTCGTACGCCTCGTGCGGGTCGGTCTTGATCTGGGCCATGCGCGTGACATAGCGGTGCCGCTCCGCGAACAGGCTCAACAGGGCCTGGTCGATGCGGTCGATTTCGGCGCGCACCTCCTCCTTGGTGCTGCACTCGGCGGGCGATCTGGTCACTGGCTACTACTCGCGCTGGGTGTTGTCGTTGCTGCTGGTGTGCACCGGCACGGGCGCGATTTCAACCTCGCCGCGCCCGAAGCGGTGACGCGCAGGCGCGCAGGCCGCCTAATCGCTCCCCGACACCTCGCCACGCAGGCGCTTGAGCTCGCTGCGCCGGCTCTTGCCGGCGAGGCGGCGTTGCTTCGACGCCAGGGTCGGCCGCGTCGGCCGGCGATGCTTGGGCACGATCGCCCCCTCGCGCAGCAGCGCCACCAGCCGCGCCACCGCATCCTCGCGGTTCTGCGCCTGCGTGCGGTAGCGCTCGGCGGTGATGACGATGACGCCGTCCTTGCTGAGCCGGCTTCCGGCCAGCGCGGCGACGCGGCGCTTCATGGCATCGGGGATCGCCGGCGCGCCGAGGAGGTCGAAACGCAGCTGCGCCGCCGTCGACACCTTGTTGACGTTCTGCCCGCCCGGCCCGGAGGCGCGCACGAAGCTTATCTCGAGCGCGTCGGGATCCAGGTGCAGGCGGGGCGTGATCGCGATCGGCTCGGCCATGTCCTCCTCCACGTCGGCGGTGCTGCCGTTCAAGTGCCGTTCATCTGCGCCGCTGTAAAGGGGGTATTGCGGTATGGCACCGCTTCAGGGGACGCGCATGTCCACGAACGCCTTTTTCGTTTCCCCCAGCAAGGCCGCTCTCGTCGCCAACGACGCCGGCGAAATCCGCCGCTTCGAGGCCGACTCGCGCCACATCCCCGCCGGCGCGCAGGTCCCGGTGCGCGCCGCCCCGGAGGAGACGGTCTACTACGTGGAGGCCGGCACCTTCGAGTTCATGGTCAACGGGGCGGCCGGCTTCGTCACTGGCGGCAATTTCGTGCGCATCCCGGCGGGAGTGCCCCACGCCTACCGCAACGCCGGCCACCGGGCGGGGCGGCTGTTCGTGCGCACCATTCCCAAAGGCGTCAGCGCCGACCCGCTGCGGCTGGTGATCGAGATCGCCGCCGCCTGAGCGATCATCCCGCGCCCGGCGCGGGATGATGCCTGCCGCCTTCAGGCGGCGTCCTGCTGCAGGTCCGGTGCCGTCGCCTCGACCGCCAGCTCGGCGATGGCCTGCGCTGCCGGCAGCACCTTCTGCCCCTCCTGACCCAGCCGGCGCACCGACACCGTGCCCTCGTCCGCCTCGCGCTTGCCGACCACGAACAGCAGCGGCACCTTCTGCACCGAGTGCTCGCGTACCTTGTAGTTGATCTTCTCGTTGCGCGTGTCGAGCTCGGCCCGGATGCCGGCGGCGGCGAGCTGCTCGACCAGCTGCTGCGCATAGCCGTCCGCATCGGACACGATCGTCGCCACCACCACCTGCACGGGCGCCAGCCACAGCGGCAGCTTGCCCGCGTAGTTCTCGATCATGAGGCCGATGAAGCGCTCGAACGAGCCGAACACCGCGCGGTGCAGCATCACGGGGCGCTGGCGCGAGCCGTCCTCGGCGACGTAGCTGGCGTCGAGCCGCTCGGGCATCACGTAGTCGAGCTGGAACGTGCCGCACTGCCAGGTGCGGCCGATGGCGTCGGTCAGGTGGAATTCCAGCTTGGGACCGTAGAACGCCCCCTCGCCCGGCGCGTAGTCGAAGGCGATGCCGGAAGCGGTCAGCGCCTCGGCCAGCGCCGCTTCCGCCCGGTCCCAGGTGGCGTCCTCGCCGGCGCGGACCTCGGGGCGCGTGGCCAGCTTGTAGCGGATATTGGTCAGCCCCATGTCGCCGTAGACGGTCGCGAACAGCTTGAGGAAGCGCGCCGTCTCGTCCTTGATCTGGTCCTCGCGGGCGAAGATGTGGGCGTCGTCCTGCGTCATCTGGCGCACCCGCATCAGCCCGTGCAGGGCGCCGTGCGCCTCGTTGCGGTGGCAGCAGCCGAATTCGGCCATCCTGAGCGGCAGGTCGCGGTAGCTCTTCGTGCCCTGCTTGAAGATCTGCACGTGCGCCGGGCAGTTCATCGGCTTGAGGGCGAGGAAGTTGGCGTCGGCGGAGATCTCGGGCTGTTCGCCTTCGGTCGTCGGGATTTCGTCGGGCACCACGAACATGTTCTCGCGGAACTTGCCCCAGTGCCCCGATTGCACCCACAGCTTGTTGTCGATGAGCTGCGGCGTCTTCACCTCGACATAGCCGTCGGCATCGAGGCGGCGGCGGATATAGCCTTCGAGCTGGCGCCAGATCAAATAGCCCTTGGGATGCCAGAACACCGAGCCCTGCGCCTCGGGCTGGAAATGGTACAGGTCCATCTCCTGGCCGAGCTTGCGGTGGTCGCGCTTCTCCGCCTCCTCCAGCATGTGCAGATAGGCGTCGAGCTCCGCCTGGTTGGCGAAAGCCGTGCCGTAGATGCGGCTGAGCACCTCGCGCTTGCTGTCGCCGCGCCAGTAGGCGCCGGCGACCTTGGTGAGCTTGAACGCCTGGCCGACGTCCCTCGTGGTGCGCATGTGCGGCCCGCGGCACAGATCGAACCACTGGCCCTGCCGGTAGATCTTGACCTGCTGGTCGGCCGGGATGGCATCGACCAGTTCGACCTTGAAGTTCTCGCCCTTGGCGGCGAAGACGCGCTTGGCCTCGTCGCGGCTCCACACTTCCTTGGTGAAGGCCGCGCCGCGCTGGATGATCTCGCTCATCTTCTTCTCGATGGCGCGCAGGTCATCCTCCGAGAACGGCTCGTCGCGGTAGAAATCGTAGTAGAAGCCGTTCTCGATCACCGGCCCGATGGTCACCTGCGTCGACGGCCACAATTCCTGCACCGCCTCGGCCAGCACGTGCGCCGCGTCGTGGCGGATGAGGCCGAGCCCATCGGCGCTGTCGCGCGCCACGAACTCGATGCTGCCGTCCTCCTCGAGCGGGTCGGCGAGGTCGCTGAGCGCCCCGTTCCACTTCATCGCCACCGTCTTCTTGGCCAGACTCGGGGAGATGTTCTCGACCACGGTGGTCCCGGTGGTGCCGCGCGCGAATTCGCGAACTGCACCGTCGGGGAACGTCACCTTGATCATTTTCATCTCCAATGCATGGCCACCATCGGCCGCGCTCGAGGCCTGCCTCGGGCGCGGCTCTCTAGCATGGCGCGGGGCGCAGTGTCACCCGATCGCTGGGGGCGCCTGCTCGAGATGGCCGGCGAGGTTTGCGAGCGAGGCGCGCAGCCCGGCGTCGTGGTCCTCGGCCGATATTCCCGCGGGCACGTCTTCGGCCAGAATGGTGACCTGCGTTCCCCCGCCGGCCGGCTCCAGCAACCACCGCATGGTCATGGTGCCGGCGAAGGCCGGGTCGCCCGAGACGAACTCGACCGCCTGCACCAGGCGCCTGCCGGGCACCAGTTCGACGAAACGCCCCTGCACGACGTCCGCCTCGGCGGTGCTCTTGGGTCGCGCCACGGCCGCACCCTCGTAGGTGAGCACCATCCGGTAGCGCCCGCCCTCCCGCAGGTCCCAGGCCTCGAGCCTCGCCGTCATCCCTTGTGGCGGCAGCCACGCGACCAGCGCCTTAGGGTCGGTGAGCGCCGCGTAGACCCGCTCGGGCGGCGCCTTGATCAGGCGCGAGGCGGTATCGGTGCGCTTGCGCTGCGGCGCGGCTGCCTGCCCGCCCTTCCACCTGCCGTAGCGCCACGGCGCGTACCAGTGCGCCTCTGGCGGCAATGCCTCCGGCACCGGGTCGTAGCCGTGCGTGCCGCCCGGCCGGCAGCGGGAGAACCGCGCCAGCCCCATCCAGCCGCCGGGCCAGAAGCCGAATTTCCAGATCGCCTCGGCCGTATACTCCGAGCAGGTCGGCAGATGCCGGCACGTGCGGCCGGCAAAGGCCGAGAGCGTGTAGCGGTAGAGCGTGATCAGCCCGATGGCGATGACCTTGAACGGAAGGTCGATGACGCGCCCCAGCAGCGCGATAACCTTCTCCATCAGGATTTTGCCGCAAGCGATTGCGTTGGTTCTATCTTCTCCAGGGCATCCGCCACCGCGTCGAACACCAGCAGCGTCGAGGTGTGGCGCGGGCGGTATTCCCGCACCGGCTCGAGATAGCGAAGATCGGCCCACTTGCCCGCCGGCGGCGGGCCGTTGTCCTTGAGCATTGCCGTCATCGTGTCGCGCAGCGCCCGGAACTCGGCAACCGGCGTGCCGACGATGTGGGTGGCGACGATCGCCGCCGACGTCTGCCCGAGCGCGCAGGCCGAGATGGCATGGCCGTAGCCGGTGATCACCCCGTCTTCGACCTTGACGTCCACCTCGATGCTGGAGCCGCACACCCGGCTGACGCGGCGGGCCGTGGCGTCGGCATCGGGGAGGCGGCCGGGGATGGGTTGATTCCCCGCGATCTCGAGGATCTTTTCGGAATAGAGATCACTCAGCTCCATGGAATCGCACAAATCTGTTTCTTGTGAGCGCGTCTATCACCCCTATATAAGTTGGCTTCGCCGCACTGTCAGCGGCGGCAGGCGCGTTGATGCGCCGCGGGGCGCGAAACTCTCGGAACTTTCGGCCCGTTTCTCCATCCAATGGTTCAGAACTAGAGACGAGAGACCCGCCATGGACGCCAGCGTGAAGCTTCACCTCGCCCAGCCTGCCGAAACCACCCATATCGTACGCCCGAGCCGGCATGAGGCGGAGGCGGCGGTCCGCACGCTGATTGCCTGGGCCGGTGACGACCCGGACCGCGAGGGGCTGCTCGAGACGCCGGCCCGCGTTGCCAAGGCCTTTGGCGAGTTCTTCGCCGGCTACGACCAGGACGCCGCGCAGGTGCTGGACAAGACCTTCAAGGACGTCGGCGGCTACGACGACATCGTGCTCGTCCGCGACATTCCGTTCTCCTCGCATTGCGAGCACCACATGGTCCCGTTCGTCGGCAAGGCGCACATCGCCTACCTGCCGCATGACGGCGTCGTCGGCCTGAGCAAGCTGGCGCGGCTGGTGGAGGTCTTCGCCAAGCGCCTGCAGACGCAGGAGAACCTTACGGCGCAGATCATCGACGCCCTCAACGAATCGCTCAACCCGCGCGGTGCCGCGGTGATGCTCGAAGCCGAGCACATGTGCATGTCGATGCGCGGTGTGCGGGCGCACGGCGCCGCCACCATCACCCATCGCTTCACCGGCGTGTTCGCCGAGGACCGCAACGAGCAGGACCGTTTCTACGCCCTGGTCGGCAAGCGCGGCTGAGCGCGGCGCGCTACTGCGTGCCGGCCCGCTTCAGCAACAGGTCCCGCGCCTCGTTGATCTTGGCGGCAAGGAAGGTCGAGCCGCCCTGGTCCGGGTGGACGGCCTTCATCAGCCGGCGATGCGCCGCGTGAATCTCCTCGGCGCTTGCCCCGGGCTGGAGGCCGAGTACCTCGTAGGCCTGCTGCTCGGCGTCCACCGGCCGGGCGCCGCCCCCGGCCGCGCCGGCCGTCTCGGCAAAATACTCGCGCCAGCCGGCCCGGTTGCGGTCGAGCCAGGTCTCGAGCAGCGCCAGGCTGTCCGGATCGGGCGTCACCTCGGCGAGGAGTTGTCGCGTCTCGACCTCCCCCAGGTCGATGAGGTCGGCTCCCGCGAAGGCGCCGGTGAGCACGCGCCCCGAAACCTCGCCGCTGCCGTGATCGAGCGTCATGGCGAAATAGCGGCTGCTGACGCTCGAGCGATTGGCTTCGCTGATGCCGGTGTCGAAGACCAGCGGCCCGAGCCGGCCCAGATGCAGGATCGAATAGGCGGCGAAGCCGGTGACGCTGGCGACGCCGACCTGCCCGCGCAGCAGCAGGAACGCCGTCAGCAGCGCCGCGATGCCGCCGCTGGTCCAGCGCAGGCCGCGCACCAGCCTGCGCACGGGAATGCGGCGCACCAGCTGGTACAGCACCATCAGCCCGATCAGGGCGATGCCCCCGATGAAGACGTAGGTCATCTCAGTGCAGCTGCTGCAGCAGCAGCCTCGCCGGCGGGGTCTGCTGCAGCTGCAGCGCCGCCCTGCCGCCCGCCGCATAGGCGGCCACCGCGCGCAGCAATGCCGCCAGTTCCCGCGGCGCGCTGGCATCGAAGCGGGCATAGGCGCCCTTGCTGACGCGCGCGAATTCCTTGAAGGCGGCCCCGGCCAGCGGGTCGTGCCCCTCGTGGAAGATGAAGACGGGGCAGCCGAGCAGTCCCAGTTCTCCCGCTTGCTGCGCCAGCCGGTCGACATTCTCCTCGAGCGCGTCGCCGACGAAGACCACGGCGTTGATCTTCCTGCGCGCGTGCTCCGTCCGGGCATGCGCGAACACCTTGCCGATCTGCGTATTGCCGCCGCGGCACTGGATGCCCGTCATCACCCGCCCGAGCGCGGCGGCGTCCTGCATCCACTTGGAGGCCTTGCACTCGCCGAAGCCGCGGAAATAGAGGAGCTGCACCTCGAGGCTCTGCGTCCCGGCGAGCGTCTCGAACATTTCGGCCTGCAGCTTGCAGGCGAGGTCCCAGGTCGGCTGCCGGCTCATCGTCGCATCGAGCGCGAACAACAGCCGCCCCCGCTCGCCCGGCGTCCCGGCCGGGCCGAGCGCATTGACCTGCCGTATGAACGCGGCGACGTCGCCGCCGGACGACGTGGTCGTCGCGGGGGTCGCGGCCTTGGGCTTGCCTGGCGTCTTCACGCGTGCTCCTTCCTGCCCGGAATATGTGGCCTGCCGCGCCGCCCCGCAAGTGCGCGGCGGATGACAGCCCCTGCCCCTGTGCCCTATAAGCCGCCAATGAGCATCACATTTTCTTCACCCGCCGGCCTCGACCACGACTCGCTCGAGGAAGGCACCGTGTTCGCGCCCCGCTTCGACAGTCGCGGGCTCGTCACCGCCGTAACCGTCGAGGCGGCGAGCGGCGCCGTGCTCATGCTCGCCCACATGAACGCCGAGGCGCTGGCGCGCACGCTGGAGACCGGCGAGGTCCACTACTACTCGCGCTCGCGCGGCACGCTCTGGAAGAAGGGGGAGACCTCGGGCGAGATCCAGAAGCTCGTCGAGATCCGTACCGATTGCGACCAGGACGCCCTGCTCGTCCTGGTCGAGCAGACCGGCCGCGGCGCCGCCTGCCACACCGGGCGCCGCAGTTGCTTCTATCGCCGCGTCGAGGTCGCGGACGGCGCGGCAGGGCTGGTCGACACCGGCGAACCGCGCCTGTTCGACCCGGCCGAGGTGTACAAGCTCTGATCAGTAGTGCGGCGGCGGCGGCTCGCGCTGCGGCGTCGCACCCGCCGCTTCCACCTCCGCCAGCTGCGCCCCCAGATTGGCCAACTCGCGCTTCAGCGCCTGCATCTGCTTCCACTGGTCGGTCAGGGTTGCGCTCAGCTCCTCGATGGTGCGCTCCTGGAACGCCGCCACCTCTTCGAGCCGCTCGATGCGCCGCTTGAGGTCGTCGCTCTCGCTCATTGCGCGCCTCCTCGCGTGCGATGCTCGAACCAGCCCACTGCCAGCAGCCCGGCGAAGAAGCCGCCCAGATGCGCCTGCCAGGCGATCTGCACGTTTGCTCCGGTGAGCAGCGGCAGCAGCGGCACCGCCGCGTTGAGCACCACCCAGATGAGCGTGAAGTAGCGCGGGCGCGGGTCGCGCACGAGGTCGGCGAAGCTGGCGAGGCGCCGGCCGAGCACCCGGCGCCGGCCGCTCTCGGGATCCTCGGCGACGATCACCGGCTGGAACACGAAGCGCACCGCCGCACCGGTCAGCGCCGCCACCCCGCCCGAAGCCCCGATCAGGACCTGGAAACTGGGCAGCGTCGTCGCGGCGAAGGCGGCAGCTCCCGCCGCCGCACCCAAGAGGAAGATCGCCAGCATCGGCCGGCCGCCGTAGCGCCGGGCCACCGGCGTCGCGAAGACCGCCAGCCACACCGTGTTGAACAGCACGTGGTCCCAGCCGGCGTGCAGGAAGGCGTGGGTGAACGGCGTCCACAGCAGCGGCAGCCAGCCCCCGGGAATGGTGTCGCCGGCCAGCAGCCGGATGGGGATGAAACCGAACCAGGCGAGTAGGTCCCAGCCCGCCTGTTCGTTAAGAACGAGCGTGCTGGCGAGGTGCACGGCGATCAGCAGGCCGCCCAGCCAGGTGACGGAAGCGGGCAGCAGGAACACCGGCTGGTGCGGCTGTGTGGGCGGGTTTTCCTGTGGATTGTGCTCGTCGGACATGGGCATCCCCGTTGCGCTGGGGGCTTTTACCCCAGTTCACCGAATTATCCACACGGAAGCGTCGGCATTAACCTTAAGAGTTGTTTAAGCGCGCTTTCGGGGCCGCCTTTTGCGAGTGTGGGACCCGGCGGCGGCACCCCTCGGGATGGCCGGTCCGCCTGTGGCGGATGCAGGACAGGCGATGCAGAAAACGAGCACCAAGACGCTCTACGACTACTGGAACGCCCTGCGCGGCTCGCGCAGCGCCCCCGATCGCCGCGACATCGACCCGACGCGCATCCGCGGCGCGCTGGCCAACACCTTCATCCTCGAGCTCAACGACCAGGGCGGCTTCGATTTCCGCCTCGCCGGCTCGCATCTGTGCGCGGCCTATGCCCGCGAACTCAAGGGGCGCTCGTTCACCCGGCTGTGGCACGCGCGCGACCGCGACGCCATGGACACGCTCGTGCGCGCCGTCACCGAGGATCACGCGGTGGCGCTCATCACCTTCCAGGGCACGACGGCGCTGCACACCCGCGCCGCCGTCGAGACCATCCTGCTGCCGATCCGCCACAACGGCTCCACCCATACCCGTATCCTCGGCGCCATGACCGCGTTGGACGAACCCTACTGGTTCGGGGTCGAGCCGATCCTCGAGCAGCGCATCACCGGCCTCAGGCTGATCTGGCCCGACGACGTGGCGCTCGGCGACGTCGCCCGCAGCATGGCCGCCGCTCCCGAGCCCAGGCAGGCGCTGTTCGCCGACGGCGCGCATCCGCACGCGCCCATTCCGATGGCCGCAACCGTCTACGGCCGCGCCGCGCGGCGCTATGCCCACCTCGCCGTGATCGACGGCGGCCGCAGCCTCTGAGCCGCCTGCAGCGGCGCGCTCCCGCTTGCCCGCTGATTGCCGCAATCCCGAGGCAAGGCCATCATCTTCGGTTAACCAAGCGCGCCTACAGTGACGTCGGTATACTTTAAGCCGATAGGCCGGCCCGCCGCATGCTCACCGACGATTCCCCCTCGCGCCTGGTCAGACCGGCGCGCAACTACGCACAGCTGCCGCGCTTCCAGCGCGTAAGGATATCGGTGCTCGGCCGCTACATGCTGGCCGACCGGCGCGAGTTCCCCTGCCAGATCCTCGAGATGTCACCCGGCGACGCCCTCGTCATCGCGCCGGTGCCCGGCAGCGTCGGGGAAAAGATCGTCGCCTATGTCGATCACATCGGCCGCATCGAGGGCAGCATCACCGAGGAGGTCGACGGCGGCTTCGTCATGGAGATCGTCGCCTCGGCGCGCAAGCGCGACAAGACCGCGGCGCAGCTCACCTGGCTCGCCAACAAGGAACTGCTCGACCTGCCGGAAGACCGCCGGCACGAACGCGTCGTGCCCGACAACCGCCATTCCACCGTCGTCCTCGACGATGGACGGCGCTACAACTGCAAGATCATCGACATCTCGCTGTCCGGCGCGGCCATCGAGCTGGCCGTGCGCCCGGCCATGGGCACGCCGGTGACGCTGGGGCGGATGCGGGCGCGCGTGGTCCGGCATTTCCATGACGGGATCGGTGTGGAATTCACGTCGGCGCAGGAAATGCTTTCGGTCGTGCAGCAGAACCTGCGGGTCGGCTGAAGTCCTGTTGCGCCTGCGTCACAGCAAACACAAAATTGTCCGGCGCGTGATCGGCAGCGGTTAATTTTCTCTTAACAGCTTCGTTAGACTTCCCGTAAAAATTGCCTTGGAGTTTTCGGGGCAGCGCAATTGTGGACTGGCAACGTGATCTCCATTCGGGGGGCTCACGTTATGCCAATCCACACCAAGAACCTGCGCACCATGATTGCGGCGCTGTGCGTCCTGCTCGCGGCTCCCGCGGCACTGGCCGCCTCGCCGGTGGATTTCTCCAATCCTGCCTTCGCCCAGGTTGGCGGCCGCACCAGCGTGCCGGTCGGGCATTCGGAGTTCTGCCGGCTCAACCCGGGCGAATGCCCGGTCTATGCCAGCGTCCGCGAGGTCACCGAGCTGACCGCGCAGAGCTGGGCCGAGTTGGTCGCGATCAACAACGAAGTCAACAGTTCGATCGTGCCGATCAGCGACCAGGACTTCTACCAGATGGCCGAGTACTGGACCTACCCGGCCGGCTACGGCGACTGCGAGGACATCGCGCTGGCCAAGCGCCGGGCGCTGGTCGAGAGGGGCTGGGATCCGAGCACGCTGCTCATGGCCGTGGTGCGCGAGACCGACGGCAACGGCCACGCCGTGCTGATGGTGCGCACCGACCGCGGCGACCTCGTGCTCGACAACCAGGACGGCACCATCCGCCTGTGGGGCGAGACCCCCTACCACTTCCTCAAGCGCCAGTCGCAGGCCAACGCCGCCGAATGGGTCGACATCGTCGACAACCGCGTCTTCATGGTGGCGACGAAGTAGAGCCAGGCCCCGTCAGGGGCCGCTCCTCCCGGGCCAGGGCCCGCGGCCGATTCCAGGGCAGAAACCATGCGGCCAGGGTCGCCACGCCCAGCGGAAAGGCCACGAACCCGCCATAGGCGCGCACCCAGCCGAGGGTGCGCACATAGCCGTCCGAGCCGAACTGGTAGCCCCACTGGTACAGGGACAGGAACAAGACCAGCGGCAGCGCCGCAAGCGCCATCCGGTCGCTGCGGCGCGACCCGGCCAGGGGCAGGCTCGCGATCAGCGCGAGCCAGGGGATCCAGAACTGCTGGTGACCGGTCTTGTAGGCGAGGAGGACGGCGAGCAGCGTTACCGCGCCCGCTTCCAGCCAGTGCAGGCGGCACCACCATGCCGCCGCGGTCGCCATCGCCGCCGCCCCCGCCACGAAATACACATTGGCGTCGCTAAGCCAGCGAACCAGCGTCTCCGCCCCGGGAACCGTCGTCAGCGCGTTGACGATGGACAGCAGCTTGGGGCCCCGCTCGGCGCCGAAAACGATGGCACTGAACACGGCCGGTCCCCAGAGCGCATAGGCGAGCGCCATGCCCGCCGCAAACACCATCGCCGCGGCCAGCATGACGTCCGGCCGGAACCGCCGCCCCTCGAGCGCGAACGGCAGCACCAGCACGAGGGGGTAGTACTTGACGAGCGCCGCAAGACCGAGCAGCGCGCCGCTCAGCCAGGCCCGTCGCTCGCGGGCAAGGACCGCGCCGATGACCAGGGCCGCGACCAGCCCGTCATTGAGGCCGTAGATGACGCCCATGCCGACGAGCAGGAAGTTCGTCGGCAGGGCAAGAAGATAGGGACCATAGAGCCCTGCCCCGCCCCGCGCCCGCCACAGCTTCGCCGCCAGCAGCGTGCTGGCGAGGAGAAGCAGCGCAACCATGAAGTATTTCGGCCCGAACGCGCCGAACCCGAGCAGGGGCGCCAGGGCGTTGTGCGCCGGGCCGTAGGCGTTGCTGCCCGCCCAGGGGTCGCCGCCGGCAAGGACGGCCCGCCACTGTTGGAGATAGAACAGGTAGTCGTGCCGGGCGCCGGTCGTGGCGGCCAGCCACGCCATCACCGCGATCCAGACGGTGACCGCGAGGGCCGCAATGCTGCTTGCAGGTTCTGTGTCACGACCGCGCAAAGCCATTTCCGCCACACCCAGGACCGGCTGTGCGATGGCTGCCGCGGCCCCGCCCCGGCGAGGACCGGCCGGGGTCCTAGCTCACCAGGGCAAGATAGACACCCACCGCGAGAAGCCCGGTCAGGAACGCCCAGCCAAACGCCACCAGCGCCGCCAGCAGCGCCGAACTCAGCAGCACGGTGCCGCCCTCCTCCTGCTGCCAGCCGAGCTGCAGCATGATGTAGGGCCCGCAGATGAAGCTCATCGCCAGGTGCCCGGCCATGTGCAGCACCGTGCGGCCGTCATAGCGCAGCGCTGCCGGCTGGCTGGAGAGCCACTGGTACAGATGGGTCCCGGCCCCCGCGAGCGACAGGCCGACGGCCATGAGGAACCCCGCCAGTGCGAATTCTGTGACCATGAGCACCGTCCACGATGTACCGCGGCGACGCCCTCCGCGCCGCCGGTCGCATTTACCGTTTGTTAATCATATGGAGCGCCCAATCGGCTGTCATCTGTCCTTCGAAATGCTGGTTAATCCGCACATGCCCGCCTCTTCGGCACAGCGAAGCGAGGCTTCGACCGTGGGTTTCAACGTGGTCGGCCTTATGCTGCTCCTCGCCCTGGCGGGAATCGGGCTTGCCTACGGCATCGATGCGATGAGCCGGGCCGGCCACCAGCCGGCGCACCGGCCCGGGGCCGAGACCGTCCTCACCCGCACGCTCGCCGACCGCCGGTTGCACATCCCCGTCTCATGGTTCCGCGAGGCTGCAATCCCGGCGGACGGCTTCGCCCGTCAGGTCGACCTCCGGCTCAACCTGCCGCTCGGGCCGGAGGGCGCGCCTCGCAGTGTCGACGTGATGCTCGTGCCGCGCAGTCGGGCGCAGCCCAGCGCCCTGCTGCTTGACCGCGTCTATCTGCACCAGTTCCAGCCGGCGCAGCTGGCGGGGCCGCCGGGGCTCGTCGGCAAGCCGCTGGCCGCCGCCGATGGCTTCACCGGCGAGACGGTGTGGTACGACCCGTTGTCGGCGGATCCCTTCGTCGCCAAGTGCAGCGTGCCGGTGGCACCGGGTGCGGGCACGCGCTGCCTCAGGACCGTGCGCTTCGGCAATATCGCGGCCGTTTACGCCTTCGACTCCGAACTGCTGCCGGCGTGGCGGCAGTTCGACGACAGGATGCGGCCGCTGCTCGCGGCGATCGGGATCGACTGAAAGGCTTAGTGGATGTCCTCGAGGTCGACGTCGAGGATGGCCATCTGGAAATTGTAGGACCGCTCGCCGTCTTCATCGTCGGCATAGATGAGGCCGAGGAACTCTTCCCCCAGATAGACTTCGACGCTGTCGTCCTGCTTGTTGCGCGGCCGCACGTCGATGGCACGGTTGCCGAACTTCTGCTGCAGGAACTTCTGCAGCTTGATGATCTCGGGGTGCTTCACGTACCGTCGTCCTTGGGTAGAGTTAGGGAGGGCCACAATAGGGTTTGTTGGCGCGCCGGCAATCCCACCTGCCGCTTTTCCCCGCTCGAATCGGCGAAATTGCGGCGCCGTCAGCCGTTGCTGTCGCTGACCGGCAGCACCTGGTCCATCACCGAGGCCGGCTGCACCCCGGCTTCGCCGATGATCCGCGCCGGGACGCCGGCCACCGTCACCCGCGGCGGCACCTCCTTGACCACCACGGAACCGGCGCCGATGCGGGCGCACTCGCCCACCCGGATATTGCCGAGTACGATCGCCCCGGCTCCGATCAGCACGCCGTTGCCGATCTTGGGATGGCGGTCTTCCTCGGACTTGCCGGTGCCGCCCAGCGTCACGCCCTGCAGGATCGAGACATGGTCGCCGATCGCCGCCGTCTCGCCGACGACGAAGCCGGTGGCGTGGTCGAGCATGATGCCCTTGCCGATGCGCGCGGCCGGATGGATGTCCACCTGGAACACCTGGCTCGAGCGGCTCTGCAGGTAGAGCGCGAAGTCGCGCCGGCCGGCATACCAGAGCGCGTTGGCGAAGCGGTGCGTCTGGATGGCCTGGTAGCCCTTGAAATACAGGAAGGCATCGACCGCCTTGTGGCAGGCGGGATCGCGCTCGAGCGTCGCAGCCAGGTCGGCCCGCGCCTCGGCCCCGATCTCGGGCCGAATCTCGAAGGCGTCCTCGAACGCCTGGCGCACGAGGTCGGCGGACACGTCGCCATGGTGCAGCCGCTCGGCCAGCCGGTGCGCCAGCGCGCTCTCGAAACCGTCGTGGTTGAGCACCGAGGCGTAGACCAGGTTGCCCAGGGCCGGTTCGCCGGCGGCGATCTGGCGGGCGCCCGCCAGCACTGCGGCCCAGACCGGGTCCACGGAGGTCAACTCGACCGGCTTCGTCACGATGCTGTTCATCGAAATCTCCATCGCAGATTGCCGATATAGGGCAATCGCATCTTGCAACCAAGTCCCGCGGAGGAAAATGGTTTCCTCAAGACACCCGACGGCGGATCGTCAGCGGTGCCGGGCGAGGAAGTCGAGGGCCGCCTGCTTGAACTTGGCATCGCCGGTGGCGCGCATGTGGTCGCGGCGCGGAATCGTGAAGGCTTCGCCGTGCTGCAGCAGCGCCGCGAGGTCGTCGGCCGAGCCCGCCATTTCGTCCTCGCTGCCCGTCGCCACCAGCACCGGCACCGTGATCTCGCGCACCTGCATTTCCGTCATCGGCTGGCGCGAGGACACCATGCACGCCGCCAGCGCCGCCTTGTCGGCCCCGGTGTGCTCGGCAAAGATGCGGAACTGCCGCCCGGTCTTGCCGCGCACGTCGGCCAGCGACTCCGCGGTCAGCGCCGAGATGATCTCCTCGGAGTCGGCGAGCCCGCTGATCAGGTTCATGCCCATGCCGCCCCAGACGCTGGCGCTGACGTGGCCGGGATGCTGCAGCGCGAGGAACGCGGCGATGCGGGCGCCCATCGAATAGCCGATGACCGGGGCGCGGCGGATGCCGAGATGGTCGAGCAGGCGCTTGGCGTCGAGCGCCATGTCGCGGGCGAAGTACAGGCCGGCGTCGTAGAGCTTCCTGGAATTCCCGTGGCCGCGATTGTCGATGGTGATGGCCTGGTAGCCGGACTTGGTCAGCGTCTCCACCCAGCCGGTGTCGAGCCAGTTGACCTTGCCGCTTGAGCCGAAGCCGTGGATCAAGAGGATGGGCATGCCCTCGCCGTAGACGTCGTAGGCGATCGGAATGCCGGCGGAGAGAAAGCTGGGCACGGTCGAAGTTCCCTGGGTGTGGCGCGGCCGGGTCTAGCATCGGCGGGCGGCGCCGCCAACCGGGCGCGACAATCGCGCCGGCGCGGCGGCTCTTTCCTTTGCCCCGCCGCTTCTATATGGTCCGCGCGTCTCCACCCACCGCATTTCAGGACTGGCAGATGTCCGAGTCGAGCATGCCCCATTTCCACAACTCCGAAGGGCTCGCCCGCATCGAAGTCGGCTCGAAGGAGTTCAAGTGCGTGGGCGCGCTGCCGCCCTTCGACCACCCGCACATCTATATCGAGATGGGCGACGACACCGAGATCGTCTGCTCCTATTGCTCCACCCTGTACGTCTATAACCCGGACCTGCCCGAGGGCACGTCGCAACCGCTCTCCGCCGTCTTCCACGACGAGGTCGCCTGACCGGCCATGTCCGGCGGGGGCCGCACGGTCTACATCGCGGGAGCCGGCATCGCGGGGCTCACCCTCGCCCTGGCGCTGGCCAAGTTCGGCGCCACCGTCGTCGTGCTCGAGCGCAACAAGGCCATCCAGGAAGTCGGGGCCGGCCTGCAGGTCAGTCCCAACGCACGCCACGTGCTCAACCAGCTCGGGCTCGACCGGCAGGTCGCGGCGCGCAGCCTCGAACCCGCCGGCATCGACGTCTTCCCCTTTCGCGCCCGGCGCCCGCTCACCACCCTGCAACTGGGCGGGGCGATGGTCGAGCGCTACGGGGCGCCCTACGCGGTCATGCACCGCGCCGACCTCGCCGACGTGCTCTACCGGGCCTGCAAGCGCTTCGCCAATATCGAGATCGTCTTCGGCGTGCGCAGCTTCGACGCCGAGAGCCACGCACGCGGCGTGTCGGTGACCGCCGACGAGGCCGGGGGCAGCTCGCGCAGCAGCCGCGCCTTCGCCTTCGTCGGCGCCGACGGCGTGCGCTCGCGCACCCGCACCGAACTGCTCGGAGGGGGCGCGGCGGTCTATACCGGCGCCGTGGCCTGGCGCGCCACGCTGCCCATGGCCGACCTGCGCGGCGCCATCGCGCCGGATCGCACGACGCTGCTGTTCGGGCCCGGCTACCATGCCGTGTGCTACCCGCTGCCGCACCGCAACCAGGTCAACATCGCCCTGTTCGCCCGGGAGAAGCCGGGCCGCGCCTTCGGTCCCAACCCGCCGCGGCAGCCGCAGCTGCCGTGGGCGGCGCTGCCCAGCGAGCACTTCCGCATCATCACCGAGGCGGCGACGGGGGCGTGGAACTACTGGCCGCTGTTCCGGGTCGAGACCGACGCCTGGCATCAGGGGGCCATCGGCCTCATCGGCGACGCCGCCCACGCCATGATGCCGTTCCAGGCCCAGGGCGCCGCCATGGCCATCGAGGACGCCGCCGTGCTCGCCCCGCTGCTGATCAGCGAGCCCGACGCCGCCTCTGCCTTCGCACACTATACCGCACTGCGCCGGCAACGGGTCGAACGGGTGCGCCGGCTGTCCGATTTCAACGGCTTCGCCTTCCACCTCGAATGGCCGTTCACCCTCGGCCGCAACGCCGTCCTCGCCCTGCAGGGGTCGCGCGGCCACTTCAAGCGCCTCGACTGGCTCTATGGCTACCGCGCCGCCCCGGACCCGGCGATCGGGGCTCCGGTCCGAACCGGGAGCCTCCATCCCCCGGCCTGACGTGCCGTCGCGGGCCGCCGCGCGCCGGCCTTGGCGCTTGCCTTGGGCACCCCCTCTGTGTCAACTGCCGCCAAAATCAGGTTCGTACCGATCCGCATGGCCGTATCCCCGCAATCCAGGCTCACGCTTGCCTTCATCCTGATCACCATCCTGCTCGACATGGTCGGGTACGGCATCGTGCTGCCGGTGCTGCCGCGGCTGATCGGGGAACTGACCGGCGGCAGCGTCGCCGACGCCGCCGTCATCGGCGGCTACATGGTCTTCTTCTATTCCCTCATGCAGTTCGTCTTCGGGCCGGTGCTGGGCAACCTCTCCGACCAGTTCGGGCGCCGCCCGATCCTGCTGATCTCGCTCATCGGGCTGACCATCGACTACACCATCATGGGCTTCGCCCCGGCCGTCATCTTCCTGTTCATCGGCCACACCATCGCCGGCATCTCGGGCGCCGCCGTCGCCACCGCCACCGCCTACATCGCCGACATCACGCCGCAGGAAAAGCGGGCGCAGCGCTTCGGGCTGATCGGCGCCGCCTTCGGGCTCGGCTTCATCATCGGCCCCGTCGTCGGCGGCCTGCTCGGCGAACTGGGCCCGCGCTGGCCGTTCTACGCGGCCGCCACCCTCGCCGCGGCCAATCTGCTGTTCGGCTTCTTCGTCCTGCCCGAGAGCCTCGGCAAGGCCAAGCGCCGCAAGTTCGACATCCGCCGCGCCAACCCCTTCGGCGCGCTGTGGAGCCTCGGGCGCAACCCGGTGGTGCTGTGGCTGCTGGCCGCGCTCGGCCTGTTCACCCTGGCCAGCCAGGCCTTCCCCTCGGTGTGGAACTTCTTCACCATCGAGGTGCTGGATTTCTCCTCGAGCCAGATCGGCCTCGCCCTCGGCGCCTTCGGCTTCGGCTTCGCCGCCAGCCAGGCCTTCCTCATCGCCCCCGTGGTCAAGCGGCTGGGCGAGTGGTCCACGGTGCTGCTCGGCATGCTGGCCGCCGCCATCGCGCTCACCGGCACCGCCTTCATCCACACCCCGTTCGGGCTCTATGGCTTCCTCATGGTCGGCTCGCTCGCCGGCCTCGCCGGCCCGGCCATCAACTCGCTGCTGTCGCGGCAGGTGTCCGACGACGCCCAGGGCGAGTTGCAGGGCGCCATCAATGCCACCAACTCGCTGACCGCCATCGTCGGCCCGCTGCTGGCGACGCAGCTGTTCCGCATCTTCACCACCGCCCCCGAGGGCTCCAGCGGCTATTTCCCGGGCGCACCCTTCCTCGGCGCCGGCATCCTCGTGCTCGCCGCGGCGGCGCTGTTCAGCTTCACCGCCTGGCGCTTCGACCTGACGCACCGGCCGCCGGTCGCCAAGCACCCGCACCATCCCGACCTCGCCCCGCCGGGCGCGCAGGTCACCCCGCCGCATGTCGAGGACGAGGCGAACCCCGACCCGGCCTCCGGGGTGGACCGCTAGGCTCGGGGCCGCCGCCGGCGGGCTCGCACAGCGGCGGCGATCCGCGCAACGCGGCGACACACGCCCGCTGAAACTCTTTCCGCGCCCCTGCCGTAGCTGTGTGCGACCTGCCGGACATCCCGGCGGCAATGCACCGACGAAAGGAACATCAAGTGCGGTTCATCAAGGCGACTGCCCTCGCTGCCACGCTCGCCCTGGGCTCGGCCACCTTCTCCTCCGCGCAAGCGGCCAACGTGGTCGAGACGGCCCAGCAGGCCGGCACCTTCGGCACCCTGCTCGCGGCGGCCACCGCCGCCGGCCTTGCCGACGCCCTCGCCACCACCGACAGCATCACCGTCTTCGCCCCGACCGACGAGGCCTTCGCCGCCCTCCCGGCCGGCACCGTCGAGGATCTGCTCAAGCCCGAGAACAAGGACAAGCTGGTCGCCATCCTGACCATGCACGTCCTGCCCCGCGAACTGGCCTCCAACCAGCTGCCGGGCCGCAGCATCCACGTGCGTACGCTGAACACCTCCGAGATGCTTGCGGTGACCAAGAGCGCCAAGGCCCGGACGGTGACCGTCGCCGGCGCGAACACGGCCAATGTCGTGGCCGCCGACATCAGGGCGGACAACGGCATCATCCACGTGATCGACGCCGTCCTGCTGCCCTGACGCGCCGTCCCTCCGCGCGTCGACGGCGAGGCGCCACCTCCCCGGGGGTGGCGCCTCTTTTGCATTGTCCCTACCCCGCGATCGTTGCCGGCCAGGTCCCGTGCAGGCCGGCGCCCCGGCCTTCGATCTCGAAGCCGTGCGCGCCGAAGAAGTCGCGCTGCCCCTGGATCAGGTTCGCCGTCCCCTGCGCCTGCCGGTAGGAGTCGAAATAGCTGAGCGCCGCGGAGAGGCAGATGAGCGGGAACTCGCCGGCCGCGCCCGCCGCCACCACCTTGCGCAGCGCCGGATGCGCGCCCCGCATCAGTGCGACGAAATCGGGCACCAGCAGCAGATTGCCGCCGTCGCCCTTGGCGTAGGCCGCCGCCATCTGGTCGAGGAAGCGCGAGCGGATGATGCACCCGGCCCGCCAGATCCTGGCGATGGTCGCCAGCGGCAGCTCCCAGCCATACGCGCGCGAGGCCTCGGCCATCACCGCAAAGCCCTGCGCGTAGGAAACGATCTTGCCCGCCAGCAGTGCCTGCTCGAGCTCGGCCAGCGTCACCTCGGCCCTGCCCCCGGCACGCTTGCCGTAGACCGCCTCGGCCGCCACCCGCTCCGGCTTGCGCGCCGACAGCGAGCGGGCCGCGACCGCCCCCTCGATGGCGGTGGCCGGCACGCCGAGCTGCTGCGCTGCGATGGCCGACCAGGCGCCGGTGCCCTTCTGTCCCGCCTTGTCGAGGATCAGTTCGACCAGCGGCTTGCCGGTCGGCGCGTCGACGGCGGCCAGCACGTGCCCGGTGATCTCTATGAGATAGGAGTTGAGCGGCCCCGCGTTCCAGCCCTTGAACACGTCGGCCGCCGCGGCCGGGTCCATGCCCAGCCCGTCGCGCATGACGCCGTAGACCTCGGCGATCATCTGCATGTCGCCGTATTCGATGCCGTTGTGGATGGTCTTGACGAAGTGCCCGGCGCCGCCCTCGCCCAGGTAGGCGACGCACGGCTCGCCGTTGAACTTGGCCGCGATCGCCGTCAGCACCGGCTCGGCATTGTGCCACTGCGCCCTGGAGCCGCCGACCATGATCGAGGGGCCGTGCCGGGCTCCCTCCTCGCCACCCGAAACGCCGACGCCGAGATAGCCGATGCCCTTGCCGCCCAGATAGGCGAAGCGCCGGTCGGTATCGGTATAGAGCGAGTTGCCGCATTCGAGGATGGCGTCGCCGGGTTCGAGATGCGGCAGCAGCTGCTCGATCATGTCGTCGACCGGCTGGCCGGCCTTGACCATGATGATCACCGAACGCGGCCGCCGGATCGCGCGGATGAATTCCCCGAGGTCGGCCTCCGGCACGACCCGCTCGGCCAGCCCCTGCTCCCTGGCGGTCGCCACGAATTCGACGATGCGCCCCGTCGTTCGGTTGTGGACCGCCACCGTGTAGCCCTTTTCGGCGATGTTGAGGGCCAGGTTCGAACCCATCACGGCCAGCCCGATCAGGCCGATATCGGCAGACGGCATCACAGTCTCCTTCACGCAGCGCCGGCATGCGGCACGTGCCTGTTTCGCACGCGGCCGGCGGCAATACCATACTAAAGCACTAGCGATGTGCACGTACGTCATTGCCGCACCAGCGCCTTTCGCCGCTGCGCCACGCCCGCCCGGAGGGCGCCGGCGCAGCCCGATTCCATCGCCGCGCGGAATGCTCTAGGCTCGCCGGGAGGCAGGAGTCGGCGTTGGAATCGCTTTCGCTTTTCAGTCTTGCGGGCCGGCGTGCCCTCGTCACCGGCTCGAGCCGCGGCATCGGCCTCGCCATCGCCGGAGCGCTGGCCGGCGCCGGTGCCGAAATCATCCTCAATGGCCGCGACACGGCGGCGCTGGGCGAGGCTGCCGAGAAGTTGGCGCAGTCGGGCGCGCGCGTGCGGGCACTCGCCTTCGACGTGACCAGCGAGCAGGGCATCACCGAGGCAGTCGCCTACGCCGAGGCCGAGATCGGCCCCCTCGACATCCTCGTCAACAACGCCGGCATGCAGTATCGCGCCCCGCTCGAGGACTACCCCCTCGACCGCTTCGAGCAGGTGCTGGCCACCAACGTCACCTCGGTGTTCATGGTAAGCAAGGCGGTGGCGGCGGCGATGATCCGGCGCGGCCGCGGCCGCATCATCAACATCTGCTCGCTGATGAGTGCCCTGTCCCGCCCCACCGTCGCCCCCTACGCCGCCAGCAAGGCGGCTGTCGCCAACCTCACCCGCGGCATGGCCACCGACTGGGCCCGGCACGGGCTCAACGTCAACGGCATCGCGCCGGGCTATTTCCGCACCGAGCTCAACGAGGCCCTGGTCCGGGATCCCGAGTTCAATGCCTGGGTGGAAAAGCGCACCCCCATGGGCCGCTGGGGGGACCTCGGCGAACTCGGCGGGGCCGCGATCTTCCTCGCCTCGGACGCTGCCAGTTTCGTCAACGGACACATCCTCTATGTCGACGGCGCCTTCTCCGCCACCGTCTGAGGTGGCGCGCATCATCGTGATCATGGGCGTCTCCTCGAGCGGCAAGACCGCCGTGGGCAAGGCGCTGGCGCGCCGCCTGCACGCGCCCTTCCTCGACGGCGACGATTTCCACCCGCCTGCCAACAAGGACAAGATGCGCGCGGGCATCGCCTTGACTGACGAAGATCGCTGGCCCTGGCTCGAGACGCTGGGGCTGGCCCTGCGCGACGCCGCCCGCACCAAGGGCGTCGCCGTCGGCGCCTGCTCGGCTCTGCGGCGCAGCTACCGCGACCTGCTGCGCAAGACCGTTGGGGAACCGTTGCTTTTCGTGCATCTGCACGGCGAAAAATCGGTGATCGCCGAGCGCATGGCGCGCCGCAGCCACGAATACATGCCGGCCAGCCTGCTCGACAGCCAGTTCGCGACGCTCGAAATGCCCGATGCCGACGAACAGGTCATGACCATTTCGGTGCTCGAGCCGGTCGAGCCCACCGCCGACAGGATCGCCAGGTCCCTGGGCCATCTGCGGAGCTTTCGGCGCCAGCAATAACCCGGTTCTTCAGAAGCCGAAGCCGTATTGCCCGCCCGGCGCCGCCTTCTCCAGCGCCAGCATGCGCAGCTTGGCCGTCACCCCGCCCGGCGCCGAAAAGCCGGTGGGCCGCCCGTTCGCCCCCATGACGCGGTGGCACGGGATGAGCAGCGGGATCGGGTTCTCCCCCAGCGCCCGCCCGACCGCGCGCGCCAGGGTGACGTCGCCGAGCCGCCGGGCGATGTCGCCATAGGTGGCGGTCTCGCCCCAGGCGAGCGTCAGGGTCTCGCGGTAGACGGCGCAGTTGAAGGCGGAGACGCCCGCGAGGTCGAGCGGCACATCCACGAACTCCACGCGCTCGCCCTGCGCATAGGCACGGACGCGGGCGACGAGGGCCGCATCCGGGGTGCCGGCGGCGACGCCCGCGAACAGGCCTTCCGCGGCGGCGCGATCGGTACCCGGCAGGGCGAAGCGGTTGACCCCGCGCGCCGTCCAGCCGAGGCCCATGGTGCCGAGGTCGGTGTCGATGAGCGCGTACTGCATGGCGGGAGCCTAGCGCAGCCGGCGTTCCGGGCGAAGCCTCGCAGCCATCTGCTCAGCGCCGCAGCGCCACTTCGCACCAGTTTGTGAGCTGTTTCTGCACGTATTCGCCGACCGAGCCCTCGCGTTCGAAGCCCCACCAGATCAGGGCCCCCTGCCACTGCCCGGCCAGCAGCCGGCCGAGCCGGCGCTGCTCGGGTTCGTTCGTCGTCAGCCGCCGCCCCAGCGCCTGGGCCAGGGCCTCGCCCCAGCGGGCGCCGCGCTCCCTGAGCACCGGGTCGCGCATGTCCTCGCGCAGCACCAGCAGGCCCTCGGCATATTGCTCGTGGTCGCCATACTCGCCCGAAAGCGCCACCAGCATGGCGACCGCCCCCTCGGCGTCCACCGGCGAGAGCTCGTCGGCCACCCGGGTGCTGACGTCGAGCTGGTCCCAGGCGCGCAGCAGCGTCGCCCGCATCAGGCCGTCCTTGCTGCCGTAGCGCTGCACCAGCGTTGCGGGTGACAGCCCGGCCTCGGCGCCGACGGCGGCGAAAGTTACGCCCGCCGGTCCGGACCGGCGCAATACTCGGCCGGCCGCATCCAGGATCGCTTCATCCGATACCGTCTTGGGGCGCGCCAAAATCTTCCCTATTGTAAACGAACATTCATTTATATATACGACGTCGCCCTTGCCAAGGAGAATCGTCATGGCTCGCATCGTAGGTTACATCGCCGCCTCGCTCGACGGCTTCATCGCCGACGACGCCGACTCGCTCGACTGGCTGACGAAGCGCACCGACTTCGAACTCGGGGAATACGACTACACCCTGTTCATCAAGCGCATCCGCACCGTGGTGATGGGTCGCGCCACCTACGACTGGCTCGCCCGCGAGGGCGGCTGGGCCTATGACGGCCAGCGCGTCATCGTCGTCACCTCCCGCCCGCTCGACACCCCTCTCGGTCCCCTCGAAACCCGCAGCGACGTCGATGCGCTGGTCGCCGAACTGCGGGCACTGGACGATGGCGACGTCTGGATGCTGGGCGGCGGCCGGCTGCAGATGGCCTTCCTCGAGCGAGGCGCCCTCGACGAGATCGAAATCTACGTCACCTCCGCCATCCTCGGCGGCGGCGTCCCGCTGTTCCCCCCGACCGGGTGCAAGGCGATGCCGACCCTGGTGTCCGCGCGCGCCCTCGGCGGCGGCATGGCGCGGCTGCACTACCGCTTCGACTGAAACCCCGAGCTTAAAGCGGCTTGGTGTCGATCACCAGTTCCCACTGCTCGCCCAGCGCCAGCGACAGTTCCGAGGCCACGAAGGGCAGCAGCGCATTGAACTCCTGGCGGTCGCGTTCCGACAGCCGCCAGTTCTCGTCGTGCGGATTGTCCCAGTTGATCTGCCGGTCGTACAACTCGTTGAGCCGCTTGAGCCGGCGGATGATGTCGTTGGAAAAGCCCCAGAATCCGAGTTCCGTCGGATGGCCGTCGATGAACAGCGGCGCCAGCCCATGCGCGACCATGCCGTAGTCGACCACGAAGTGAACCTGCTTCAATTGCCCAGGGCACCCTCGCTCGAATGGGGCGTTCTGCCGGTTGCTTCACGGCCGCCTGCCCAGCGGGCGGCACGCTCCTTGATTTCGCCGAACTTGCGCGACGCCTCCGACAGCCGCCGCTCCCAGGCCGGATCCGGGCTCTGGCCCTCGATCGCCCGGAAATAGACCTGCATCATGCAGGCGATGGCGAAAGGCTCGATCAGCGCCGCCTTGACCGCCCAGGCAAAGATCAGCGCGAACACGAAGCCCCCCGCCGACCAGCCGCCCGGGATCAGCCAGACCACCAGCGCGGCAGGGGCCAGCATCACGAGGAATACGACGAAAGCGAGGCCGTAGGTGATGACGGTCAGCCACGCGGCGTTCTTGAGCATCGCTTGGTAATTCTGCCCGTACAGCACCAGCGCCGTCTGCGCCGACGCCCAGGGGTTGGTCGCACCCGTGCGGATGGCGTAGGCAAGGATCACCTCGTCGACGAAGCCGATGGCGATCCTGAGGAAGGCGCGCACCAGCCCAACCACGTTCTGCAGGCCCGGAATCGGCAACAGCGATGCCAACCCCTCGACGAGGCCGATGATCGCCGCGAGCACGCCCTTGACCAACTGGTCGACAGCGAACAGCACGCTGGTTTCGGCAAAGCGCGATTTGACCACGCTGGTGGCATGCGTGATCTGCTCGCGCCCCGTGGGGATGTCGCGCCCGTCGAGCAGTTCCACCAGCACGGCGATGTGGCCGGCCTTGACGACGTAGAGGATGTATTCCCTGAGGAAATACAGCGCCCCGGCAGTGAGGCCGAAGCCCGCCGCGCCGCCCCAGAAGATCGAGGCGCCGCGGAACTCGTCGTCGCCGAAAGCGCCGATGCCCCAGCCGACTCCCGCCCCCAGCCCGGTCGCCAGCACGTAGGCGACGGCGATCCCGGCATAGACGATGACTCGGAAAACGATGAACGGGCTAGTCTGCAGCATCAGCCCCAGCGCCCGGGCAACGGAAAAATCCCACATGGCTCGCATCCCCGGGCGGCCCGCAGCGGCGCCCATGGGAAGTGTTAACGAAGTCGTGAGGACGCCGCAATTTCCGGCGGCGCCGTGCCTGTGGAATGGTTCACAATACCCTGTCGGATCGCCGGAAATCGCCGGAATATCCGCCCGGTTCAACCGCCGCGCTTGAGCCCTGCGTGCGGATTGGACTTGCCGCTTCCCGACGGGACGCGGCCACCGCCGGCCTGCTTGGGAAGCTTGGGATTGTCGGTCAGCTTGCCGCTCGGGTCGTTGCTCCCCTTGCGCGGCGGCCTGTCGATCGGTCCGGTATGGGGCTTGGGCATCGCATCCTCCTCGCGTTGCACGCCCTCAATGCGGCGTCGCGGCGCCGGGTTCCCCCGCGCCCCTCGCGTCACTCCGCCTCGCCCAGCCAGCCGACCTCGATGCGATGGAAGAGCGGCCCCTGTTTCATCGTGGCGAGCCAGGCGCGGAAATCGGCGATGTCCTTGAAGCCGGCCCTCCTCGCGTCCGCCTCGCTGACGTCGTCCGGCGACATCTCGTCCATGCGCCCGATCTGCAGCAGCCCGAGCCGGGTCTTGAGCGTGCCGCCCGGCCTGACCGAGGGGCGCGTCCAGCGGCGGAACTGCAGGGTGACCTCGCCGCGCCTGATCGCCTCCAGCACCTCGCGTTTGATCAGCATGCCTCGCCCCTCCGCGGTGTTCCCGGCCCTGTGGTGCGGGCGGCGGGAGTCGAACCCGCACGGGGATACCCCCTCAGGATTTTAAGTCCTGTGTGTCTACCGGTTCCACCACGCCCGCATGCGCCCCTCTGTCCCACACGGGCGGGGAAAACTCAACGCGCCGCAAGGGCCCGCCTAATCCGTGCCGCCCGAAATCGGCGGGGCGTAGGCGACGTCGAGGTCCCAGGGAAAGAAGATCCAGGTGTCCTGGCTTACTTCGGTGATGAACGTATCCACCATGTCGCGGCCCTTCGGCTTGGCGTAGACGGTGGCGAAATGCGCTCCCGGCAGCATGTCGCGCACCACCCGGGCCGTGGCCCCGGTGTCGACCAGGTCGTCGACGATGAGGATCTTGCCGCCCGCCTTCGCACGCGCCAGGATATCGGGCGCGATCGCCTTGAGCACGCGCACCTCGCCCTGGTTCTGGTGGTCGTAGCTCTTGACCGCGACGCTCTCCACTACGCGGATGTTGAGTTCGCGGGCGACGATGGTGGCCGGCACCAGCCCGCCGCGGGCGATCGCCACCACGGCGTCGAACGGGCCGAGGCCCTGCAGCCGCCAGGCCAGCGCCCGGCTGTCGCGGTGGAACTGGTCCCAGGTGACGGGGAAGGATTTCTGCGAAGTCTGCGTCACGTTCTGTCTCCAAGCGGCCGCTCCGGCCCGGCGTTCCCGGCGGGCGGCATCCCTCAATAGGCCTCGGCCGGCGGCGGCAGCCCGGCCGCGCGGTGCGCCTCGGCAACCATGGCCCGCACCTTGTTCGCCGCCTCCGCGAGCCGCGCCTGGTCGGCGGACCTGAGCACCAGTTCGGTGCGCACGAAAGTCTGCCCCATCTGCGGGTAGCTGCCCATCCTGACGTCGGGGTAGGCCTCCTGCAGCCGCCCCAGCGGCCCGCCGATAGCGCCTTCCCCCACCCCGCAGGTGACGGTGACCGAGTGCACCTTGCGCCCGGTCTCGAGCGTCGGCGCGATCGCCTCCAGCATCGCCTGCATGATCACCGGCACGCCGGCCATCACGTGCACGTTGCCGATCCGGAAGCCCGGCGCGGCGCTCACCGAATTGACGATCAGGCTCGCCCCCTCGGGGATGCGCGCCATCCTCAGCCGGGCCTCGGTGACCTCGGTGCCGGTGGCCTTCCAGCGGGTTTCCAGCATGGCCCGGGCCTCGGAGTTGACCGGCAGCGCCACGCCGAAGGCGCGGGCGATCGCCTCGGCGGTGATGTCGTCGTGGGTCGGCCCGATGCCGCCGGTGGTGAACACGTAGGTATAGCGGTGCCGCAACGCATTGACGGCCGCGACGATGTCGTCGCTGTCGTCGGCGACCACCCGCACTTCCCGCAGGTCGATCCCGAGATCGGTGCAGAACGTGGCGGTGGCGGCGATATTCACGTCCCGCGTGCGCCCCGACAGGATCTCGTCGCCGATGACAAGCAGGCCGGCAGTGATGGTTCGGGGGGCGGGCATCGGTCAGCAGCGCCTGGCGGAAAGCTCAATGCAATGCCCGCATGGCGGCGCAAGGTCAAGCGAGCCGGGGCATTTGCCACAGCGATTGCGCGCGCCCGACCCCGCCGCGGCGGCCGGTTTGCGCCAGCCCCTTCCAAATCGGCGCCCGAAACACTATTTTTGCAGCCGTCTTCCGGAGTCCCTGATGGTCACCTTCGTCACCGCCGAGTCCAAATCCCGCCGCACCGCGGGAGTCATCCCCCTGCATGGGGAGGCCGGCTTCGCGGGCATGCGCAAGGCCGGCCGGCTCACCGCCGAGGCGCTCGACCTCCTTGTCGATGCGGTGCAGCCCGGCGTCACCACCCTCGCCCTCGACCGGCTGGCCTACGAATTCGCGCGCGACAACAACGCCATCCCCGCCACCCTGTTCTACAAGGGCTACCGGCACTCGATCTGCACCTCGATCAACCACGTCGTCTGCCACGGCATCCCCGACGAGCGGCCGCTGCGCGAGGGCGACATCGTCAATATCGACATCACGCTGATCGTCGACGGCTGGTACGGCGACTCCTCGCGGATGTATCCGGTGGGGGAAATTTCCCGCAAGGCCGAGCGCCTGATCGAGGTCACCTATGACGGCCTCGCCGCCGGCATCGCCGCGGCGCGCCCGGGCAACACCACCGGCGACATCGGCGCCGCCATCCAGCAGCTGGCCGAATCGGAACGCACCAGCGTGGTGCGCGATTTCGTCGGCCACGGCGTCGGCCAGTTGTTCCACGACGAGCCCAACATCATGCATTTCGGCGTGCCCGGCACCGGCGTGCCGCTCAAGCCGGGCATGATCTTCACCATCGAGCCGATGATCAATCTCGGCCGGCCGCACGTGAAGATCCTCTCCGACGGCTGGACCGCCGTCACCCGCGACCGCACCCTGTCGGCGCAGTGCGAGCATTCGATCGGCATCACCGAGACCGGCTGCGAGATCTTCACCGCCTCGCCGCGCGGCCTGTTCAACCCGCTCGACGCCCGCCGCTAGCAGATGGGCGGCCCGACCGAACCCTCCGACGGTTTGGCCGAGGCCTCTCCCCACTATCTCGGCCATCGCGAGCGGCTGCGCCGGCGCTTCCGGGACACCGGCGGCGAGGCCTTCACCGACGCCGAACTGCTCGAGATCCTGCTGCACGTCGTCATCCCGCGCGTCGACACCAAGCCGCTGGCCAAGGACCTGCTCGCCCGCTTCGGCTCGCTGTCGGCGGCGCTGAGCGCTGCGCCCGAGCGGCTGCGCGAGTTCAAGGGGCTGGGCGAGGTCACCATTTCCAGCCTCAAGGTGGTGCAGGCCGTCGCCCAGCGTTTCGCCCGCGACCGCGTCAGCCGCGACATGCCGATCCTCGCCTCCTGGGCGGCGCTCATCGATTACTGCCGCTCGCAGATGGCGTTCGAGGACATCGAGCAGTTCCGCATCCTCTTCCTCGACAAGAAGAACCGGCTGATCGCCGACGAGGTGCAGCAGACCGGCACCGTCGACCACACCCCCGTCTATCCGCGCGAAGTCATCAAGCGCAGCCTCGAACTCTCGGCCACGGCGCTGATCCTGGTGCACAACCACCCCTCGGGCGACCCTGCCCCGTCGGCCGCCGATGTGCAGATGACGCGCGCCATCGCCGACATCGCCAAGCCGCTCGGCATCGCCGTGCACGACCACATCGTCATCGGCCGCTCCGGGCACGCGTCGCTGCGCAGCCTCAAGCTGATCTGACCGGCATTTGATCTGGCGCAAGGCCGGTGCTTCAATCGCGCCCTATTGGCCGTATGCCGCGGCCGGCCGAAAGGGGCGGGCCCGGCGAGCACCTCCTGGGGGACACGCATGTACAAGCACCTGTTGATCGCCACCGACGGTTCCGAACTCGCCGGCAAGGGCGTCGAGCACGGCCTCTATCTCGCCAAGCAGCTTGGCGCCGAGGTCACCCTGCTTTCCGTCACCGAGCCGTTGTCGTCCGAAGTCGTCCGGGCCGCCCGCAGCGGCGGAGTGTCCGATCCGGTCACGCTCTATGAGCAGAACATGGACGAGCAGGTGAACAAGTTCACCGATTCCGCCAAGGCCCGCGCCGGCGAGCTGGGGGTGACCATCGACGTCGCCCGCGAGACCGACAGCTCCCCGGCCGAGGCCATCGTGCGCACCGCCAAGCTGCGCAACTGCGATCTCATCGTCATGGCCTCGCACGGGCGGCGCGGCATCCAGAAGATGCTGCTCGGCAGCCAGACCTCGGAGGTGCTGGTGCGCACCACCATTCCGGTGCTGGTGATCCGCTGACCGCTCCGGGCACTCAGCCGAAGGTCGACAGCACCGGGAAGGTTTCGAGGAACCAGTAGGAGATGCGGGTGAACTGGCCGGTGAGGAACAGCAGCCCGGTCAGCACCAGCAGGCCGCCCATCACCTTCTCCACCGTTCCCAGGTGCTTTTTGAAGCCCTGGAAGAACGTCAGGAACGGGCCGATGGCGATGCCGGCCAGCAGGAACGGCACGCCCAGCCCGGCCGAATAGAGCCCGAGCAGCCCCGCCCCCTCGAGCGCCGTATCCCGGCTGGCCGCGACCGACAGGATCGCCGCCAGCACCGGCCCGATGCACGGCGTCCAGCCGACGGCGAAGGCCAGCCCGAGCAGGAACCCGCCCAGCGGGCCGCTGGCGACCCCCGGCCCCTGCGGCCGCAGCTGCCGGTCGAGCAGGCCGATGCGGTAGACGCCGAGGAAATGCAGCCCCATGGCGATGATGACCACCCCGGCGATCGGGGTCAGCACCGGCAGCGCCTGCCGGAAGGCCGTGCCGAAAGCCGTCGCCGTGGCGCCCAGCGTCACGAACACCACCGAGAAGCCGAGGATGAAGAACAGCGAGGTGAAGACGCTGCGCCGCCACAGCGCGCCGGCGCTGGCGCCGTCCTCGCGCAGCTGGTCGAAGCTCGCCCCGCTCATATAGGTCAGGTAGGGCGGCACCAGCGGCAGCACGCAGGGGCTGAGGAAGCTCAGGACCCCTGCCCCGAACACCAGCGAAAAAGAGAACCCGTCCATTGCGCCTCCAGATGGCGCCTTGTTACGAACCCGCAGCCCTTTCCGCAATGCGCCCACTCGCCGCTCCCGGCAATGTGAGGGGGTAACTCCCCACCGGACCGCCACCCCAATCTGTTGCGGATCTGAGGCTCTTGACGTCAGGCTTGGGGTGAGGCGACGCACCCCTCCCACAGTCACCGCCCTCCCTCCCCCTTGCGGGGAGGGTGGCTCGGCCGCAGGCCGAGACGGGTGGGGGGCGAAGCTTCGCAGGCTCACCCACCCACCGCACCGTCACCCCCGGACGCCGCGCAGCGGCGATCTCGTGGACCCATGCGGCGATGGCCCGCGCTGCGTTGCCGAAGTGGCAGATGATGCGCCGTACACCGTTCCCGATGACATCGGTAGACGCGCCCGAACTGGACGCGAAGCTGACGCGCCCAACAGGTGGCGTCCGATAGGTATAGATTTGTGTCCGCCGGGGCAGCGGGCGGCCCGGACCGTGTACGGGGACAGACCAGTGGTTGTAGTTGGGTGTGTGTCTTACGCTGCACGGCTTCCCGCCTCCGCAATGTCGCCGCGCGGACGCTGTACCGTTGGGCGGGTCAGGCCCGTCGCCTGGCAAGCGCCCACGCTTCGATCTCGCCGCGTCAATCCCGGCTCACTGCGCCTCCTCGGTCGCCTCGTTCTGTGTCTGAGCGGTGGCAGCCGTGAACACCGATCAGAGCGTCCGGGACGACATGCTACATGGGGGTCGTTTATGCGGACGATACCCATGTAGGCGGTTGCAGCACTACTCCGCACGTGCCACTGCTGACTATGGCACCGTAGGGGAGAACGATGGCGAGCAACATAGACTGGTACGGCGCGGGATTTGATGAGGCAGTTCGTCGATGCAGAGACGAGTCGGAGCGCTTCGACATTATCAACAACTTGGTCGACGACATTTCAATGGAGGATACTCGCCGCTGGTTAGATGGCGTTATTGATGGCGCGGAACGGGAGGGGCGGTCAGTTCTTGGCTTGCGACTGGAACGCCCCCAATTCAACGAGTTCGGCGGGATGAACTCCCCGCCCAACGGGGGTGAGTACAGGGGCGTGAAGACAGTTCGTGTCGGCTTCGAGATACCAGCCCGGGTCGAAGTCGCCATCGCCGCCGCGCCACCGAAGAAGTAGCTTCTGCAAGATTGGCGGAGGCATGGGGGACGCCCCGCGCTTCGTGATCGTGCACGCGGCGGCGCAAATCCCTCTGCGACTTGCTCCACTTGTCGATCACCCGCGAAAGCCTCTCCTGCAACCGGACACTCTTGGCGAAGGTCCAACGGTCGATTTCAGCGCTGGGCCGGCACCATCGTCGAGGTGCCGAGGATCGAAAATCATCAGGAGCTTAGGGGCGGCTACTGAGCTCAGATGATGGCCAGCTATGCTATGGAGGCCGAGCGGATCAAGAACCTTCTCAACGGAAGTTAGCCTCGGCCTGGTAGGTATGGCGGGGAACCAGTCGTGACTTAGTACCTCCAAGCGACCACCGCAAACTCGGCGAGGTGCCCCTGACGCTGGTCAATCTCCTTCATCCTCCAATCAGTGTATTTCGACAATGAATTAGTCGTACGGATATCGGACGTCGAGTAGGCCGACACCTTCTCCGGGAAGAGCTTGTCACCCAGCTTTGAATTGGCCTTACCTAGGAGGCAGAGGTTACCGAGCCGGTCGCGATACTCGTCATGTCGAGCCGCATCGGGTCCTAAGTACGCCTGCAGTCCCGGCGTCAGCGACCTGCCCATGATGTGCTCAATCGTCACGTCGCCTGGTTGTAGCTCCTCGGGATGCTCCAGTCCGGCCGCGCGGCGGCTCTGCAACTCCAGCGCCCGGAGCATGTAGGCGGCTTTTTTCGCGTCCTTCTCGGTCTTCGTGAGGAAGTCCTGCTTGAACGCCTTGTCGTCTGGGTAGATTTCCCCCAGTTCGGCTTTGACCTGCGCGGTGGTCGTGACCTCCCCCCCGTGTATTTTGCGTGCCACCTGTGACCCGAGGCTCTCCATTCGGCCCGGCCGCCCTCGCGCCACCAACTGGTACCGGACGGCGATCACCTCAACGAGATGCAGGAGCTTCTCCATCTCGGGGGGTGAGAACTTCTCGATGGCCGAGAGCATCAAAGGGTAGAGCTGCGTCGCCCCTATTATGCGAATTGCCTCTATGCGTTTTCGGACCATTGGCGAGTAGGCCGCCCAGAGGGGGTCGCTGGGGTCATCCAGCGCCACGTACTCGTCGGCCACGTCGCGCAACTCGTTGGAGGCGTTGAAGGCGTCCTCGGCCGATGTGAACTTCCCCTTAAAGGCGGCAAACAACTTGGTTCCCTCTACCAACCCGTACCGCGAGGCCCAGTACACCCGTAAGAACGCATCGACCTTGGAGCGCTCAAGGACCGTCATCATTTCGTTCCAACGGGCTTCCATGGCGGGGAGACTGCCCCTTTGGAAGTTCTCCGCGCGGGAAAACAGGAGGTTCTTCACGAGGTCGAGCGGGGCGAGCGCGAGACTGCGATCATTCAGCGTCTCAAAGATGGTGTACGCATCCTCGTCACCACCGGGGATAAGAGACACGACCCGAACATTCTCGTCGAAGAACTTGATGAGCTTGATGAAGTAGTCCCTTGCGGCTAACTCGTCCTTGAAGGAGGCGGCCTTAGCCTCCACAAACTCGATAGTCCGCAGTGCCGCCTCAAGAAGGCGCTTGTTACGGTCGCCCTTTCCTCGGACCTTGTCGGCCTTTTCGACCTCTACCCTCGGCACCCGGTCGATGATGAGCTTTTTGAAGAGATCGTTGTTTGTCGTATTGAGAATGACCTTGGCCTGCAGCACGTCCGAACCCAGATCGGCGAACCCGATGTAGCGTTCCTCAATTTGATGGGTCGGTGTGCTCAGAGTAGGGTACCCTGCCATCCAGTTGCGGATGGCGCTCAGTAGCATGATGGTTGTCGCGAGGCGTTGCTGCCCGTCGATCACATTCAGTCGCTGCGAGCCCGTCTGCTGCGTGAACACCATCAGCCCGAAGAAGTACTCCTCGTTCCCGTCGTGTTGCGCCCGCTCGACATCCTCAAGAAAGTGGTTCACGAAATCGATGGTCCACGAGTAGTCCCGCTGGTGGCGAGGAACGAAGAATGACCGCTCCTGAATAAGCTGGCCAAGGCCGATTGTTGGTGTGTTAAGCGACGCGCTCATTGGCTTCCCCCTTGCCGCCCCGAGAGTACGAGAAGAAGCCGCTACTTCAAACATCCCGCTCCCCGTAATCCCCACCCGGTGCGAGCAACCGAGCCCCATTCCCCTTCCTTCCCCGCCCCCAACCACCGACCCCACCGGCGCAGCAAATCGGCCCCATCTGCGTCTTGCGGCAGGGGAACTTGCGCCCGCAGTCGGGCTCCCCTCCCCCTTGAGGGGAGGGAGAGGCCCGGTGGTTGGGGCACGGTCCCGAGCGGCTCTTCCGGGCGCGTCTCCACCTCCCGGCGCCGGAACAGCGGCTTCAA
>NZ_DASWVV010000171.1:0-22984 GCF_036406155.1 Devosia sp. | reverse complement strand
ACGCTGCTCGAGCCCGGCATGAGCTTCGCCGGCCCCGCCATCATCGAGGATCCGGGCACGACGGTGGTCATCCAGCCGGGTAACCGGGTCTCCATCGACGATTACGGCAACATCCACATCGCTATCCGGGACTGAACCATGACCACGCACGATCCCGTCACCTTCGACATCATCCAGAACGCCATCGAAGCGACCGCCGACGAAATGTTCGTCGCGCAGCGCAAGGCGTCGATGTCGGCCATCATCTACGAAGTGCTGGACCTGTCCTCGTCGGTCCTCGACCCGATCGGAGACATCGCCGCGTCCGGCGCCGGCATTCCGGCCTTCATCGGCGTGCTCGACAAGGCCGTCAAGGGCATCCTCAAGAAGTTCCCGCTCGACGGCGTCAGGCCCGGGGACGTCTATGCCACCAACGATCCCTATTACGGCGGCGTCTCGCACCTCAACGACATGGTGCTCGCCACTCCGGTCTTTGCCGATGGCAGAATCGTCGCCTGGGTTGCCAACATCGCGCACTGGAATGACGTCGGCGGCAACGTCCCCGGCTCGATGTCCTCGGAGGCCACCGAGATCTTCCAGGAAGGCGTGCGCATCCCGGCGGTCAAGCTGTTCGACGGCGGCGTCGCCAATCAGGCGGTGTTCGACATCCTGTACGTGAACACGCGCCTGCCCGACTTCCTCAAGGGCGACCTGTGGGCCGGCATCGCCGGCCTGAGGATCGGCGAGCGCCGGGTGCTTGAACTGGTCGACAAGTACGGCGTCGACACCTACCTCGCCGCCGTGGCCGACTACATGGACCTCGGCGAGCGGCGCGCCCGCGCCGCGCTGAAGCTGCTGCCGCCCGGCACCTACGACTACAGCGAGGAGCAGGACAACGGCGCCATCCACAACATCCGGCTGACCATTTCGCCCGACAAGTTCTCCGTCGACCTCACCGACAATCCGGCCCAGGCCGGCTCGAGCAACTCGTCGCGGGAGGGCACCGAGATCGCCCTGCAGCTGGCGTTCAAGTCGTTCACCGACCCGGAGGGGCCCGGCAATGGCGGGTGCTTCCGGCCGCTCGAGGTCATCACCCGGCCCGGCACCATCTTCCACGTGGTCGAGCCGGGGGCCCTCGGCTACTACTCGGAGGTGGAGATCCGCCTGTTCGACATGACCCTGCGGGCCCTGGCCCACCATTTCGGCAGTGTCGTGCCCGCCGGCAATTTCGCCTCCATCTGCGGTACGGTGATGGGCGGCAAGCACCCCGATACCGGCCGCCACTACACCATCGTCGAGCCGCAGGTCGGCGGCTGGGGCGCCTGGGAAGGCAGCGACGGGCCGTCGGGCCAGTTCTCGGGCTTTCACGGCGAGACCTTCAACTGCCCGGCCGAAATCGCGGAGGCCCGCTACGGCATGTTCGTCGACCAGGTGGCGCTCAATGCCGAGCCGGGCGGCGAGGGACAGTGGCGCGGCGGCAAGGGCATCGAGGTGCACTACCGCGTCCGCGGCGACAACAACTTCCTGTCGCTCGGCTATACCCGCTCGCGCATGCCGCCATGGGGCGTGTCGGGCGGTCGCGACGGCTCGCTCAACTATGTCGAGCTGGTGCGCACCAACGGCAGCCGGGAGCGCTACGCATTCGCCACCAACGTGGTGGTCAACGCCAACGACGTCATCCGCATCGTGACTGCCAATGGCGGCGGCTACGGCGATCCGAAGCTGCGCGATCCGCACCTGGTCGCGCGAGACGTCAAGAACGGCTACATCACCTCCGAGCGCGCCCGTGAGGTCTACGGCCACAGCGGCTGACGAGCCCATGGGGCCGCCCTGCCCGCTACCTTGCCGGCATGTGGGGCGGCCCCCCGGTAGAGCCCTGCCGCCGGGCGCCTGAAAGGCGATGCCGCAACGGCACGGCTGGTTGACCACGGGCCGGCCGTCCCTCATGGCAGCGCGCCCGTTGCGGTGAGCGGCTTCACCCCCTTGATGCCCCGAAGACGCCGCGCCCCCGCCGGGATGGCGGCACAGTTCCCCCCCGTTAGCAGGGACGGACACCGATCAGGCGAAACACCGGGGCCACGGGCCGTGCAGGCCGTCGATGACCGCCGCTCGGTGCGAGAAAGCGCCAATCAGATAAAATTTCATTATCGACCAAATTTCGAATCAGAATTGGACACCGCGCCCGCAAAGCCTTTTGATTAAAGGAATCCTATCAATCAGTGGCGACCATGTCTGACAAGAAGTTCTACCTCAAGTTCGTCGATGCCAACGTCCAGGGCATCATAACGCTTTATTGGGACAATGCCCCCAAGACCTGCGCGGCCCTGTGGAACGCTCTGGAAACCCCGATCCAGTGGAAGGCTACCCACGCCATGTTCTCGGGCCCCGAGATCATGATGGGCCTGCCCGAGACGCACCGCAATTTCGACCCCACCACACTGCCGCCGGAAAACCAGACCATCATCCCGGAAGTGGGCGAGTTGCTGTGGTACTACCAGCCCAAGAATTTCTTCAAGATCGACCCGACCGAGTTCTGGGAGATCGGCATGTTCTACGGCGTCGGCGGCCGCACCTTCGGGCCCACCGGTTGGATCCCCTGCACCTATTTCGGCAAGATGACGGAGAATCTCGAGGCCGTGGCGGAACAGTGCCGGCTGATCCGCATCGAGGGTGCCAAGACCGTGGAAATCGGACGCCTCGCTTAACAGGAAGGCCGGACCGAGGAGGCCGGCCTGCATTTCTTCAGGAAGGGAACGTCAAATGAGAACAAGTATTGCTACTGCCATTGTCGGGCTGTCGGCCCTGCTCGGCTCGACCGCTTTGGCGCAGGACAACACGCTGACCATCAATTCCTTCGGCGGCGCCTATGAGGAGGCGCACCGCGCCTGCGTCATCACCCCGTTCGAGAAGGCCACCGGCGCCACCGTCAACGTCGTCACGGCCTATTCCGCCGATGCCTTCGCGCAGCTTCGCGCCCAGAAGGATGCGCCGCAGTTCGACGTCATCCACTTCTCCGGCGGCCAGGAGATCGTCGGCGCCGCCGAGGGGCTGCTGGCTCCGATCGACGCGGCCGCGCTCGGCAATGCCGCCGACCTGTACGATTTCGCCAAGGCCAACCTGGCCAAGGGCGAGGGGCCGGCCTATTCGATCGCCGCCATCGGCCTCGTCTACAACACCGAGGCGCTGCCGACCGCGCCGAGCAAGTGGACCGACCTGCTCAACCCGGCCTATGCCGAGCACCTGGTGCTCACCGACATTTCCAACGGCTACGGCATGCTGGGCTTCCTCATGCTCAACCAGGTGCAGGGCGGTGATCTCACCAACATCCAGCCCGGCCTCGACGCCGTGAAGCAGCTGCTCAACGCCGGCGCCGTGGTCGTCGCCACCTCGCCGGAAATCCAGCAGGAATTCGCCCAGAACGACGCCTGGATCGCCCCCTACGCCTCGGACTACGCCTATACGCTGCGCAAGGCCGGCCTGCCCTCGGGCTTCGCCCAGGGTGCGGAAGGAACGCCCGCGAGCTTCATTACGGCGAACCTCGTTGCCGGCCGGCCCAACACCGAGCTGGCGCTGAAGTTCATCGACCTCGAGATCTCGCCGGAGGCCCAGGCCTGCTTCGCCGAAGCGCTGCGCTACACGCCGACCAACGCCAAGACCGAGCTGTCCGATGAGGTCGCAGCCGACGTCGCCTACGGCGAAGCCGCCGTTGCCGGCCTGCTGCGGTTCGATCCCACCGTGATCGAGGCCAATCGCGCCGCCTGGGTCGAGGCGTGGAACAAGACGATCGCCCGCTAAGCCCGACTCCCGGGGTTGCCGACCGCTGCTGCCCGGTCACGGGCGAGGCGTCGGCACCCCGGCAGCTCTATGGCGGGTGAGGCGGTCCTTTTCGACCACGGCCGGTCGGGGCCCTCCTCCCTCACTCGACCGGCTCGGCAGGCCTCCCCGCTCCCTCCCAGGGGAGGCCTGCACCCCGCCCCCGCGGCGCGGCGGCGGGCTGCAGGCACCCGGCGACGATCGCCCCGCCGGCGCCATACCAGACACCCTCAGCCTGTTGTAGACTTGGGGTTCCACCCGAAGGGCGTGGCCTCGTTCCGGAAGCATTTGAGAGACACTGCAATTGATGAATGACCGCACAGAAAACCTGCTGCTGGCCGTTCCGGGAATCCTGCTGCTGGCGCTCGCTTTCTTCCTGCCGATCGCGCAGATGCTCGCGTTAAGCGTTGCCGGCCCCGACGGCCCCACCCTGGCACAGTTCGAGCGGTTCCTGTCCGATCCGTATTACCTGGGCGTGCTGTGGCGCACCGTGCGCCTGTCGCTGCTCATCACGCTGATCTGCGCCGCCATCGGCTTCCCCCTGGCCTATATCATGACCAAGGTGGGGCCGCGGCTGCGCCTGTGGCTGGTGGTCATGGTCATCCTGCCGCTGATGACCAGCGTCGTGGTGCGCACCTTCGGCTGGATGGTGCTGCTGAGCCGCAGCGGCCTCATCCCCGAGCTCCTGCGGGACATGGGCCTGGTCGGCCGCAGCTTTGCCCTGATGCAGACCGAGGCCGCCATCGTCATCGGCATGGTGCAAGTCCTGCTGCCCTTCATGACGCTGTCCGTCCTCGGGGTACTGACCCGCATCGACACCCGCCTGGAGGAGGCCGCCCGCACCATGGGCTGCTCGTTCCTGCAGACCATCCGCACCGTGGTGCTGCCGCTCGCTTTGCCCGGCATCGTCGCCGGCTCGCTGCTGTGCTTCACCTTGTCGGCCAGTTCCTTCGTGACCCCGAACCTCTTGGGCGGCGCCCGCATCCAGGTGCTTGCCGCCTCCATCTACCGCTCGGTGACGGCGACGCCCGACTGGCCCTTTGCCGCGGCGCAGGCGGTCATCCTGTTCGCGGGAATCCTGCTCGTGCTCATTCCGTACATCCGGCTGACGGGGACCCGCCATGGTTAGGTCGGTTCCCACCTGGCTGCGCCTCGCCGCCATCGTCTTCGTGGTACTGACGGCGCTCATCCTGCTGGCGCCGCTCATCGTGGTGGTGGGCGTCTCGATCTCGGAAAGCCAGTTCATCGCCTTCCCGCCAAACGGGCTCAGCCTGCGCTGGTACCAGGCGGTGCTGTCGTCCGACGCCTATCTCGGCGCCGGCTGGATCAGCCTGCAGATCGCCGCCGTGGTGACGATCCTGGCCACGCTGGTCGGTGGCGCGGCGGCCATCGCCATCCACCGCCGGCAGCTGCCCTTTTCCGAGCTTCTCGCAACCGCCTTCCTGTCGCCGCTGGTGCTGCCCACGATCATCTACGCCATCGGCATGCTGATGTTCTGGAGCGCAGCCTTCGGGCCGGTGACACCGGTGGTGCTGGCCCTCAGCCACACCGTCATCGCCCTGCCCTACGTCGTGCGCACGACGCTGGCCGTGCTCGCCGAATCCGATCCCTTCCTCGAGGAGGCAGCCCGCACGATGGGCGCCAACCGCCTGCAGCGGCTGTGGTTCGTCGTCGTCCCGCAATGCCTGCCGGGGCTGGCGGCCGGGGCCTTCTTCGCCTTCAACATCTCCTTCGACGAGGCGGTGCTGTCGCTGTTCCTGCGCGGCCCGACGCTCACCACCCTGCCGGTCCAGATTTATGGCCAGCTGGAATTCTCTCCCGATCCCTCGGTCGCCGCCGTGTCCACCATCATGATCGGCCTCACCATCGCTCTCATCGCCATCATCGAGCGCATGCTGGGCCTCAACCGATTCGCGAGTGCCTGATCCATGGCCACAGTGCGCCTCCACTCCATCCGCAAGTCGTTCAACAAGACGGACGTGCTGCACGGCATTTCCCTCGACATCGCCTCGGGCGAGTTCGTTTCGCTGCTGGGCGCCTCGGGCTGCGGCAAGACCACGCTGCTGCGCATCGTGGCCGGCCTCGAAGGGGTGACGCAGGGCAATGTCGAGATCGACGGCCGCGACGTCACCGACCTGCCGCCGGAAAAGCGGGACGTCGCCATGATGTTCCAGTCCTACGCGCTGCTGCCGCACCTCAGCGTCGCCGAGAACGTCCGCTTCCCGCTGCGCATGCGCCGCATCGGCAACCGCGAGGAACAGGCCGAAAAGGTACGCACGGCGCTCGAGACGGTGCAACTGGGCCATCTGGCCGAGCGCAAGCCGCGCCAGCTTTCCGGGGGGCAGCAGCAGCGCGTGGCGCTGGCGCGTGCCATCGTCTCCAAGCCCAAGGTGCTGCTGCTCGACGAGCCGCTCAGCAACCTGGATGCGCGGCTGCGCGAGGACATGCAGGTGGAACTCATCGAGATCCACCAGCGCCTCGGCCTGACCACGCTGTTCGTCACGCACGACCAGGAGGAGGCGCTCAGCCTGTCCGACCGGATCGTGCTGCTCAATGCCGGTCGCATCGAGCAGGAGGGCACGCCGGCCGAGATCTACAACCGGCCCGCGACCGGCTTCGCCTCGAACTTCATCGGGTCGGCCAACCTGATCTCCGCCGAGATCGTTGCCGGCGATACCGGACCGGTCGCGCGCCTCGCCGACGGGCAGGTGCTGGTGCTGGCAGCGGACGAGACCGCCCGCGGGGCGGTGACGCTGGCGCTGCGCCAGGAGGACCTCGTCCTCTCCGCCGACGGCGGGGGGCCGCGGGCGAGGATCCGGACACGCGTCTTCCTGGGCGCGCGCAACCGCTACGTCATGACCCTTGCCGGACAGACGCTGCGGGCGCTTGCACCCAATGACCGCATCTTTGCCGATGGCGCCGAGGTGAGCCTCGCCATCGACCCGGCGCGCATCCGCGTCATCCACGAGTAACCCTTCGGATTGAGTGACATGACCTACGAAACCCGACTCTTCATCAATGGCGAGTACGAGGCCGGCCAGGGCGCGGCGCTTCCGAGCCACGAGCCGGCAACGGGCAGGCTGCTGGCCGAGGTGGCCTCGGCCGACGCGCCCCAGATCGACAGGGCCGTGCGCGCGGCACATGCCGCCTTCGCCGGATGGAGCCAGACCTCGCCCAAGCAGCGCAGCCTCGCCCTCTTGCGCATCGCCGACGCCATCGAGCAGCAGGCCGACAGCCTGGCCGACGTGGAGTCGGTCAATGCCGGCAAGCCCTGGCGCTTCGTCAAGGGCGCCGAACTGGCCAACGTGGCCGACGTCTTCCGCTTCTTCGGCACTGCTGCACGCAACGTGCCGGGCACGGCCGCCAACGGCTATCGCTCGAGCCGGCACACCAGCATGCTGCGCCGCGATCCGCTCGGCGTCATCGCCTCCATCGCGCCGTGGAACTATCCGCTGCTGATGGCCGCCTGGAAGATCGCGCCCGCGGTCGCGGCAGGCAACACCGTGGTCATGAAGCCCTCCGAAAATACGCCGCTCAGCATGTTGCTCCTCGCCTCGATCCTGGGCGAGTTCCTGCCCGAAGGGGTGGTCAACGTGGTCTGCGGCAACGGCCCCGATGTCGGCCAGGCGCTGATCACCCATCCGCTGGTGCGCATGATTTCCCTCACCGGCGACGTGCGAACCGGGCGGGCGGTGCTCAAGGCGGCAGCGGGCGAAAGCATCAAGCGCACCCACCTCGAATTGGGCGGCAAGGCACCCGTCATCGTGTGCGCCGATGCCGACATCGACGTGCTCGTGGAGACGCTGCGCGAGGCGAGCTTCTACAATGCCGGGCAGGATTGCACTGCTGCCTGCCGCGTCTTCGTCGACAAGGCGATCGCCGACAAGGTCACGGACAAGCTCGCCGGCATGATCGGCTCGCTGGTCTATGGAGCCCCCAGGCGCGAGGACGTCGAGTTCGGCCCCCTGATCACGGCGGCGCAGCGCGACCGCGTCGCCGGTTTCGTCGAGCGGGCGCAGGCAGGCGGGGCCGAGGTGGTCACCGGCGGCGGCGCCCCGGACGGGGACGGCTACTACTACCGGCCCACCCTGGTGGCGGCCCCGGTCGAGGCCGAGATCGTGCAGAAGGAAGTCTTCGGGCCGGTCGTGACGGTGACGCCGTTCGACGAGGTGGAAACCGCCCTCGGCTGGGCCAACGCGTCCGAATACGGGCTCGCCTCGTCGGTCTGGTCGGCCAATGCCAACAAGGCCATGGAAATCGCCAACCGGCTGGAATACGGCGTGACCTGGATCAACACGCACGGCGTGTTCGCGACCGAGATGCCGCATGGCGGCATGAAGAACTCGGGCTACGGATCGGACCTGTCGATGCAGTCGCTGCTCGACTACACCCAGGCAAGGCACATCATGCTGGCCTCGTAGAGGTCCTGCATTCGATGAACAAGTCTGATAGAGGAAGCGCCATGCGCATCCTCGACATGACGACGTTCGTCGCCCTGGCGCGGCACCGCCATTTCGGCCGGGCCGCGCAGGAACTGCACACAACCCAGCCTGCCATCTCCATTCGCCTCGCCGCCATGGAGCGGGAGTTCGGCTGCAAGCTGATGCACCGCACGGGGCGCGACTTCGCCCTGACCCCGGCCGGCGAGCGGGTGCTGGAGACGTTCCAGGCGATCCTTGCGTCCTATGACGGGCTCAAGCAGGAACTGGCGGACGACCCGTCGATGGCGTCCAAGGTGGTGCGCATCGGGGCCATCGACTCGGTGTCGTCAACCTGGATGACGCCGCTCGTCGAGAACCTGCACGCAACCTTTCCGACCCTCAAGATCGAACTCACCGTGGAAGGCACGAAAAGCCTGATCCAGGGCATGAACGAGGGCGCGTTCGATGTGATCTTTGCCGTCGATCCGGCCATCGGCAACAACTTCCGCAGCTTTACCGCATGCACCCTGCAGATGATCTGGGCGGGCTCTTCCAGGATCATCGATCCCAAGCGTACCTACAGCGTCGACGACCTGGCGCGCATGCCGATCATCACCTTTCCCAAGGACACGCCGCCGTACCGGATGATCGCGCCCTACTTCCAGGACGAGCAGGTGCTGGCAAGCAAGCTGACCAGCTCGAACTCGCTCTACTCGATCATCAACCTGCTCATCGACGGCTTCGGCGTCGGGGCCATTCCGACCGTCACCATCCAGCGCGAGCTCAAGATGGGGCTCCTGCATCCGATCCGGGTCAGCAAGCGCTTCCCGCCGATGCCCATCATCGGCAGCTACCAGGCAACCGCGCAGGTCGAACTCATCCGTCGCGTGGTCGAGCAGGCGCGCCTGAGCGCGGCCCAGTTCTGCGCCACGGTCGACCCGGCCATGGCCTGGGTGGATTAGCCTCGGGCGCCTGCGAGCAGGTCCTGGTACAGCCGGACATACTGCTCCGCCATGCGGCGGGCGGTGAATAGCGCACGGAACCGCGCTTCCGCTTTCCTGCCCATGGCCGCTGCCTCCTCGGGGTCCTGCCATAGCCGCCGCATTGCCCGGCGCAGCGCCTCCGGGTCGTCGGGAGCGACGACGACGCCGGTCTCGCCCGGCACGTTGACATAGGTGGTGCCTGTGCCGATCTCGCTCGAGATCATCGGCTTGCCATGCATGGCGCCTTCGAGCAGCGAGACGCCGAACGCCTCCGAGCGGATATTGGAGGGAAAGACGATGGCATGGCTCGCCTGCAGCAGCGCCACCTTCTCCTCGTCCGGCAGGAAGCCGAGGAAGTGGACATTGGTGAGGCCCGCTCGCGCCGCCTGCGCCCTGAGTTCCGCCTCGATCGGGCCGGCGCCGACGATGGCGACCGGATAGTCGGTGCCCCGCGCCGCTTCCAGGAGGATGTGCAGGCCCTTGTAGTAGCGCAGCACGCCCACGAACAGGAAGAAGCGCTGGCCCAGCCGCGACCGCCACCACGCCACCCGGTCCGCCGACGGCTGCGGGTAGAGGGCCCTGTCGAGCCCGATCGGGATGATGCTGGTCTTGTGCCGGTGGCGCTGCAGGATTTCGCTGCTGGCGAGGTAGTTCGGCGATGTGGCGACGATGCGGTCGACATCGCCGAGGAAGCGCTCTTCCAAGGGCCGGTACAGCCGCGCCAGATGCTTCTGGCGAATGATGTCGGAGTGATAGGTGACCAGTGTCGGGACCTTCGCGCGCGCGATGAAATGCACGAGGTCCATGAATGGCCAGGGGAAATGGTAGTGCACGATGTCGGCGCGCCGCGCCAGCCGGCTGAACGCGCCGACGACGCCGAGCGAGAATCCGGTCGAGGCCAGTTCGAAGTCGAGCTTCGCCCGGTGCGCGCGATAACCGTCCATGGTGATGGTTCCCGGGCGCCGCGCCAGCGACAGCGTTTCCACCTCGACCCCGAGCCGGGAGGTACCGCGCGCGATCTCGTCGATGACGCGCTCGATGCCCCCCACCGTATCGGGGAGGGTCGTCTTGTAGAAATGCAGCACGCGCATCTTCGCTACCCGGCCCGCAACCCGACCCGGGCCGCGCGGGCCTCGTTGATCGCGCCGGCGACGGCCAGCAGGAAAGCGTCGCGTGAGAAGCGGCGCGCCCGCGCCCCGCAGGCCGGCCGCATGGCCGCCGCCGCTTCCGGCGTCATCCGCGCCACGGCCGCCGCGATCGCATCAGCGGTGGGATCGGCTTCGAGCAGTACGCCGGTCTCGCCGTCGACGACGCTTTCGGCGAGCCCCCCTTCCCTGACGCCGATCACCGGCTTGCCGGCGGCCATGGCCTCGACGGCGGAGATGCCGAAATCCTCGTCCCGGGGAACATAAAGCACGGCAACGGCCCCGCCGACGAGTTCGGCGAGCCGCGCGTCGTCCACCCAGCCCAGGAAGCGGATGTTCGGGGCGCCCCCCGCCAACGCGCGCAGCCGTTCCAGTTCGGAGCCGCCCGAGGCGACCACCAGTTCTTGGTCGGGCATGCCGAGGAAAGCCCGCACGATCCGCTCCACCCGCTTGTTGGGCTCCAGCCTTGCGACCGAGAGATAGTAGCCCTGCTGGCCGAGGAAGCGGAAGCGCTCGAGATCGACCGGCGGATAGATCACGCGCGCGTCGACACCGGCATGGCGGCGCAACCGCTGCCGCACATGCTCGGAATTGGTCATGACCACGTCCATGGCCGCAACCGCCTCGAGCCAGGCGCGGCGATAGCGGGCGATGGCGAGGCGCAGGGCCGGACGGGCAAAAGCCGGTACGCGGCGCAGATAGCTTTCCTCCTCCTCGAAGGCGAAGCGCGGCGGAGTGTGGCAATAATAGAGCCGCGCCCCGCTCCCCTGGCCGTGTACGGCCAGGGGAGCGTAGAGGCCACTGTAGATCACGGTGTCGTGCGCTGCGGCGACGCCCGGCCGGCGGCCGAAGGCGAGCAGCGCCCGCGGCAGGCGCGGCAGCAGGCCGGCAGGGCCGTGCCCCAGGGTGCGCAGCTGCACGCCATCGAGATCGCCGGTGCCGCTGAAGTCCGGATACACACCGGAGACGGCGAGGCCGAAATCGGGCAGGCCGCGGGCGAGCGTGATGACCAGCCGCTCGGCGCCACCATTGACCTGCAGATAGTCGTGCACCACCCAGTTACGGGGCGCAGCGACGGCTTCGCGCTGGCTCATGGCACCCGGTACTCGCTGTAGCACAACCGCCGGCCGGCCTCCGCGATCCGCTCGGCCAGCGGGGGATCGCCGGCGAGGCGGTGGATCGCCGCGGCGAACTCGGCCGCCGTCTCCGCCGGCAGATAGTGCTCGCCCGGGCGTGCGGCGAGGCCGCGCACGCCGTGCCGGGTCGACACCACCGGGCGTCGATACGCGAAGCCTTCCAGCGTCTTGAACTTGGTGCCGCCGCCCGCACGGACGGGAACGAGGACGACGTGCGACGCGGCGTAGAGGCCCGGCAGGTCGGCGGCCTCGGCGATGAACTCGATCTCGGCGGTTCGGCGCAGGAGTCCCGCCAGCTCCGGAGCGGCATGGCTGCCGACCACGACCAGGCGCCACGGCCGCTCCAGCCGGGCCCGCAAGATCGGGACCAGGCGCTGGGCCAGGTCGCGTGCCGCCTCCTCGTTGGGAGGATAGTCGAGCGTGCCCACGAACAGCAGGCGCAGCTCGCCCGGGCGAGGCGGCGGCGCGACATCAGCGGGCATGCGCATCCGGTTGGGCCGGCAGGCAACGTCCGCGGAGGTTCGCCTCGACAGATGCCGGCAGTCCTCCGGCGCCGCGAGGTAGAGCGTTCGGCAGCGCCGCCCCAGCCCCTGCTCGACCAGCCGGTATTGTGCGGCCGAGGCGAGCATGCGGGCGGCGGCGCGATAGCGTCGCCCGCGCAGCAGCGACGCCGCCACGCTGAGGCGCGTGTGCGATTCCAGATCGTCGAGGTCGAGCTCCAACTCCACCGTCGGACAATATCGCGACAGGAAGACACCGAGATCGCGCAGATACAGGCGGAAGACGACGATCCGACGAACCGCCGGCCAGACGAGCCCCCTGCCCGCGGCCTCGGCGAAACCTTGGGCGGGAACCTGCCAATCGAGCACGAAGCGGCGCGAGATGAAGGCCGCCGGGGGAAACAGCAGGCCAAGCAGCCGGCGATACCTCGCCGTCACCCGGGTGACCTCGCCGAGCGCGCGGACGTCTGCGGCCGGATAGTGCGGCGGCGGCGCCGGCACGGTGGACGCCGGCGCCGCCACGAGGACGTGCACGGCGTGGTCGCGGGAGAGCTCGCACAGCCAGTCCCAGGCCCGCAGCGCCCGCCCCGAGCCGCCCGGCAGCGGCAGCACCGGCGTGATCAGCACGGCGATCGGTAGTACCGCGCTCACGGTAGCAGCCGGCGCACGGCACCGGGATCGAGCCCGATGGCGGAGAGCGTGGCATGCACCGGCGTCTCGGCGAAAGCCGTGAGCGTATCGCGCCAATAGCGCGCCCGGCTGGTCGCCACGTCGGCCGGCAGGAACCGGCGCGCCAGCCGGGCATAGGTCGTCTGCGCGTGGGCGACATAGTCCACCGTCAGGCGGCCGCCGTGGAAATGGCTGAAGTCGCGCCGGCGCGGGTCGACCCAGAGATGGTTCCACAGGTGCAGGCTGTAGGCTTTTTCGGGCAGCGCGACGTCGCGCAGGAACAGGCCGGCGATGCCGCGTGGCGAATGGTCGAGCGCGTAGAACGCGGCCTCCGGCTCGACATCGATCAGTTCCGGGTGCTGCCGGGCGAGCCGATAGGGCAACAGCGTCGAGTGGTTGCTCCAGCTGCCGTCGAAGGCGTCGGCCATGCCGTCGAGCCAGATGCGGCAGAACGCGGCGCCGGGTGCCGAGGCGATCCAGGCATTGCACAGCGATCCCGCGTCGGGCCGCGGCGATTTCTCCTCGCCGAGCACGAACTGGCGGGACAGCCAGCTCTGCGGAAACGGCCGCACGAACAGCGTGTCGATATCGGCGTAGATGCCGCCCTCCGCCAGCAGGATGCGCAAGCGGGCGAAATCGGCGAGATGCGCGTAGCGGAACGGCGCGACCGCCGGGTCCTCGTATCGATAGTCCTGCAGCGCCGCGTCGGGCTCGAGCGCCCGCAGCACGAGGCGCGGCTTGATCCGCTCCCACCACTCCCCGTGGGGCTCGTGCCGGAAATGGAAGTGCACGGCGTCGGGCCGGTTCACCTCCAGGCACGAGGCCAGGCACAGATAGTACATGAGATGAAACGGCTCGGTCTGCTCACGCAGGCCGAAGACGAAATGGAACACGTTGGGGATCGAGGGCCGGTCGCTCATGCCAGGGCCCTCAGCAGAGCCTCGGTGGTGGCCGCCGCCGAAAAGCGCTCGCGCATGCCTGCGGCCTGGCGGCGGGCCCGCTCCGCCACCGCGGCGCGGTCGTCGAAGGCCTGCCTCAGCTTGCGTGCCGCGTCGGCCACGGAGGGCTGCGCCCAGCGCTCGCTGGCGGGGTAGCTCGCCCACCAGACGGGCTCATCCACCGGCACCATCTCGTAGTCGACAAGGCCCGTGAGCGCGGGGTCGAGGAAATCCAGCTGCCCACCCCACGCCGTCGTCACCACCGGATTGCCGTGCCATGCCGCGTCGAACGTGCCGAGACCCCAGCCCTCGGCGCGGGCCAGCGAGACGTAGCAGTCGCCCAGTTCGTGCAGCGCCCGGATCTGCCCCTCGGTGAGCGTGTCGTCGCCGATGACCACCACCGGCGGCGTTGCGCCGGCCCGGCGCAGCAGGGCGGCGGCGGAGCGGGCGGTGGTAGGATGCCGGCGGCGGAACAGGTTGCGCCAGTGCCGGCTGAGCCGGGTGAAATCGTGGCCGCTGGTCTTCAGCACCATGAGCACCGGCTCGTCGGCGGCGAAGGCCGCCCGGTAGGCCTCGAGCGCGAGATAGGGTGCCTTGCGGTTGGACCAGAAGCCGACCGTATAGACGATGAACGGATCGGCGGCGAGCCGACGCTCGCCGATCCGCCGCCGCAGGGCGGCCCGGTCGGCGTCGTTGGCCGGCGCGCCGTGCTCGAACTGGGAAAGATGCGGCACCACGTGAATGGGAACGGTCACGCCGGAGCGGCGGAAAACCTCGACATTGAAGCTGCACGGCACGATCACGCCGTCGAGGCGGTTGAGAATCGCCGGCCAGTGCCCCGGCAGGTGGTCGAGCTCCCACACCGTGTAGCCGAAAACCCTGCGTCCGCCGTGTCGCTCGCGGTCGATCCAGTTCGGGAAGTACTCGGGCACGGTGTGGATGAGCACCGTGTCGTAGTCGATCGCCCGGTTTGCCAGCCGGCCCAGCTCGCCCGGCACCGACTGCCGCGGCTCGTAGCCCAGCGGCCCCGGCAGCATCGGCACCCAGCTCAACGCCACCCCCGCCTGCTCCAGCACGCGCAGGTAGGACTTGGCGGCGACGGCATAGCCCGTGTTGTCGGCCCAGGAGATGTATTTCAGTCCCTGCATGTCCACCGCGCCAGCGTGAACGAGCCCATGCCGCGACACAGCCCCCCGAGCCGCGCCGCGAAGGCGAGGCTGCGCCAGCCATCGAAGGCGAGTGCCTGCAGCGCCGCGGCCACGGCCGTGCGGGCACCCCAGTACAGGATATGCGGCTCCGGATTCTTGGCGATCAGCGCGCCATCGCCCAGCGCATAGGTGCGGAACCGGCGGACCGCCTGGCGGTCCCAGGGAGGAACCTTCGTCGGATGCCGCATCCGGATCGCCGGATTGTACAGGGCCTCGCCGGCGCGCACCTGCCGGAACAGCCGGTTCATCAGTTCGATCCCCTCCGCCGCCGGGTAGCGCCCTCCCGGCCCGAAGCGCTCGTCGAAGCCGCCGGCGGCGAGGAACGTCTCCCGGTCGACGAACAGCGTCGCCTCGGTGAGGCACCCGAACATCGTCCAGCGCGTGAACCGCACCGGCGCCGCCGCCCAGCGCAGGACATTGGGCCGGCCGTCCTCGTCGATGGTCTGCCCGGTGATCACCCGCACCCCCGGTTCTGCGGCCGAACGCGCCGCTTGCTGCAGGGCATCGGGCAGCAGCCGGCAATCGTCGTCGGGAAAGCCGAGCCAGCGCCCGCGGGCGAGGCGGGCGCCGTGATTGCGCGCCCGGCTCGCGGCGCGGAAGGCCACGCGCGCATGGAGGATGTCGAGCCGGTCCGCATATCCCTGCACCACGGCATCGAGGCGATCGTCGCCATTCTGGTCGACCACGATCACCTCGAACGGCGGCGCCTCGCGCTGCTCATCGAGGCTCGCAAGGCACGCTGCCAGCGTCCGCGCCTCGCCGAGCGTGGCAATGACGAGGGACACCAGCGGGTCGGGGATGCCGGGCGCTTTCACTGCAGCTTCTGCTCCATTCCGATGCCGAGGGGGGCGGCCTCAGGCCGCCGCCCTGATAGCATCAAACGGCAGGAGGCGCACCCGTCTCGGGCGACGCCGGCTAGGCCTGGTTGGCGAGCGCCTGCTCGAGCAGCGCCATGGCGCGGGCACCGTCCGCGGCCGTTGGCACGCTCACGGGCTCGCCGCGCACCGCCGCCAGGAAGTCGGCGAGCAAGGCGAAATAGCCCTTGTGGTCCTCGTTGGCCGCAGCGGTGAGGTTGGGCTCCCACACCAGCGTGTCCTCGCCGTCGTGCAGGCTGGCCGCGGCATCGCCGAACTTGAACGGCGGGTTGCGATAGTAGCGCACCTCGTGGACGTTGCGGACCTCGACGCGGCGGTGGTCCGCCATCACCTGCCACCATTCCATCGGCGTGCCGCGCGACTGGTGCGTGCCGACGACGAGCGTACCGATGCCTCCCGAGGCGAAGCGAAAATCGACATGCAGCAGGAGCTTGCCGGGCGCCAGTTCGTGGCGGCGCGACGCGACGCTCGCCACCTCGCCCATCAGGTGCGGCACGAGATCGAAATAGTGCACGCAGTGGTGCAGATAGAAGCCGGTATAGTCCGGATCGCCGGAAAAATAGGTAGGCGCCGTCATGTACTGGCCGAGGAACGAGGCCGGCCGGCCGAACTCGCCGGCATGGATGAGGTTGGCGGCGATGCGGTTGGCGGTCGAATAGCGCTTCATGAACCCGACCACCACCGGCACGCCGGCTGCCGCTGCGGCGGCAGCCAGTTGCCGCGCCTCGGCCGCGCTGGGGGCCGGCGGCTTTTCGATGAACACCGGCAGGCGCCGGGCAACGGCAGCCATCCCGATCTCGAAATGCGCCGCCGGGCCGGCCGCGATGGCGACCGCGTCGAGATCGGTGCGCGCCAGCAATTGCCGCCAGTCGGGGGTCGTGTCGGCGGGCGCGACGCCGAAACGCGCCGCGGTCGCGGCCAGTTTGCCGGCGTCGACGTCGCACAGGGCGGCGATGCGCGCCTCGAAGCGGGTGAGCTGGGGCAGCAGCATCTCGTTGGCATGCGTGCCGCAGCCGATCCAGCCGATGCGCAGCGTGCTCATGGCGCCGTCCTCGCCGCGAAGCGCAGGGCACCGCGCAGGATGCCGACGCTCGCCGCCAGTTCCTCGTCCTCATTCCTGTGCGGGGCACGCCACTGGGCCAGCGGCGTGCCGGGCGGGCTGGCATCGCGGAGGAACGGCTCGAGCGTGATCGGGCCCGTGTAGTCGATGGCGGCCAGGGCCCGGCACACCGCTGGCCAGTCGATATGGCCCGAGCCGATGAAGCCGCGATGGTTCTCGTTCGCCTGGAAGTGGAAAAGGCGGGATCCGGCACACCTGATGGCGTCGGGGATGGAGGGATCCTCCATGTTCATGTGGAAGGTGTCGAGCATCACCCCCACGCTCGGCGATGCCACCGCCTCGGCCAGCGCCAGCGCGTGCTCGGTGGTGTTGGCGATGTCGGTCTCGAAACGGTTGAGCGGCTCGATGCAGAACCTGACGCCCAGTTCGCCGGCGCGAGCGGCGGCCCTCCTGAGGCCCGCGACGACCCTGTCGATCCTGCGCGCCCGCTCGGCTTCCGTCACCGGGGCGGGGGCGCGGCCGGCAAACACCAGCGGCGCCCCGTAGAGCGGACCGCCGACGAGGCCGGCGCCCAGCGCGTGGGCGCTCTCGGCGCAGAATTCGAGGTAGCGGATGCCGGCCGCATGGGCGTCGTCGTCCGCGCTGGCGAGGTCGCGGGACAGGTTGACGCGCGCGGCCAGCACCACTCCCAGCCCGTGGTCGGCGAGCGCCGCCCGGGTCTCGGCGAGGTCGAGCTCTCCGGGTTCGGGGACAAGCAGTTCGACGAAGTCGCAGCCCGCCGCCTTCATCCGTGCCAGGATGGGCAGGTGCTCGCTCCCGAACGGCCGCGCGTAGAACATGGAGATGATGCCGATTGGATTGGTCACTATTTCACCGCCCCGGCCGTGAGTCCGCCCACCAGCCGCTTCTGCACTATGAGGAAAAGGATGGTGACGGGGATGGCGACGAGCGTGCCGCCCGCCGTCAGCAGCCCCCATTGCACCGTGAATTCGCCGATGAACAGCTGCAGGGCCACGGTGACCGTGCGCACGTTCTGGCCCGAGAGCATCATGGCGAAGAGGTATTCGTTCCAGGACGTCACGAAGATGTAGATCGCTGTGGTGACGATGCCGGGCATCACCAGCGGCACGAGGATCAGCCTTATGGTCTGCAGCAGCGTCGCACCGTCGAGCGTCGAGGCCTCGTCCAGTTCGCGCGGGATGGCGTTCATGTAGCTGGTCAGCATCCAGATCGCGAAGGGGATGGCAAAGGTCGAGTGCCCGGCGATCACCCCGATGAAGGTGTCGAGCAGTCCCAGCGCGCGCATCAGCACGAACAGCGGGATGATGAGCAGCACGATGGGGAACATGTTGATGACGAGGAAGCTGGTCATCAGCAGCCTGCGGCCGCGGAAGCGGAAGCGGGAAAAGGCGTAGGCGGCCGGCACGCTGACCCCGAGCCCGACGGCCACCGCCCCGAGCGCCACCACCAGGCTGTTGAGCAGGTTGGTGGCGAAGGTGGTGCGGTTGAGCAGCGTGCCATAGTGCTCGAGGGTCACGGTGCTGGGCAGGTATTGCAGCGGGCGCGTCGAGATGTCGGCGTCGGGTTTGATCGAGGTCAGCACCATCCAGGCGTAGGGCGCCAGCGCGAAGGCGATGATGAGGATGAGAGGCAGTTCGATTTCGAGCACCCGGCGCAGCCGCGAGCGGCGGTCGATCATTTGTCGAGATCTCCGGCAGCACGGCGCACATAGGCGAACACCACGAAGAGCAGCAGCGCGGTAAGGATGAGCGCCAGCGCCGCACCGTAACCGAACTCCATGCTCGAATAGGCCTTGAGGAAGGCATAAAGCGGCAGGGTGTGCGTGGCGTATCCCGGCCCGCCGCCGGTCATGACCAGGATGACGTCCAGTGAGTTGGCGACCCAGATGGTGCGCAACAGCAGGGCCGTGGCGATGACGTCCATGATGCAGGGCAGCGTCACGGTGCGCAGCCGCTGGAACGGCGTCGCCCCGTCGATCTCGGCGGCCTCCAGCAGTTCGGCCGGAACGGTCTGCAGCCCGGCGAGGATGACCACCGCGAAGAACGGGAAGCCCTGCCAGACCAGCGCCAGGATGACGGCGGGCAGCGTCGTGTCGCTTCGCGCCAGCCAGGCGATCGGCTCGCCGATCAGCCCGATGCGCAGCAGCACGTCGTTGATGACCCCGAGGTTGAAGTCGTACATCCACGTCCACATCAGCCCGATGATGACGCTGGGCAGCGCCCAGGGCACGACCACCAGCGCCCGCGCGACGCCGCGCCACCAGAAGCTCTGGTTGAGCAGCAGCGCCGTCGCCAGCCCGAGGGCGAACTGCAGCGCCACCACGGCCCCGATCCAGATCGCCGAATTCCACAGCGACAGCCAGAACACCGGATCGCCGAAGGCGCGCACGAAATTGCCCGCCCCGACGAAGGGAATACTGCGGGGGCGGAACAGGACGTAGTCGAACAGGCTCATCCACGCCGTCTGCACGACGGGAAACAGGATGACGGCAGCGGTGACGAGCAGCGCCGGCGCGAGGAACGCATAGGGCGTCAGGATGAGGCGCTTGCGCGCGGCAATCGGCTTCACGTCGGGCGGCCCTGCAAGGGTGAGAAGAGAGGGGGGCGGGCATTGCGGCCCGCCCCGGTCAAGGGGTGTCAGCCGTGGAAATGCGCCTCGATGGCCTGCATCATGGCGTCCGGCGTGATCTGGCCGAGCAGCGCCTGCTGCATGTTGGTCGGCCACACGGTGCGCACGAAATCGGCCGTGAGCGGGGAATCCGGGGGCACAGCCGCCATGGGCAGGGAGGCCGCGCTGGCCTCGACGAAGCGCGCCTGGTGCAGCGTCCACTCGGCGGCGCCCGAGGTCACCACCGGCAGTTGCCCCGTCAGGCGGTTGAAGGCGACGTTGTTCTTGCCGGTCGACAGGAACGAGATCCACCGGAAGGCGGCTTCCTTGTTGGCCGAGGAGGAGAACACGGCGTTGGATTCGTCGCCGAACAGCGTCCAGCCCTTGCCGTCCGGTCCCCGCGGCACCGGCACCGCCGACACCTTGTCGCCCAGCGCTTCCACCATTTCGTTGGACGAGCCGACATGGTGGATGGCCATGGCGGTGCGCCCGGACTTGAAGTTGTCGACGATCTGGCGGAAGCCGTCGGTGGGCGCCGACGGCGGGATCACCTTGTGCTCGGTGCCCAGCCCCACATACCAGCGGTTGGCGGCCAGCGCCGCGTCCGACACCATGCCGCCCTTCTCGAAGCTGGCGCCGCCGCCGAGGACGAAGGGGCCCCAGTTGTCGTGGCCGCCGGGGCCGCCGCGCATGCCGAAGCCGTAGACGTCGCCCTGGGTCAGCGCCTTGGCCGCGGCGAGGAACTCCTCGAAATTGGTAGGCGGGGCGACGCCGGCCGCCTCGAACAGGTCGGGCCGGTAGTAGAGGTAGAGCACGACGTACTGGAGCGGCAGGTAGTATTGCTTGCCGTCGGCCGACTTGTTGACGTTCCAGATGTCGTCCGAGATGTCCGTGCGCCCGTCCCAGCCGGCGACCATGGCATCGATCGGCTCGAGCGCCCCCATCTCGATCAGCTGCGCCTGGTTGTTGAGCTTGACCATGGCGCAGTCGGGGGCGCCGCCGGCGACGATGGCGGCGAACAGGCGGGTGTAGTAGTCGCCCCCGCCGCCCCACGGAATGCTCTCCGCCTCGATCTTGATATCCGGGTTGGCCGCCTCGAAGGCGGCGATCAATTCGTCCGGCGTGTTCTCCGGCTTGTCGAAGTGATACCACCAGCGCACGGTCGTCTGCTGTGCGACGGCGGGCCTCGCCAGCGACGTGGCCAGCGCCGTGGCGCCCGCCAGCTTGATGAATGTTCTGCGTTCCATGCTTTTCCTCCCGGTTTGGTTTGCGTTGCCCACGGGGTGCCCGGCGCCATCACGATGCGGCGCGTGCGGTCCCCTCCTCGTCGTCGACCTCGACGATCGTGTCGATATGCTCGCCGAGCGCGGTCGCCAGCCCCGGGCCGTCCCGCGCGGCAAGCCGTTCGTAGAGCGCATCGTGCCGCGCCGCGGTCTCCGCCAGCGGCCGGCGATGGCGCGGCTCCCACAGCTTCTGCCGATGCGAATGCAGGATGCAGCGCACCAGGATCTGCTCGAGCGCCCGCAGCCCCGACAGCCTGAAGATTTCGAGGTGGAAGGCGGTATCGAGCGTGATCAGCGCATATTCGTCGCCCGCCTCCGCGGCCGCATCCATCCGGGTGCGCAGTGCCGCGAGGCGCTCGAGCGCCGCCTGGTCGACGTTGCGGGCGGCGCGCAGGGCGCCGCGCACCTCGATGCGGCGGCGCAGGGCGAGAATCTCCTCGGCCTCCTCCGGGTCGAGCGGGGTGACGCTGGTGCCGCGATGCCCGCCGCGCTGTACCAGCCCGTCCTCCTGCAGCCGCATCAGGGCCTCGCGCACCGGCCCCTGGCTGCAGCCGAGTTCCGCCGCGAGACCGAGTTCGGTCAGCACCACGCCGGGCCCCAGCTGGTTCAGCACGATCCGGCGCTTGACGTCGGCATAAATGGCATCCCGTGGACGCAACGAAGCGGCTCCGCCTTTATCAATATCAATATCAATAATGGTGCGTGTGGTCGTTGGCAAGCCCCCGGCAGCCCGCTGACGTCACACTTGGAGATCGAAAGAAGCGCCTTTCACGGCGCGGCCCGCGACGCTTGCGAAGCCGGTAGCGAGCCTGACCCGGCATGTGCTCCGCTCCTAAGAGATATCGGTTCGGTTCGCCCGTCATCGCTTCGCCGAACCGCGCCGTCGACGCCTCGCCCCCTGCCAACCGCTGGTGGGCGAAGCGATTACGGGAAAGGGGTAGCGTCGCTCCGTTCACCACTCACCCCGAAGCCGCGATGCTGCGGCCGCCCTTGACCGAAACGAGGCGCCACGCGCCTTGTCGGCTCAGTCCAGGGCAAACCCGCCCAGCAACTCGCCGAGGTCCTCGATGCCGTCCAAATCCCACAGGCGCGCGAGATTGGCGTCTGCCCTCGCACGAGGAAAACGGTCGCCGACGAGTCCTTGATACTTCTGCGAGACCTCGTCGTCGCTGAGCCGATTGCGCACGTGCCCCTTGGGATGATCGATCCTGTGGATATGCTCGCTGCCATCCTGAAGGCGCACGCACACCCGGACCGACAGATCTTCAGGATACGTCTTCGTGAACTGGGGATCCGCCCGCACGTCGACCCGCTGCACAAGTGCCAGCTTTTCGGGATTGCGGTACTGATCGGAATCGAAAGTCCCGCGCGAAACCTGCCCGTCCACCAACGCCGAAACGACAATATAGGGAAGGCTGTGATCGGCGGTCTCGCGCGTCTGGGGATCCCACTTGGCGGCAGTATCCGCCGACAGAATTCGCCCGGTATCGGAGATATCGATCACGATCGCGTCGATGCTGCGCGGATCGACCCTGTCGCGGAGCGCCAGCGCCGCCTCGATACCCGCTTGCGTATTATACTGCACCGGCCACACCTTGATATAGGTCTGGTTGATGCGGTATCCGCTGGATTTCGACCCGAATCCCTCGAAATGCAGGGGTCCGGAGACCTGGCGCTCGAACCCCTTGGCGCCCACGAAAGCTTCGACGGGTCCGGTTACCCCCGCCTGCGCCAGCATCGCGGCGAGTACGCCGTTGCGCGATGCGTTCGAAGGGGCCAGGGCCTTCCACATTGGCACCTCGCCGACACGCGTCTGGCGCAGCGCGGTGTTGGCAACCACGGCGAGCGCCAGGGTCTCGCGCATTTGCTCGGCGGTCTGGTTCAGCATTTTCGCGGCCCCCAGGGCCGAAGCGATTGCGCCGAATACGACGTGATCCCACCCCCGCTCGCGGACATTGGCAATGTCGGCTAGGCGGCACATCACCTCATAGGTCAACACCGTGCCCAGGATGACGTCCGCGCCCGTTCGTCCGCTGTATTCGGCCGTGGCGAGAACCGCGGCGATCGTATCGCTGGGATGCAGCGACTCGCGCGACAGGTAGGTATCCATGAAGTCCTGCGAGTGGATCATGGTGCCGTTGGCAAAGGCCGCATAGTCCGGCGTCGTCCTGTGGGTGCTGCCAAGAATCGTGGCACCGGGTCGGCTCGTGCAGCGCAGCCCGATCTCCCGCGCAATGCGGCTGGGCTGTTCGTCGTAGCCTGCAAAGGCGATCGCGATCGAGTCGATGACACGCCGCTTGGCTTCCCGGATGGCCGCCTCCGTCAGGTCGGCATAGGTAAGGTTCG